>PLLH01000106.1 GCA_003140895.1 Elusimicrobiota bacterium
AGAAGCCGCTGGAGAGAGTCCGGCTTCGTTGCAATCCAGAGGTTCATGGTGTCGCACCCGACCAGAAGCGGCTTTTTAATCTGATCCAGCACCGCCAACTGCAGGTCGGGATCGATGTTGGCCAGAAAGACATAGGGGGTGGAGGCGTAGTGAGCCGGAATTTTGGGCTGGAACGTTTGAAACACATTCAAATCCGTGGAGATGGTTTTGGCGCTGTTCATGTCTTTCTCATAGGAGCCCGTCCATCGGAAGGTTTTTCCGGGACGCGATTCGAGGCCGTCGGTGGAGATTCCTTTTTTTTGAAGAAGTTTGATATGATCCACCGGAAAGTCCGCCCCTACCACGGCTACCAGTTGAACCGGCGAAAAGAAGCTGGCTGAATAGGAAAAGTATGTCGCTGATCCTCCCAGGGCTTCTTTAATATCGCCAAAAGGTGTTTTGATTGAGTCCAGCGCCACTGAACCCACAACAAGAACGGACATGCGCGCCTCCCGCTTTCTTCGAATGGGGGTTATTTAGCATATTTGGAGCCAGTTATCGTTATGCGGCTTGTCGGGCGGGATGCGCGAGCGGTGCCGAGCCTTTTTTTTCAGCTTCTGGTAAAAAAATAGCCCTTCTGTTATACTCGAATCAAGCGAACCACTAGATAAAATGACACGTAATACATTGCCAAATTACATTCAACGGAAGGCCCATCAGCGGCCTTCATTTTCCGACACCAAACGACGAAACATGATCCGGCGCGGTCTTCTGGCCAGTTGTGTGAGTTTGTTTTGTCTGAGCGGCCTGGCGCCGTTGTCCATGGCCGGTCGTTTCAGCCCCACGCGAAAATCATCCGAATACTCAATCAGCTTCCATTCGCACGATCCGAAAAGTTTTTACCGCGCCCTCTCCTATATTCTGGAAAAACAGCCCGCCGATCATATCTCCGTCATCAATGCCCGGGCCACGATGGCCGAGCTCTTGTTTGAAACGGAAAATTACCGTGAGGCGGCTCAAATTTATCTTCAGTTGACGGAAATGCCGTTGGCGGACGCGTATAAACTGGCCAGCTTCCAGTATCGTTTGGCGGAGTGTTATTTCCATATGGGGCTTTACGGCGAAGCGTACGACCAATTTTCCGTGGTCCGGAAATCAAGCCACCCGGCGCTGGAGGCGGAGTCGACGCTGGGAATGGCGATGGCCGCCCTGGCCCAGGGGAATCGCGCCAGCGCCCAGGCTCACCTGGACATTCTTCTCCTTGAAAACGACTATTACAAAACCTATCCGCGCGCATTGTATCCGCTGGGAATCATGCTTTTTCAGAATGAGCAATATCAGCGGGGGCTTTCCTTTTTCGAGAAGGATTTGGACGATCCCAAAAATCTTTATTTCGCCGCGATTTCCTACCGCCGGTTGGGGCTGATTCCCAAGGCGCTCTCGTATTTTCAGAAATTGACCCAAACGTATCCCGGGACCGTTTGGGCGCAGCGCGGGTCTTTTGAGGTGGCGGAAACGTATTATCAACAGCAGGATTTTCAACTGGCCTATCAAAGCTTCAACCGGTGGTTGGGCGAGTATCCCAACGGGACGCTTCAGGTTGAATCCCAGTTTCGCCTGGCCGCGGCGGATTTCAGGCGGAAGAATTTTAAAGAGGCGTTGGCTCGCCTCGAGCCACTGCTCAAACAAGACGTTCGTCCGACATTGGCGGAGAAAATACAGCATTTGACCGGGGAAACCTGGGTTCAGTTGGACAAAATATCCGAGTTGGCCGACCGGATCAAGAAGAAAGGGCGCGCCAAAGACCGGACGCCCGATGAAAATTATCAACTCATGTGGGCCTTGGCCGCGCTTGGAAAATATGTCGACGCGTTGTCGCTCTCGGAAGAAGGTTTGAATAAATTTTATGATGTTGAGCTCACTCCGAAGATTCTGTTGATTGAAGGCTATTGCTACGACAAAGTCGATCGTCCGGCGGAAGCCTTGGCCGCGTATCAGACGATCGTGGACCGTTTCGGCAGTTCGGCGTACGCCGCCCGGGCGCTTCAACTGATGGCGATGTCTTACGTGCGCGCTCAGCGGTGGCAGGAGCTCGTCACGCACGTCTACCACTATTGGGCCACGATGCCGGAGGACATCCAGAAGCAAAATCCGGAAGTGGAATTTTGGATCACGGAAGGGCACTTAAGCCTCGGGAACTACGCCCTGGCCCAGAAACGATACCAGCAGTTTTTGTCCGCCGCTCCGGATCATCCTCTCACGCCGTTCGCGTATTTGGGGCTCGCCGTGGCGCTGGCTCAAAACAACCAATTGGATGCCGGATTTCAAACGTTGCAGCAATTCGCGGCCATCGCGAAGGCCAAGAACCGGGCGGACTGGCTGGCCCTCGCCACGCTTCAATCGGCCAACATTTATTACAACCAGAAAAGTTACGACAAGGCCATCGGGTTCTATCGGACCTTCGAAAAGGATTATCCCAAAGACGCCCGCATTCCTCAGGTGATGTATCAAGAAGGGCAATCGCTGTATCGGTTGGAATATTATTCGGACGCCGTCGATGCCTGGATGAAGCTGGCGAACACGTATCCCGGCCACCCCTTGGCGGAGAAGGCCCAGTTCCAGGCCGCCAAGACCCTGTTTGATTTGGCGCAGACCACGGCCGCCGTCAAAGCGTATCAGGCGTTTATTGTCAAGCATCCGACCAGTTCTCGCGTCAAAGAAGCCCGCTTGCAGCTCGCGCACTCGTATTACAACGCCGGCAATTACGCCGATGCCATTCCCAAATTTCAGGAGTTTTTGGCTCTTTATCCGGACGCGGAGGAAGCGGTGAGCGTTCAAGACTTCCTTCAGATGTCCTATGTTCATGTGGGCAAAAGCGACGCGGAGCTGGAGAAGCTGACGAAAGGGCAGGCGAAGTCGCAAGTGCTGGCGGATCTCTATTGGGAAAAAGGGGCCAAGGCGTACAACGAAAAGAATTACCCGGCGGCCCTGGGATATTTTGAAAAGATTTTAATCGATTTCCCGGCTTCGTCTCTATCGGCGCAGGCGTCGTTCTACCGGGCCGAATCTCTTTACTCGCAGGGAAATTACGCGGAGTCGGCCTCGGCGTACAAGAATTTCCTGGCGCAATATCCCGCCGATGATCAGGCCTCCACCGCTCTCTTTCGTTTAGGGGTGAGTCTGTTCAATCAAAACCGGTTTGATGAGTCCGCCGTGACGTTTGAAACGTTCATTCATCGCTATCCCGATGATCCATTGGCCAAGACGGCGGCTGAAAATATTCCGGTGGCCTACGCCAAAATCGGGAAAACGGCGGAATCCACCCAGGCGTATGAAAATTTATTGACTCGGGCCGGAACGCCCAAGGAAAAAGCCGGCCTGCTTCTGCAGATCGCTCAAATCAAGGAGAGAAACGGAAAGGGCGATGAGGCGGTGAAATATTACGAGCAGGTGAGCCCGTCGTTGGAAGAATTTAACGAAGCGATGTACAACCTCGCGAATGTCTATTCCCAGTCCGGTCAAGCGGCTCAGGAAGCGTCCACGTACGAGCGGCTTTTGAATTCAGCTCCCAAAGACAATGGGTATCGCATTGCCGGGATCAGCCGCCTGGCCGAGCTTTACATCGCCCAGGGGAAGGCCAAACAGGCGATGGACGTGTATACGGATGTGGCCAAAAACGCGACGGATCAAACCGCGCTATCCAACGCGAAGACCCGGCTTGAAGAGCTTCGGAAGGTCTTGGAACAATAATTTTTTTGGAACGAAATTCACTTATCGGGGTCAAATGAGGAAGGAGGCGTAAATGGGAACTCTGACGTTTAGAGAGATTATGGCGGTCAGCATCGTCCTGCCGGTTTTGCTGGGGTTGTCGGTGATTTGCATCACGGCCGCGTTCGAACGGATGATTTACTTCATGCGGTATGCGCGCGTCAGCAACCGGTGGTTGGATCGGATTCGGATCAACCTCAAAAACGGGAATGTGGCGGACGCCAAAAAGGAAGCGCTTCGGGGTCGCGGTTTCGTGGCGGAAGCCGTCGCCGGTCAAATCGACGCCATGCATCTTCCCCGGAACGAACGGGAAAGCCTTCTTTTGTTTTATCACCAGCGGTTTCAGGCGCTTCTGCAAAAGCGCTTGTGGATCTTCGGAACGCTCAGTTTTATCTGCCCGCTCTTGGGACTCCTGGGAACGGTGCTGGGCGTGATGCGGTCCTTCCGTGACCTGGCGTTGTCCGGTTCCGGCGGACCCACCATTGTGGCGGCCGGTATCTCCGAAGCGTTGATTTCGACGGCGGCGGGTATCGCCGTGGCTATCACGGCGGCCGTTATCTACAACTGGTTCACTATTTGGATGAAAGGCTCCCTCTCCAGCACCGATATTTTCAGCCAGGAAATTATTTTCATAACGATGGCGAAGAGCAAGTCATAAGAAAAAGGGACAAAACCGATGGACATTCAGGAATCAGAGGGACTCGAAGAGACGGATAAGATCAACGTCGTGCCGTTGGCCGACTTGTCTCTTGTGCTCCTGATCGTTCTCATGGTTCTCTCGCCGNNCCGATGGTGATGTCGTCGATGATCCGCGTCCAAACGCCCAAATTGGAAAAGGTCCGGGCGGCGCTTTCGAGCGCCAAGGCGCCGGACCCGCTTTACATCAAGATAACGGCCCAGGGCCTTTTCTTAAACAACAACCTTGTTGAGTCGGAAGAATTTCTGGGAGAGCAAATCGCCATCAAGTTGCATGACGATCCGGACCGGCCGGTGATCATTTCCGCGGAAGACGCTATTCAAGTGGGAGACGTTGTCCATTTATTGGATTTGGCCAAGCAAAAAGGAGCGGAGAAGGTGTCGCTTCTCAAAGGCGGAGGGGGGGCCTCGTGAACCTGAGATCTATTCTTCAAGAGGAGGCGCCGATCGCTGGCGTGAACATTGTCCCGGTGATCGACCTGTGTTTGGTGCTTCTCATTATTTTGATGGTGACGTCTCCGCTTCTTCAAACGGCGGATTTGCCGGTCAAACTGCCGAAGGCCATCACGATCGAAAGCAAAGAACGAAACATCGCGATCACGCAATCGACGGACGGCCGCTTGGGTATGAACACCGACATCATCACCCTCGATCAGATGGTCGCCGAGTTGACCAAGCTCGTCAAGAAAGATCCCGATATGCTGATTATTCTTCGCGTGGATCAGACCTCGTCTTATTTGTCGTTAACCGATTTGATTGTGAAGTGCAAGAAGGCCGGCGCGCGTAATATTTCGATTGGCACCGAACAGAAGAAGGTGAACGGATAGTTTATGGCCGAGATGGTTTTCCCCGCTCATTGGAGTGATCATGAGCCGTCCTTCCGGATGGACATCCTGGCGCTTATCTTGGCGCTGGCCCTTCACGCCCCGCTTTATTACATGCGATTTGATGTGAGGAAACAGTCGATGGATCACAAGGCCAGCCGCCTCGTGGCGATCGATTTGATCGATGAGGAGGCTTTAAAGAAAGAACCGATTCCGCCACCTCCTCCGCCGGTCGTGGATAAGTCTAGTTTTATGGAAAAATTGAAGGCGCTCGTTCGAAAAGAGCCGCCTCCTCCGGTCCCTGTTAAAAAAGAGGTGCCGAAAGAATTGGCGACGGGACCGAAGCCCATTCAGCTGGAGGCCAAGTTGAAGGAGGCGGAAAAGATTCAGCCCGCGCTTCAAACGAAATCAGGATTTAAGACACAGGCGGACCCGAATCTCGTCACGCAGGCGCAGTTGAAATTGAAGGGCGACGCCGCCGCTCTGGCGCCGCTGTCAGCGAGCAAATTGGGGGTTGTGACGCCTCAGGCTCCTCAGAAATCGAACCGTGGAAAATTTGAAATGGCGAGCAACGAAACCATCCAATCCATTGGAGGAGACGGCCCCAAAATCGCCGACGCGGCGGCCCCGGCCATCGCGATCCGCACCGGGCGGGGGAAAGTGGAGCAATTTTCAGCGCCGCCTCCTCAGATGGCGAACAAGGGACGATTGGGCAACGTTCAAGTGGGGAAGCTCGGGGAAGAGAAAAAATTGGGACTTCGGGACACGATTATCGCCCGGGACGCGGCGCCGTCCATGATCGCCATGAGCAAAAAGGCCGGGTCTGGAACCGCAGGGGCTGTTGGAGAAGAAGCATCGGCCGCGGCCACAAAAAAAGACGCCGGCCGGTCGTATCAAGGCGGTTTGCCGGCGGGTGCGGGGGCCCCTGGCGTGGGTCAAACAGTCCAGACCTCGGCGCCCGTGGCGCCGGTCATCGCGGCGGTTAAAATTAAGAAAGAGAAACAGTCCATGTTCGTTATCACGGGACCGCTCAAAGACCGGAAGGTGGAAAAGCGGGTTCTTCCCGAATATCCGGATTGGGCGATCAATGAAGGGGTGGAAGCCTCCGTGATTTTGGAATTCACGGTGGCGCCGGAGGGCTTTGTGAAGGAGTCCATTGTGGTTCGTCGGAGTTCCGGGTATCCTAAGTTGGACGAGTGGACCAAGAAAGCGCTCCGTCAGTGGAAATTTGTCGGGCTTCAGGAAAATCGGGAAGAGGTCGGGACCATCACGTTTAATTACGCGTTGAACTAAATTTATGAAGAAAGTTCTTATTCATCTGGCTGTTGGTTTCCAAGCGGTGTCCTTGATCGCGGCGCCGCTTGATGTGACGATCAAAGGCGAAGCGAAAGATCAAATCTTCATCGAACGGGTGGCGCCGGTTCCGGACGTGCCGATGAAAGACGTTATCCCATTTTCCCGGCTCGGCCAGACGGATTGGATTTTGACGGAAGAGTTGGATTACGTGAACGCCGAAAAACAAGTGGCCATGATGGATGTGAACAGCCCAAAAACTTTCCGGCCGTCCATGATCGAATTCCCGAGGCCGCCGTTTTTCGTCCAGTCTTACCCGGCGCCGGCCAACCCGATCATCGTGGATAAGAGCCCCAACGCGGCGCCTCCGCGCGGGGAGCAGGAGACTTGGACGTTTATCGTCGTGGATCAAAACAACAGCCTTCTTTATAAGGTGGACGGGAATACCGTTCCCACCGATCCCATTCAATGGGACGGAACAAGCCGGGGCGAATTTCTTCTTCGGACGGATGAGATTTATTCTTCGATGCTTGTGATCCGGGAAACGCCGGAGACAAGCCGCACCATGGTTGGAGACCCCATTTGGCTTCCGGCTCTTCGGTACGTGAAGGGGAATACCATTATCTTTGAATTCAGCAATAAGAGATTGTATGAGACCGGGACAGACGTTTTTTCTCCGATGCTGAATGTTCTCGTGAATCAGCTTCTCAATGAATTAAAAAAGTATCAGGGCGCCCCGTTTTCCATTACCGTGTTTGAGAAGAACTTAGACCTGGGGCAACGACGGATCGCGGCCTGGAAGAAAATTCTCCAAGAGAATCTTCTCCAGACCCCGGATAAATTTCAGGTGGGCAGTTCCTTGCCTGGAAACCGGGGCGAGATCACGCAAGTGGTGCTGGAGATCACAAAATGATGAATTTAAGCCAGAACGGACATGCGTCTCGCCTTCGGCGCTTTCTCGTGTGGATGCCGTTTTTGATTCTGTTGGCGGGAATGCCGCCTCGCGCTCGCGCGGAGGAGGATCCGCGCGTGAAGGTCCTTATGCAAGAGGGGCTTCGCCTTTACGGCGACAAACAATACATCCGCGCGCTCGATCTTTTTAAACAGGTTGAACGGATCCAACCGGACAACGAGATCGTCAAAGATTATATCGGAAACGCGGAAAAACGAATTCAGGAATGGGATCAGCAGGGAGGAGAAAAGACCCAAAAAGAATCCGGCGCGTCTTGGGATTCGCTCTTGGATGCCAAAAAAGGGTCCTCCGTTGGGGAATCGGCGACGAACGCCAAAGACATCATCGCCGCTCGCAAGTCTTTGGTCGATCGGATGAAAAACAGGACCACGAACACGGACAATATCGTCAAGATCAACGACACCAAAAAAGGTCTTGAGATTATTTTATTTCACGATCAGCTTTTTGTGCCGGGTCTTCAGATTTTAAGGGACGAGGCGCTTCCGATCCTGGAGAACGTCGCCGGTCTCATTCGAGACAAGGGGGATCGCCCGGTCACGATTCGAAGCATGGCCCGGTCCAATTCCACGGATCCCTTCTTGATGTTTCCTGATTATCCTGTTCCCGCGCCGGATCCGTCGCTCCCGAGGTCGAAATCCGACGGAGGGTCGTCCGCTTTTCTTTTTCAAGATATCGAAGCCACTCGCTCTTTCATGCTTTTCACGTACCTCGCTCAGCGCAGCATGGGGCGATCTCTAACCGTCTCCGCGAAGAAGTAGCCAACATTATCTTTCCCTCGTTATTGCTCACGGACGATCCGCGTTTGTATTAGAATTCCTTCCTATGAATACCTTGGCGCCGCGTTTGATTCCTTTCTTTAAGCGACAATCGTCATGGCTTGGGTCCCGCAGCCGGATTTTGGTGGCGTGTTCGGGAGGTCCTGATTCGGTGGCTCTCGTGTTGGCTCTTCGGGAGATTGAGACGGCTTTGCCCTATCGGTTTCTCGTGGGGCACGTGAATCATGCCCTTCGTGGGAAGGCTTCAGCTCAAGACGAAGTCTTTGTCCGCCGTTTGTCGGCCCGGTGCGGCTGGCCGGTTCGCGTCAAACAAGCCCCCCTTCGAATCCGAAAGGGGAACCTTGAAGAAGGTTTACGCGTTAAACGCTACAAGGCGCTCTTTCAAATGGCTGAGGCGGCCGGATGCGCGGCGATTTTCACGGCTCATACGTTGGATGATCAGGCGGAGACGATTCTGATGAATCTTCTTCGGGGAACCGGTGTCGCGGGATTGGGGGGGATTCAGGAGGACCGGCCTGAAATGGGTTCTTCGGTTCATTTGTGCCGACCCTTCTTATCGCTGAGCAAGAAAGACATTGTAGCGTGGCTCAAAAAGAGGAAGGCGCCCTATCGCAAGGACGCCAGCAACCAGAACCGAAGGTTCCTTCGAAATTGGCTTCGTTTGTCCGTCATTCCCCTCTTGGAATCGCGGGCGCCGGGGGTCAAAGAAAGGTTGGCGCAGACGGCGGAAATGATCCGTGATGAAGAGTCGTTTTGGGAATCAGAAATGGCGCGATTGGAGACCCGGCTTCTTCGAAAAAGCGGGGCGGGTCAGTTGCTTGATTTTGAGGGGCTATTAAGATATTCTCGATCCGTTCAGAGGCGCTTTCTCCGCCGGATCGCCGGAAAAGATTTGCTGACTTTTAGCGGAGTGGAGAGATTGAGATTTTGGATGGGCTCTCCCCCCACCAGCGGGCGGGTTTTTCAGTTGAGAAAGGGGTGGATCGCTGAACGGCTTTCCAAATCCAAGGGCTCGCCTTCCGCCAAGCATTTCTGGATTGGCCCATCGCACCTTCGATGACGACTTTTTGCATCTAATGTCACTTATATTCAGGGATACCAAACGACATGCATAAAAATAACTCGCGGTCTTTTTTCATCTGGATTATCGTTTTCGTGCTGGTTCTGTTTTTGATCCAGAGCTTCAAAACGCTTCCGGCCAATCAGAAAATTCCCTACTCCGAATTCAAGCGCCTTCTGAAGCTGGGGTCCGTTCAGGATATCAAGGTGATGGAAAACCTCATCGAGGGGACCTACAAGACGGAGAATAAGGCGGATCAGAAATTTCAGACCATTCCTCTTCCGGATCCGGCGCTCATTAATGAATTGGATCAATACGGCGTCCTCAGTTACAGCGGGGTTCAGGACCGGGGGTGGCTCAATTCCATCCTTGTGAACGTGCTTTGGATCGGCCTCTTCTTTTTCCTCTGGTGGTTCGTGGTCATTCGTCAAATGCAAAACGGCGGCCGGCAGGCCATGGCCTTCGGGCGAAGCAAAGCCAAGAATCAAAATACCAATAAAAAGAACCGGATCATGTTTAAGGATGTGGCGGGCGCCGATGAAGCCAAAGAGGAGCTGCAGGAGATTATCGAGTTTCTGAAGGATCCCGCCAAATTCCAGAAGTTGGGGGGCAAGATTCCGAAGGGCGTTCTTCTCTACGGCGCTCCGGGAACGGGGAAGACGCTGCTCGCGAAAGCGGTGGCCGGTGAAGCCGGAGTTCCTTTTTTCTCGGCCAGCGGTTCCGAGTTTGTCGAAATGTTCGTCGGCGTGGGAGCGGCCCGCGTTCGCGATTTGTTCGAACAAGGGAAGAAAAACGCGCCGTGCCTTCTCTTCGTTGACGAGTTGGACGCCGTGGGGCGCCACCGCTTCGCCGGTATCGGCGGGGGGCATGACGAGCGGGAACAGACCTTGAATCAAATTTTGGTTGAGATGGACGGATTCGAAAGCCGGGAGGGCGTGATTCTGATTGCCGCCACCAACCGTCCTGATGTGTTGGACCCGGCACTTCTACGCCCCGGTCGATTTGACCGCCATATCATGGTTCCCGCTCCGGATTTAAAAGGGCGGATTGGAATTCTGACTGTTCACGCTCAGCACGTGAAGCTTTCTCCCAGCGTCGACTTAAATATCATCGGGCGCCGGACGCCCGGCTTCGTCGGAGCGGATTTGGCCAACGTGGTCAACGAATCGGCGCTTCTAGCGGCCCGCAACAATCGGTCCGCTGTTGAGATGCAGGACATGGAAAGCGCCATCGACCGCGTCATGGCGGGGCCTGAGAGAAAATCGCGCATTATTTCAGACCGCGAGAAGCAGATCGTGGCCTATCATGAATGCGGTCACGCGCTCGTGGCCAAGCTCACGTTGGGGGCGGACCCCGTTCACAAGATCTCCATTATTTCCCGAGGGGCCGCCTTGGGGTACACACTCCAGTTGCCGGAAGAAGACCGGTATCTGACCTCCAAGACTGAACTCTTGAACAGGCTTTTGGTCCTTCTCGGCGGCCGCGTCGCGGAGAAATTGGTTTTTAACGAGATTACAACCGGAGCCCATGACGACATCATGAAAGCCACCGCGCTCGCCAATAAAATGATTTGTGAGTTCGGCATGTCGGATAAGTTGGGAACTGTTACTTACAAAAAACCGGAAGCCGAGGTGTTCTTGGGGCGGGATCTCGCCCATGATCGCGGGTATTCGGAGAAAACAGCCCAGGACATCGATCAGGAAGTGAAAGACATGCTTTCCTCCGCGTTTAATAAGGTGAAAGATCTTCTGGAGAAAAATCGGGACAAGCTGAACGCGCTGGCGAAGGCGTTGATCGAAAAAGAAATTTTAAATGCGGACGAAGTGTCTCAGGTGATCGGCCTGCCGCCCGCGGAAACTCCGGCCTCGGTCTCATAAAAAAATAATGGAATTCATCGGTTCCTTTTGGGGAAGATATCTCGTTCATCTCATCGACATTTTGTTGGTGAGCTTTATCTTCTACCAGTTGCTTTTGTTTATCCAGGGTACCCGGGCTGTTCAAATTGTCGTGGGTATCGTCATTATTGTCTTACTTACCTTCTTCTCCCAACTCTTGGGTTTCCCCGTTCTTAATTGGCTCCTTCAGAAATTTTGGATCGCCGGCGTCGTTGTTTTTGCCGTCTTGTTTCAACCGGAACTCCGTTCGGCGTTGGCGCGGTTGGGCACGGGAACAACGACAAGGATGGTCATTCACGAGGAAATGATGGTCGTTAATGAAATTGTGGCGGCCGTCAAAGAAGCCTCCCGCCGGCAGATGGGAATGCTCCTTGTGATTGAGCGGGACATGGGGCTTCGTAATTATCTTGAGACCGGAACGCCCATTAATGGACTTGTGACGCGAGAATTGTTGCTCACTCTCTTTCAGCCTCCCTCGATTCTTCATGATGGGGCGGTGATCCTTCGCGGCAGCCGCTTGGCCGGCGCCGGCTGCATACTGCCCCTTTCCCAGGATACGTCGCTTGAAAAATGGTTGGGGACGCGTCACCGGGCCGCGGTGGGAATCACCGAGGTGTCCGACGCCTGGTCGATTTGCGTGTCGGAGGAAACGGGGGGCGTTTCTCTCGCTCAAGCGGGGAAAATTGTGACAAAGATTGATCCGGATGAGCTTCGGCAACAATTGGTGGATCTTTATCGATCTCCCGCCACGCCGCCGAAGAATCCGGAAACGACGGTTTAAGAAAGGGTCGCTATGTCGTTAAAAACGTTTTTTAAAGCGGAAAACATGGGGCTAAAGTTTCTGGCCCTTTTGCTGGCCGTCCTCTTATGGCTTTATGTCGCGGTGATTGAGTCCGGCCGCTTTTCCCTGCTTTCTCTCGGCGGAAAATAAAGCCATGGGCCGATTGTTCGGAACAGATGGAATTCGAGGGAAGGCGGGGTATTCGCCTCTGACATCCCGGGACGTGTATCAATTGGGCCGTGCCGCCGGGGCCGTTCTGAAAGAGAAATTTCCCGGTGAACGGTGTCGCGTGTTGGTGGTCCGGGATACGCGCGCCTCCGGAAAATGGCTGTTGGAAAAGCTGACCCAGGGCCTCTTGGAACGCGGCATTGATGTCTTCGACGCCGGCGTTCTCAGCACGCCGTCCGTGGCTTTCCTCGTTCAAGCGCATCGGTTTCATTCCGGTGTCGTGATCTCCGCGTCTCACAATCCCCCCGAATTCAACGGCATCAAATTTTTTACTTCTCATGGGCGTAAATGGCCTGACACCTGGGAAGATTTGGTTGAATCCAAATTTCGCGGGGCCTCGGCTCCGTTGGCCGGCGGTCGGATGACCAGCGGTCGGAAGGCCAGCGGCCGGAAAAAGGCCGGCGGGCTTGCCGGCGGGCGGCGTGTCGATGCGACGCCTTTCGCTCATGATTACGAAGATTTTCTTGTTGGGACGCTCGGCTCCGATGGGGATTTTTCCCATCTGCGTTTGGCGGTTGATTGCGCTCATGGAGCGACAAGCGATATCGCCCCTCGGGTGCTGGAGCGTCTGGGAGCCACCATTTTTCTTATCGGGCATAAGCCAACCGGGCAAAACATCAACGTCCGGTGTGGGTCCCAACACACGGATCACCTGGCCCGCGTCGTCAAGCGGAAGAAATGCCACCTGGGGATTGCTTTTGATGGAGACGGGGACCGTGTTATTTTTGTCGACGAGAAAGGCTCCGTTGTCGATGGGGATCATATCCTGGCCCTTCTGGCGAAAACGCTAAAGAAAAAAGGTCAGTTGAAGAAGAACCTCGTTATCATCACGGTCATGGCCAATTTGGGGCTTCGGAAAGCCCTCCGGACGCTGGGAATCAAGTCCATCGTGACGCCGGTGGGGGACCGTCATGTGTCGCACGCCATGGGGCTTCACCACGCCATCGTGGGGGGCGAGCAATCCGGCCATATTATTTTGGGCGAGTATCTCCCGACGGGAGACGGCCTTTTGACGGCGCTCCATGTGTTGAAAACGGTGAGTGAAGAAAAAAAATCTTTTTCCACGCTGGTTCACTGGATGAAAAAATTTCCCCAGGTTCTTTTGAACGTTCCCGTGAAGGAACGCGCCCCCCTCGAAGCCTTGCCTCAGGTTCGAAAGAAAATTGAACGCATTGAGAAAATTCTGGGAGACAATGGGCGGGTGTTGGTCCGGTATTCCGGGACCGAGCCGCTTTTGCGGATTATGCTGGAAGGCCCCAATAAGCCCAAACTGGATGGGTATGCGCGGGAAATCGCCGATTTGGTGGTTGAGGCCGTGGGCGCATGACCAAGCTCGGAATCAATATCGATCACGTGGCCACGCTCCGGCAGGCCCGGCGGGAAACATTTCCGGACCCTCTCAAAGCGGCCCTCGCGTGCGTGCAGGGGGGGTGTGATGGAATTACCGTTCATCTTCGCGAGGACCGCCGCCACATTCAGGACGAGGATGTCCGCCGTTTGAAAGAAGCCCTCTCCGTTCCGTTTAATCTTGAGATGGCCACCTCCGATGAGATCATCGCGATCGCGCGGCAGGTCAAGCCGTCCTGGACGTGCCTGGTTCCGGAAAAACGAGAAGAACTCACCACCGAGGGCGGACTTAATTTGAAAGGACAGCCGAAGCGGCTGGCGGAGACGATTACGAAGCTTCATCAAGCGGGGATTCGTGTTTCCTTGTTTATTGAGCCGGACGCCAAGACGATGTCTCTTGCCAAGGATGTGGGATCTGACGCGGTTGAGCTCCACACCGGGGCGTACGCGCGGGCTTTTCTTCGCGGGGGAAGCGAGCTGAAAGAAGAAATGAGCCGGATTCAGTCATCCGCCGCCGAGGCGACGCGGCTGGGGCTCATTGTGAACGCCGGACACGGGATTGATTATGATAATGTTGAGCGACTCATGGAGTGCGCCGACTTTCACGAATTTAATATTGGATTTGCCATCGTCGCGCGGGCCGTGTTTGTGGGACTCGAAACGGCCGTTCGCGAGATGAAGAAAAAAATAGCGAGGACCTTATGTGCGGGATCTTAGGATACATTGGTGATCGACAGGCCACGACCGTCTTGTTGGACGGGCTTCGGCGGCTTGAATACCGGGGATATGATTCTTCGGGGATGGTGGTGTGCGCGGGAGGATCGTTCGATTTAAGGCGGAGCGTGGGAAAGCTGTCCAACTTGGAAACGCTTCTCCAGAAAAAGCCGCTTAAAGGGCACGTGGGGCTGGGGCACACGCGCTGGGCCACGCATGGCGTTCCTTCGGAAGCCAACGCCCATCCTCATGCCGACGCCTCGGGCGACATCGTCGTTGTTCATAACGGAATCATCGAGAATTATCTTTCTCTTAAGAAAGCGCTGATCAACAAGGGATTCAATTTCCGTTCGGAAACGGACACGGAAGTCGCGGCTCATTTGGTGTCGTCCTATTGGAAAGCGCTTGCCAAGAAAAATCCGAAAACCAAGAGAGACAATTTCATCAAAGCGGTTCAATTGGCCCTTAAGGAAATCAAGGGAACGTACGCGCTGGGGATTCTTTGCTCGTCGGTGCCGGATCTGGTCATCGGCGCCCGCCGAGACTGTCCTCTGATCGTGGGCCTTGGGAAGGGGGAAAACTTTTTGGCCTCCGATGTTCCCGCCATTCTTTCCTACACGAAAGAGGTTATTTTTCTCGAAGAAGGCGACCTGGTTCTCCTCGAAAAGAACCGGGTGGTCTGCCTGGATGAGAACGGAAAAGAAATCAAGCGCCCAACGACTCAAATTCTGTGGGACCCGGTTCAGGCGGAGAAAGCCGGCTATAAACATTTCATGCACAAAGAAATTCATGAGCAACCGCGCGCCGTTGAGGACACGCTCATGGGTCGTCTTCACGCGAAATCCGGCGAGATTGATTTAAGCGAGACCCAGATATCGGCCCAAGAGGCCCGGAAGATTTCACAAATCCGGTTCATCGGATGCGGAACCTCCTGGCACGCGGGACTCGTCGGGAGCTATCTGATCGAGAAATACACGGGGATCCCCTGCGTTGTCGACATCGCCTCCGAGTTTCGTTACCGGGATCCGCTGCTGAAGCCGAACACGTTGGTCGTGGCGATTTCTCAATCGGGGGAGACGGCCGACACGCTGGCCGCCGTCCGCCTGGCTAAAATGAAAGGGGCCAAGACGCTGACGATCGCCAACGTGGTTGGGTCGTCCTTGACGCGCGAAGCCCATGGAACTTTGCTCACCCACTGCGGC
Source organism: Elusimicrobiota bacterium (assembly GCA_003140895.1). Taxonomy (GTDB): domain Bacteria; phylum Elusimicrobiota; class Elusimicrobia; order F11; family F11; genus PLLH01. Next base: position 15,537 of record PLLH01000106.1, read on the forward strand.
CCTGAAATCGGCGTCGCATCGACCAAGGCGTTCACCGGCCAGCTCATTGTCATTTACCTTTTGACGCTCTATTTGGCGCGTCTTCGAAAATCAGTTCCTCGCGATCAATTGATGCTCTTGGGACAGCAGTTGGCCCACGTGTCCCAGTGGATTACTGAAACGCTCAAATGCGAGAAGGTTATTGTCCCGATCGCGAAAAGCTATTTCAGGCACGGTCATTTCCTCTTCCTCGGGCGCAATCTCAATTATCCGATCGCCCTGGAAGGCGCCTTAAAACTGAAAGAGATTTCTTATATCTTCGCCGAAGGGTATCCGGCGGGGGAAATGAAGCACGGGCCCATCGCCCTCATCGATGAAAGCATGCCGCTTTTGGCGATTGTCACCCAATCGCAGGTGTATGACAAGATGCTCTCCAACATTGAAGAAGCCCGGAGCCGCGGGGCGGATGTGATCGCGTTGGCGACGAAGGGCGACAATGTGATCCGTGATAAGGCCGCCCATGTGATCTATGTGCCGAACGTGCCGGAGGATTTAAGCCCTCTTATTAACGTGATCCCGCTTCAGATTCTGGCGTATCACGTGGCGGTTTTGCGCGGGTGTGATGTGGATCAGCCGCGAAACCTCGCCAAAAGCGTGACGGTGGAATAAGGGCGGTTCTTAAACGCCTCTTGAAATCGATTCATTTTTGATACAAACTCATCTTAACATCGTTGTTTTGAAGGGAACGTGGTTATGAGTGACGTGTTGGTTCTCAATCGGAGTTTCTACGCGATTCAGGTTATTTCCTGGAGGCGCGCGATCAGCTTGGTCTACGCCGACCACGCCCGCGTTGTCGATGAGGATTACCGGACGTATTCGTTCGAAGATTGGCGGGAATTGTCGGAGGCCATCAAAGAGAACCCCTCCGGGTACATTCATACCCCCAGTTTTAAAATCGCCATTCCTGAAGTCATCTCTCTGCGGACGTTCGACGGATTGCCCAAATCGGAAGTGAAATTCACCCGCCGTAATATTTATGAGCATTACAATTACCGATGCATTTATTGCGGGCATAAATTCAATTCCAGCGATTTGAACCTGGAGCATGTGGTCCCGAAAAGTCGCGGGGGAAAGACGGATTGGGCCAATGTGGTGACGGCGTGCGTGGCCTGCAACCTTAAGAAAGGGAGCCACCTCCCGGATGAAGCGGGCATGAAACTGTTGGTCAAACCCTCCAAGCCAAAATGGCGCGGCAGCGCGGCGGTTGTTTTTCGCCCGGGATTTCAGATGAAAGCCTCGTGGCAGCGGTTCATCGATAACGTCTACTGGAACACCGAACTGGAACACCAGTAGTTTTTCCCGCCGAACGGCGCCTTTCGTCTCCGAACGTTTTCCTACCCAGGGTCTCGACGGTTTGTTATATTTTTACCATGAGACGTGCCTTAAAACTTTCTTTTCGTTGGAGACGTTTCTCGCTGTTGTCCCTCCTTGCGGTTGGCGGTGTCCTCGGATGCGCTCCTGTCCGCGTTAAACCTCAAACAAAAACCCTCGTGCCGCGAAACGAGATCCAAGTCGTTCGATACGGCCAGACAGAGCCGTGGCAGATCACCCTGTTTGATGGAGTCCCGTACCTCACCGTCGACCAGGTGGCTCGTTTGTCGGATGCCCAGCTCCGGTGGGAATCCGTGTCTCAACAGGCGTGCTTAGGCCGGCGTGATGCGAATTTTTGCGCCAATTGGAGCCGATCGGACGTTGATTTTGGGAAATTGATCGGTGTCCGGGCGGTTCCTCTTCGTTTTGATCGCAACCAACTGTTCTTCCCGGTTTCGTTTGTCACGTCCCGTGAATTTTCGACTTTCTCAGAAGCGGAATTCACGTGGGACGGCCCCCGTCAACAATTGACCGAAGGCGATCTCTCTGCGATGAACCTGCCTCCCATTGAAAATTTGGGGGGGCATTACCGATTGAGCTTGGTCCTTCCCAAAACGGCGTCGTATCAAGTTCTGGAAAAGAGTCCGAAGCGGATTTGGCTTCGGTTCTTTCACGTGCGAACGGGCGGGTCTCAGGTTTTAGAAGGGGACGATCTCATTAAAGAGATTCGGGTGGTTCAGCGCCGTGAATCGGCGGATCTCTTCGTCAAATTTGGGAAATCGGCCTCATCAAGCCGGATCCAGCTGGATGAGGTGAGTCGCCTTTTAACGCTGGATGTGGTTGGGAAAAATAGAGTGCCCTCCATCGTGACGGCCAAGGTCTCTCAGGCGCCGCCGCCGGCCCTCTCGAAAGAAGTGCCCCTCGTCCCCGAGAGCGCGCTCCCGCCGCCGTCCGATAAATTATTCCGAACCATCATCATCGATGCGGGGCATGGGGGAAAAGATTCGGGCGCTACCGGCGTTCGAGGAACGTACGAGAAAGATATTAATTTGTCTTTCGCGAAGTCGTTGGCCGACTTCTTAAAAAAAGAAAAGGGAATTCGTGTCGTGATGACGCGCGAGCGGGATGAGTTCGTCCCCTTGATCAAAAGGACGGACATCGCCAACGCCGCTCATGGCGACGTGTTCGTTTCCGTTCATTGCAACGCGTCTCTCTCCGCCGCCGATTCCGGGTTTGAGGCGTATTTTCTGTCTCCCGATGCCACGAATGAAGCCGCCAACACCGTCGCCCGTCTTGAGAACTCCGTCGTGGCGTTTGAGACGCATTCGAATGGGAACTCCGCGAAACTGACGGCCTTGCTGGCCTCCATGGCCGTGTACAATTTTCTTAATGAATCCTCCAAATGCGCCGCCTTGATTTGCCGTGGCGTCAAGAACAAGTCCTCCCTTAGTTCGGCGCAAGTTCGCGAAGCCAACTTCCATGTGTTGCGGGGCGCGCAGATGCCAGGCGTCCTGGTGGAGCTGGATTATTTGACAAATGCGTTTTCGGAGGTGAAACTTCGGTCCTCCCGGTATCGTAGTTCGTTGGTCAAAGGGGTTGCCGAGGGCATTCTGACGTATAATAGGCGTACTCTAAAAAAGGAAGCGGTGGCGTCGAGACCCATCGTCACCCATGCCAAACTTAAACATGAACGATAATAAACAACTTCCCATCGGCGTTTTCGATTCCGGGCTGGGGGGGCTCACGGTCGTCAAGGAATTGTCCAAAATTTTGCCCAAAGAGAATCTTATTTACGTCGGAGACACGGCCAGAGTTCCGTACGGGACGAAGTCGCCGGATATTATCCGGCGCTACGCCCAGCAGATCGCCTTCTTTCTCCTTCAGAAAAGAGCCAAGATGATCGTGGTCGCCTGTAACACAGCCAGCGCCGTCGCGTTAAAAACGCTTCGAGGGTTACCGGTGCCCGTCGTGGGTGTGATTGATCCCGGCGCCCGGGCCGCGATCCTCTCCACGGTGACCATGCGGGTGGGCGTCATCGGGACTCCGGCCACCGTGGCCAGCCACGCCTACAAAAAGGCCATTCGGAAATATTCGTCGCGCGCGAAAGTCTGGGAGAAGCCCTGCCCGCTCTTTGTCCCGTTGGTTGAAGAAGGATGGTTGACGCATCCACTGACCAAGAAAATCGCCGAAGAATACCTTCGCCCCTTTATTTCCAAGAAACTGGACACGCTGGTGTTGGGATGCACGCATTATCCGTTGTTAAAAGAAACGCTGTCGTCTGTGATGGGGAAAAAGGTGGCGTTGATTGATTCCGCGTTTGAAACGGCGAGAGAAGTGAAGCAGCTTCTTGAGAAAAACAATCTTCTCAACGCGTCGAGCAAAAAAGGGAAGCTCACGTTCTTCGCCACGGACCGCCCCCACTCCTTTTCGCGGTTGGCGCAACAATTCTTGGGCCGCCGCTCCATTCAGGCGAAGCGGTTAACGTTCGACAGCATCTAAACCGGGAGTCCATTTCCGTGCCTCCTCGTCCTTCAAAAAATAAGAAAGCCATCGTCCTCCTCTCCGGTGGAATGGATTCCACGGTCTCTCTCTATTGGGCCCAGCGCCGCGGATGGATTTGTTACGCCCTTTCGTTTGATTACGGACAGCGCCACAAAAAAGAACTCCGTTCCGCCGCCCGGGTGGCCCGTCTGGCCGGCATTCCGCACCAAACAGTCCGTCTTTCTCTCCCGTGGGGCGGGTCCGCGCTCACCGACGCTCGAAAACCGTTGCCTCATCACGCGGAAAAGAACATTTTAAAAGGTCCCATTCCCTCCACGTATGTTCCGGCGAGGAACACGGTTTTTTTGAGCTTTGCCCTTTCGTGGGCGGATCAATTGGGGGCCGAAGCCATTGTGATTGGCGCCAACGCGATTGATTACTCCGGGTACCCGGATTGCCGCCTCCCCTATTTGCGGGCGTTTGAGCGCGTATCGAATTTAGGAACTCGGTTGGGATCCGAGACGAAAAAGAAAATTTCTATTCTGGCGCCGCTGGTTCATCTGACCAAAGCGGATATCGTCCGGTTGGGACTCAAGCTCAACGCTCCGATGGAAGCCACCTGGTCTTGTTATCAAGGGGGCCGGACGCCGTGCGGCCGGTGCGACGCCTGTCTTTTAAGAGAGAGGGGATTTAAGTCTGTTCTGGCGAAGAAAAAGGGGCGAACCTGAGGGAGTTATGACGAAACAATTGGCTAAACGATTCGGACTGGCTGTTTTCGTTTTATGCGGTTTCTTTAGTGGAAGCGCGGCCCTGGAACCGCCCGCCTCGAAAACCGTTGGAAATCTGAGATCGGCTTTTAACGCGGAATCCAACGCGCGGGTTCGCGCCGAGGCATCTTCCGTTAAAGCGGACGGGGAGGGATGCCATCAAGTCGCGAGTCTTTTTCGCGCCGCCGCAAAGGCGGAAGAAATTCACGCGGGGATTTTCGCCGGATTAATTCGACAGATGGGAGAAGAACCCAAGGCCTTTCTTGAAACACCGGTGGTCCTATCGACAAAAGAAAATGTGGAATCGACGATCAACACGGAGTCGTATGACGCGGGTGTTGTCTATCTCGGCTATATCAAGCAGGCGGAAAGGGAAGGCAATCCGGATGCCGTTCGCTCTTTTCGGTGGGCCGAGGAAACCGAGAAAGGCCGCGTTCGGCTTTTCAAAGGCGCTTTAACCCACCTGTCCTCTCGGATGAAGGGAACTCGGGACACCCTTGTTTGCTCCGTTTGCGGTTTAACAACGGAGGATTTCTCAACCCGGCGCTGTCCTCTGTGCCATGTCCCTCGCGGCAAATTTATTCTAGTGAAGTAATACGGCATCCGGCGTCCGCCGAGACGGATCAGGCGGGACCTTTCAGGCGATGCCTGTCAGGCGGGGTCTTGGATGGATTTTCGAAGCATCTTCCACGCTTCAAACCACAAAATGCTGACGGTGCCCGCCGTAAGACAAATAGCCACTTCAATGGGAGAGATGGGGGCAAAGTGAAACAGATTCCGCAAGAAGGGATTGTACAGAACCAGCCCTAGAAAGAACGTGGCTCCTCCCACAACCCACCAAAGCGCCTTGTTCGGGGATTTGAGCGTGGCCCAGATGGTTTTTGACCATGATCGATTCGTTAGAATAAGACCCAGATTGGCCATGATGAGGGCGGTAAACGTCATAGCCCGCGCTTCCAGTTCGCCGTGACCTCGGAACCTCGATATCGCGAATACCGCCAACGTGATCGCCAACACAACCCCTCCCTGAAGCAAGCTGATCAGTACCGTTCGCCGGCCAAAGAGCGGTTTATTTTTTTCGCGAGGGGGGCGGTTCATGACGTTGGCTTCTTCGGCTTCGGCTTCGAAAACCGTTGAACACGCCGGGTCGATGATCAGCTCCATAAACACAATGTGGACAGGCAGGAGAACCAGCGGCCAATTAAAGAGGACGGGGATGAGAGAAATGCCGGCGATCGGGAGATGGACCGCCAAAATGTAGGCAACCGCTTTTTTGATGTTGTCGAAAATTCGCCGCCCCATGCGGATCGCCTGGACAATGGAGGAAAAATCGTCATCCAAAATCACCAGCGCCGCCGATTCACGGGCGACGTCCGTTCCGCGTTTGCCCATGGCGATGCCAATGTGGGCGGCTTTGAGGGCGGGAGCGTCGTTGACACCGTCACCCGTCATCGCGACGATTTCCCCATTCTCCTTAAGAGCCATCACCAGGCGGAGTTTTTGTTCGGGTACCACGCGGGCGAAAATGTTGATCTCTTTGATCTTCCGCCGAAGTTCTTCATCACTCATGGCATCCATCTCAGGCCCCGTGATGAAGCGGTCGGGAGACGCGAGACCGATTTGCCGGGCGATATTTTGAGCGGTGCCGGGGTAGTCTCCGGTGATCATCACGACCCGTATCCCGGCGGTTTTGCATTCCTGAATAGCGCGGGGGACGGTCGGGCGGATGGGATCGGCCAATCCAATCAGTCCCAAAAACTCAAACTCAAAATCGTGTTGTTCTCCCGGAAGAGAGGGTTTTTGAAACCGGGCTTGGGCCACGCCAATCACGCGCAGGCCTTTGTCGGCCATACCGCTCACCGTTTTGGTGAGATCGTCGATTTGGATGTCATTGAAGTGACACAGGTTGGCGATCGCTTCCGGGGCGCCTTTGGAAGCGATGACGTAGTCGGAGCCTTCCGGCGATTTCCAGACGTGAGAGAGGGCCAATAATTTTTTCGACAGCGGATATTCTTGAATCAACGTCCAGTCGTGATGAATATGTTCCGTTTGAGATAAATAGCGTTCCCCCAGCTCTTTAATGGCTTTCTCCATGGGATCGAACGGGTCTTTCTGGCTGGCCAGAAGGCTGAATTCAACGAGCGAATGAAAATGTTCGGGCAGAGAGTCGCTGTTCGGGGAAGACGTCTCATGGGTTTGGCCCGTCGAAAACAGTTCGCTCACTTTCATCTGGTTGAGCGTCAGCGTTCCTGTCTTGTCCGTGCAAAGAACGGTGGCGGAGCCGAGCGTTTCAATGGCCGGCACGCGGCGCGTGAGCACATTCTTCCGGGAAATACGCCAGGCTCCCATGGCCAGGAAAATAGTGAGGACGACAGGAAATTCCTCGGGAAGCGTGGCCATGGCGAGGGCGATTCCCGCCAGAAACCCTTGCATCCAATTGCCGCGCGTGAGTCCGTAAACGACCACCACCACGACGCAGAGGGAAGCTCCCACAATCGCCAGGTTCCGAACGAGTCGATCGGTTTGTTTTTGAAGAAGGGTTTCTTCGTGTTCGACGGTTTGAAGGGTTTTTCCGATCTTGCCGATTTCCGTGTTGATTCCGGTGGAAATGACTTGGGCGACGCCGCGGCCTTGGACGATCAACGTGCCGGAATAAACAAACGGGAGGTCGTCTCCGCCGGGGCGTTTCATTTCAGCCGAGGCGTCGCCGGCGGCTTTGCGAACCGGGACGGATTCGCCGGTTAAGAGGGATTCGTCGGCGGTGAGATTGACGGCGTCCAGGAGGACGGCGTCGGCCGGGACGCGGTCTCCTTCGGTCAGGAGAAGAATGTCTCCGCGCGCCACATCGCGCCCCGCGATCCGTTTCTCCACGCCGTCCCGGATCACCCGCGCCCGGGGACTTGAGAGGTCGCGCAAGGCTTCAAGGGCCCGCTCCGTTTTTCGTTCCTGATAGAGCGTGATGCCCATGACGACGAACACAAAACCCAAGAGCATCAAGGATTCTTCAATATCGCCCACCAGGAGATAGATGGCTCCGCAACTGACCAACAGGAGGAACATCGGTTCTCGAACGACTTCAAAGGCGATGGCGAACAGGCTGCGCGGCTTGGAGGAGGGGAGCTCGTTGGGGCCTTCTGATTTAAGGCGCTCGGCGGCCTCCGTTTCACTTAAGCCTTTAATATTTTCGATGGTAGCGTGATTCATGGCCATGGGGTATCTCGGATTTTAGTTTTGTTTTTGTGTGATGTGAAACATCATCATAGGAATTGTCCAAGCCACAGACAATCCTGCGCGGTAATTAACAATCAAAAAGAGATAAGATAATTTAAAGAACAACCCCATGAATGAACAAGACTTTCGCAATACATGGACGCACTCAATGGACCTGCCCTCCGAAACCGAATGGGTGGAGTTTGAGGCGGCACAGTCAATTTCTCCCCTCCAATTACATAAGGAGAAAAATAATGAAGAATAAAAAGATGAACAAGCTCCATTCCAGACAAAATACTCCGGTCCAACATCAAGGCAAAACACTCTTTGATCGTGTCGTCGCCATCTTGGAAACTGCGCGGGGCCATGTGGTCAAAACCGTCAACACTCAGACGGTGGTGGCTTATTGGTTGATTGGAAGGGAAATTGTCGAGGCCTTGCAGAAAGGTGAGGCGCGGGCCGAATATGGAGCACGGGTCATCGACGACCTATCCCTTCGCCTCACGGATCGATACGGAGCGGGGTTCTCACCCACCAACTTGAAATACTTCCGCACGTTCTTTTTGGCTTTCTCCGATCGACGACCTCAAATCGGTCACCTGCCGGGTGACGAATCGAGTCCCAGGGGAATAAGTCACCCGACGGGTGACCAATTGGCCGCCGGTTTTCATCCCGCATTGAGTTGGTCGCATTACCGAGCACTCATGCAGGTTGAGAAGATAGAGGCGCGGAACTTTTATGAGCACGAAGCGACTGCAGGAGGATGGAGTAAAGTCCAGCTTGAACGACAAATCGACACGCTAACCTATGAGCGTCTGCTGATGAGCAAAAACAAGCGCGGTATGCTACTGGAAATGCGCCGGGCAAAAAATCCGACAGCGCTCACCCCCATCGACGTGCTTAAAGACCCCTATATTCTTGAGTTTCTGAATTTGCCGGAAGCCCCTGAATTGCATGAATCTCGTCTTGAATCAGCGATCATCGGGAACCTTCAAGCCTTTCTACTTGAACTGGGGAAAGGGTTTTCGTTCGTCGCCCGCCAGAAGCGCATGCGTTTTGATAATGAGGACTTTTATGTTGACCTCGTCTTCTACAATTACCTGCTCCGCTGTTTTGTTTTGATCGACCTTAAAGTCGGAAAACTCACCCATCAGGATATCGGACAAATGGATTCCTATGTTCGAATGTTCGACGCCCATGCAAAACCGGCGAATGACAGCCCCACCGTTGGGCTGATTCTCTGTTCGCAAAAGAACGAAGCCGTCGCGAAATATTCCGTGCTCGCGGAAAATCGCCGCTTGTTCGCGGCCAAGTACCTCACCTATCTGCCGAGCGAAAAAGAATTGAGACATGAACTGGAGCGCGAACGCGCATTAATTGAAACCCAGGTGATGTCCCAAAAACCAAGAAAATAAAATGAAAACTGCCGCTATTTCCGAGATTTTTTCAACACGTCAAGGCGAGGGACCCCACGCGGGACAGAAGCAGATTTTTCTGCGTTTGGCCGGGTGTCCGCTGAGGTGCCGTTATTGCGATACGCTGGACAGCCTCACGGCGCAGGGCCATCCTCTCATGAGCGTATCCGATGTTGTTGATGAAATCATGAAGATCTCCCGCCGGGACTCCATCGATACCGTGAGCGTGACGGGAGGAGAACCGCTTTCCCACGTTTCTTTCCTGGAAGACGTGTTCCCTTTGCTTAAGAAGGAACACGTGAACATCTATCTTGAATCGGCGGGGGTTCATCCGGCGGAACTGCGCCGGGTGGTGGAGTGGTGTGATGTGATCGCGATGGACATTAAACTGCCGAGCGCGACCGGAAAGGCGTACTGGCTTGAGCATAAGGAGTTTTTGGAGGTGTCCCAAGGCAAAGCGTTCGTCAAAATTGTGATCGAAAAAGAGAGCGCCTTCGATGAATTCATGACCGCCGTGTCCCTGGTGCGCTCTTGCGCGCCCGTGCCGCTTCTTGTTATTCAACCGGTCACCCCTCAGCTGCCTCTTGTCGAGGAGCCGGATCCCTCACAGGTCAATAAATTTTTTGCCGAGGCGTCGACGCTGCTTTCCAAGGTCCTCGTCGTCCGCCAGAAGCACAAAGAATGGGGGATTCGCTGAATATGCCGGTTAAGAATCTCATCATCACCGGTTCCCCGGGGGTTGGGAAAACGACGCTCCTTAAAGAATGCGCGTATCCCTATGTGGAGCGGATCGGCGGTTTTTTTACGGAAGAAATCCGCGAGGGGAACCAGCGAAAAGGGTTTCTGTTGAAATCATTCGACGGGGCCTCANNGGGCCTCGGGCGTTTTGGCCGCCAAAGGACTTTCGAGTAAAACCCGGCTGAACAAATACGGCGTCGATTTGTCGGTTCTGGAAAAAATCGGATGCCGGGCGATTGAGGCCGCTTTGACAGAGAAAGAGATCGTCGTTGTGGATGAAATTGGCAGTATCGAGATGCTCTCTCCCACGTTCTGCGAAAAGATCGCGGAGGCGCTGGGCGGACCCAAGCCCTTTCTGGCCACCATTCGTTTGAAGGCGCAGCCGTTCACCTCTCAAATTAAAAAGATGTCCGACACGCGCCTTGTTGTTTTGAACAAAGATAATTTTCTTGAGGTCAAAGAAGCGGTTCACTCCTGGATTGCGGAGATCTGCGCGGGACAGCGAAAACTCGATCAAACTTGAATTAAGGACCTGGCCTATGGAACGAATCGAAAACTCATCACTTCTCAAAAAGAGGATCTTGATCTTTCTTGTCCCGCTTTTCCTGTCTCTGCCGTTCATTAACCGCGCCTATTTTGTGGACGATAATTATTTCGTCGAAATCGCCACGTGGTTAACGAGCCATCCTCTGGAGCCGTATGATTTTCGGGCGGATGACGCCGGGCTTCAAAATCGCGGATGGGAGGAAGACGGGTTCGTTCGCATGGTCAATCCCCTCCTCCATCATTATTATCTGGCCGTATTGCTTAAGATCGGCGGGGCTCACGAGTGGTTTTTGAGATTGGGGTGCGTTCTCCTCTCCTGTTTTTCAGGTTTCTTTATTTTTGAACTCGCGCGCCGGTGGATGCGTTATCCCTTTCTCTCGACGCTGCTGGTCCTGGTGACGCCCGTTCATTGGTTGACGGCCCACAGCCTTCTGATCGATTCGACGATGGGGTTTTTGTTTTTGGGGGGCCTTCTCTTTTTTATTCAAGCCGGAGAGAGGGATTCCATCCCGTTGTACGCGTTGAGCGGCGTCTTTATGGGGTTGGCGCTCCTGGCCAAGTACACGGCTCTCCTTATTCTTCCTCTCACCGGCGTCTGGTGGATTTTGAATTGGAGGGCGCTCCGCCGGAAGCAGGCCGTTTTTCTTCCGTGGGCGATCGCTTTATCCTTTTTGCTGTTTTATAGCGCCATCACGGCGCATCTCTACGGCCGGCCCCATATTTTGGCGGCCTCGGCCCGGATGGTTCATAAATTTGGGTGGGCCAAAGTGTATTCCTTCTTTGTTTTTTTCTCCGGCGCTTCCTTGGTGCCGTTGTTGGCCTGGAGCCTATTGGGGCTCCGGCGCGCGTTGGTGGTCGGGTGTTCTGTTGTACTTCTCGCACTCTTCTTTTTTAGCCCCATGGGCGGGTTCAGCCTTGTTCAAGGCTTTTTGTTGGGACTCTGGTTTGTCACGAGTCTTGTTGTGATCGGCGCTTTTTTGGAGCAGGCGCGCCAATGGCGTTTTCCGCAGGACACCTTTCTTTTTCTTTGGGTCATCAGCTTTATCGCGATGATGATGGCTGTCATGGATTGGGTGGCGGTTCGTTACTATGTGATTGTGACGCCGGCCCTGGTGCTTATGACAGCGCGCATGATCGAAATGAAATGGCCCAAGACCGCTTCTCGCGTTCTGCGCGTCTCTATTTTGTTGACGGCCCTATTGACGGCCGCCATCGGCTATGCGGATTACAAGCAGGCGTCTTCTTCCCGGTTTTTGGTCAGCGATTTAAAGGCCAAAGGATTTCAAGGCGGAGCCCGGCATTTTTATCTGGGAGATTCCTTCACGATGAGTTATTTAAAAAAGGAAGGGTGGGCGGCCTGTTTTCCCAATACAACTTTTCAGATCGGAGACCGGATCATCGGCAATGAGGTGACGATGCCGCTGAAGTGGTTCTCGAAGAGGCCGGTGGTCCTGAAAGAATTGGCCACGTTTGAATATTCCACGCGGTTCCCGATTAAGGTCATGGACTATCAGGGCTCGGCCGGGTTTTATGCCTCGGTATGGGGAGCGTTGCCGTTTACAATCCATGAAGGCCCGTGGGAGCGTTTTCATCTTTTTGAAGTGGTCGATTTTCGTCCGGAGGCCGCGCCCTCCGCGGGAACCCCGCCTTCCGCGTCGGCCGCGCGATGACAAACGTGGAACGTTGACAACGTGGAACGAGCGCATAGCCTTTTCCCCGGAGATTTATTAACCTCGAACACTCATTTAAACCCGGTTCGGTACTCCCCACATTTATGCAACCATTGTTCATTCTGACATCGTGGCTTCCCGTCTTCGTTTGGGCGGGTCTCATTTTTTATCTTTCCAGTATTCCCCATTTGAGCACGGGATGGGGGTTTTGGGATTTGATTCTCCGAAAGATGGCTCATGTTGTCGAATACTTCATTCTGGCGTTCTTCCTTCTTCGCGCCTCCCGGAAAACGTGGCCTTCCTTGTCTCGGGGGCTCTTGTTGGTCGGAGCGGGGGTGACGGCGGTTCTATACGCCATGTCAGATGAGGTCCACCAAGCTTTTGTTCCGGGTCGGGGGCCTTCCGTTCGGGACGTCTTGATTGATTCTTCCGGGGTGGTTCTCTGTCTGGTGTTTTGTTGGAAGACCTGGGGACGCTGTTTTGAAGACCAATTCAGGAGTGTTGATGCCCATGACCGCTAAAGGCGCCGCTCATCTCGTGTTGATTCTTTTCTTGGGCGGGCTCGCCGCGTGCGGGCCTAACAGCCAGTTTAACGCGGCTCGGAAGCTGGAGAAAAAAGGGAAATATGAGAGGGCGTGGGAGGCGTACCAGTTGTTTGCCGCGAAACATCCGAAGCATGAGCTGGCACCCGAAGCTCTTTTTCGGGCCGGCTGGTTGGTTGAGAAACAACTGAAAGATTGCTTCATGGCGCAATCCTTTTATGACCGCGTGACGGCGTATTATCCTCAGTCGGAACCGTGGGCGCGGGCGGCCTCTCTTCAAAAAAACAATTGCCCGGATTATTTCCCGTTGATGGCCGGATACCATTGGACGGAGGTGGATTCCGACACCAAGGGAAAGAACGCCCGCATCGAGATTTCGTGCGAGCCTTACGGCCCGTCCACCAAAGGATTGCCGTCGGACGCCGGAGCGTTGGTCCGGGTTTATTATGCCGGCGACAAGAAGTCTTATGATACGCGAACCCTGTTTAAGAAAACGGATTCGGAGCTTTTGGAATTCAAATCGGACACGGACCCGCGTTCAAAGACGGTTCTTCGCTGGCCGTTCACCATCGGAACCACTTGGAAGACCAAGAGCGACAACCGGATTTTTATATATGAAATTGTTTCTGTTAATGTTCGCGTGAGCGTGGCCGCGGGTGAGTTTGATGGCTGTTTGGAAGTGAAATCGACGATCGAAGGCATTCCCGGCGCGGCCACCGTCGAATATTACGCGCCCGGGGTTGGGCGGGTTCTCACGGCGGTTAGGACGGAGCGCGTCGAAAAGCGAGTCACGGAGCTGGCGTCGTATAAAGTCGCGGAGTTTCCCGAAATTCGCTCAGGCGACGGGAAACCATGAGCCAGTTAACCTTTGACGGATCGTTGGAGGGTCAAGCTCCGACGGTTCATTCATCCCCCATGAAAGAATCCTGGTACCAGGGGCGGACTCTTTCCCACTCGTCCATTTCTCTCTACCGAACCTGCCCGCAGAAATGGAAATTCCGTTATGTCGACAAAGTCCCCGAGCGCCCCCGGTCCTTTTTTTCGTTTGGAAAATGCGTTCATGCCGGTCTTGAATATCTTCTGTCCAACAAAGAGGGGCCTCTTCCCAGCGTTGAAGAACTCATCGCCACCTACAAAGAGGGCTGGCTCCGCGAGGGATACGAGACGCCGGCCCAGGAGCGATGGTTTTATCAGGAAGGCGAGCGGATTCTGCGCGGGTTCTACGCGAAGCATCAAAACGACTTCAAAAATGTTTTTCAGATCGAGTATAAATTTTTGGTTCAAATTGAAGGGGTTCCCATAACCGGGTTTATTGACCGCATTGATCAAACCAAGAACGGCGGTCTTTCTCTCATTGATTATAAAACCGGAAAGGCGTTCGATAAGTCGCGCGTTCGAAACGATCCGCAATTGACTCTTTACCAGATGGCGTCTGGTGAGCTCCTTGGAAAGACCGTTGAGACCGTCACGCTTTATCATCTTAATTCACTGACGCCCCTCACCGTGCCGGCGCACTCTCAAACCCTCGTTGATCAGGTTAAAGCCACTATTGTGGAGGCGGCCAAGGGAATTTCGGAAATCAAATTTGAGCCCAAGCCGGACGCGTCCGGGCATTGCCAGTGGTGTGATTATGTTCAAATTTGTCCGGCCTTCGCCGGGAAAAAGCTTCCCTCCGGGGCCGCCGGATCGGCGCAGGAGCCGATGCCCAAGGTTGCGGATCGTTACGGCCAGTTGGATAAAAAGGTGAAGGAGCTCATCAGTCAGCGGGACGCCATGGCGCAAACGCTCCTGGCTCATTTTAAGCAGACCGAGTCTGGGCAGTTGGACGGAGAGCATTATTCGGTTCGTCTGACGAACGGAGAGGGGGACGAGCCGACGTTGGACGCCTCGCCCCTCGACAAGGAGAAATAGAATGAAATCGTTGACCGACACTCTTTGGTTCAACACGCCGGAGCGGAAAGCCATCATTAATATTACGGATGAGGTGGCGGAGCGGGTTCGGGCTTCTAAAATTCAGGAAGGATTGTGCCTGGTGAGCGCCATGCATATCACCGCGGCGATTTGGGTGAATGACGAAGAAGAGGGACTGAAAGCGGATCTCATGGAATGGCTCGAGAAAGTGGCGCCGGCCAATCCCAACTATCGGCATCATCGGACCGGCGAAGACAACGGCGACGCGCATCTAAAGCGGACGCTCGTCCATCATCAATGCATTTTACCAGTGACCAAAGGGAAGCTGGACTTAGGGCCGTGGGAGCAGGTTTTTTACCTCGAATTTGACGGACAGAGAAGAAAGCGGGTCATCATTAAAATTATAGGGGAGTGATATGCGCGGACGCCGTTGGACGCTTGTCGTTGGAATTTTGTTAATCATTGCCGGGGCTCTCTGGTTTTTGCGTTCAGAAGGGGGCCGGAGATTTCTTCCCTCCTGGTTGACAGGTCTTTTTTCGTCGACGCAGGGATCCCCGTCGCCCAGCCCGGCGCCTTCTTTGGAATTACCCGGGGGGATTTCGTCGAATGGGATGCCTCCGGCCGTGGATTTGCATAGAGAATTACTCCCCGCCGGGATCGACATCAACGGAGTCCGCTACGGGCAAGGAACAGGGAAACC
Organism: Elusimicrobiota bacterium; assembly: GCA_003140895.1. Classification (GTDB taxonomy): domain Bacteria; phylum Elusimicrobiota; class Elusimicrobia; order F11; family F11; genus PLLH01. The sequence goes on from PLLH01000106.1 coordinate 30,867, forward strand.
AGGCAGTAATATTGATTTCGACATTAACGGTTCCGGTTTCACCGATAGCTTCAAGAAGATGATTCAGGTGGAGTCCGGGAACCCGGACGTGTCGGTGAAAGATCTTCGTTTGGCGGGGCAGAACAAACTGAGCGGCACATTGGCGGTCGGTGCGGCCGCGGCCAACGGTTCTTATTACCCTCGAGTTCTTATAAACGGGAAGGTGGTGTATCAGGCGGGGGATCCTTTCGGCGTGAACGGATCGGGACAAAATGGATTCGGCCAGACTGGGGTGGGACAAAATGGGTCAGGTCAGGCTGGAAGAGGACAGAATGGACTGGGGCAGAACGGATCAGGTTTGCCCGGAACGGGACTGAATGGGTCAGGTCAGGCTGGAAGAGGACAGAATGGATTGGGACAGAACGGATCAGGTTTGTCCGGAACGGGACAGAAGAGGTTGGGTCAAGCCGGAGGCGACGCCCAATCAAAGAGAGAACCAAAGAAACCGGCGAAGCCGGTCGTTGTATCTCCGACGACAATGCAAGCGCCGCCCGTCGAACTTCACAAGGAGCTCATCCCAAAAAATATTGAAATCGTCCGCATTTATTATGCCCAAGGGTTGACCGGACCTGGAAGCACCATCGATTTTGATATCAACGGGTCCGGTTTTACCAAAGAGTTTGAGCAAATGATTAAGGTGGAATCCGGACATCCGGATGTGACGGTGACGAATTTACGGCTGGTCACGCCCAATCAGATCGGCGGGCAGTTGGTGGTGGCCGACAAAACGCCGACCGGCGTTGTTTTCCCGCGCGTTTTGATCCAAGGAAAAGTGGTGTTTCAAGCCGGAGAGCCGTTTGGCGTCATTCGGCCGGGCGAAGTTTTGAGTCTTATGTTTACTGAGATGGGGGAAAATGGACGCACGGGCCGTTTTCGCATTTTTACGAATTTGACCGAAGAAATGTTTAAGGCCTTCTCCATTGTCCCATCAACGACCGGTATACAAATCGGCGACTTACGCCCGTCTCTCCCTTTTGTGGTCGACGCGGCGATTTTCATCGGGGCGGCTCCCGGCGGCGATTATGCCGTGATCATTAAACTGGGGGAGAAAGTGATTTGGCAACGAGATGGGGTCATTCGGATCGTCCGCCCCAATATCGGGGACAGCGGCCTCATCCAGCGGGTGAACGCGGTGGACGGCTTTCATCGACCTGGTGACAAGGCGCTCTTTGTGATTCAGGGAAGCGGATTCCAGCCTCGCGACGCCGATCTCTTAAAAGTCAGCGTTCCGGGGTTCGATATCGTTAAGAGCACCATCGTTTACGTGGCCCCCGGCCGTTTGGATTTAACCATCACCATCCCCGCCGAGGCCCCCGAGAAGAACTATTCTTTTTCCATCATGAATGGAGATCAGAAAATTTCAGATGTCCCGAACGCGTTCCGGATTGTTGGAAAGAATTGGACGCGTTCTCTGGAGGTGAATCCAAACGTCGGCCCCGGCGAGACGAGTACGCTTGTGTTGGCGGGCCGGGATTTGGATTCGGATTTTGTCAAACAAATCAAAGTGGACGTGGATGAGCCGGAGCTCAAAATTGGAGTTTTTACGTGGATGAGTCCGGAGAAAGCCACGGCCGATATCGCCATCGGAGCTTCCGTCGCGCCGGGGGATTATTGGATCAAGTTGACCTCGGGCGGAGGAACCATCACGCCGGCGTTTGGAAGCATTATTCGAGTGGGTGAAAAAAAGTAAGTGAACCGCGCGCTCCGGCGTTTACTTGATTAGAAAAGCCTCAATTCCTTTCCGAATCATCATGATCCCGATGGCGGCCAGAAAAATGGCGACGATTTTCGCCACCACTTTTGACGTCACCGCTCCCGTTGTTCGAACAATGACGTCCGAAAAATAAAGCAAACCCCAGGCGATCAGAAGATTGGCGGCCATGGCCAACATGATGAGCGAGAAGCTGTATTGGTCATGCAGAATAAGAAGAGTGGTGATGGTGGCGGGGCCGGCAATCAAGGGAATTCCGAGCGGAACAACGCCGATAAGCCGGTCGGCGGCGGCTCCTTCCGCGTGTTTGGCGGAGGTTCCAAAGATTTCCCGAATCGATAAGATCACGAGAAGAAGCCCTCCCGCGATTTTAAAGTCGGCCGAGGTGATGCCGAGAAGAACAAAGACCACGTGACCGACGGCGCCGAACGTGAGTCCCACGATAAACGCCGTCAGCGTTCCCTGAAGCGCCAGCTTTCTCTTTTCCTTCAGTTCCAACCCTTCAGTGAGGCCGAGAAACAACGGGAGAGTTCCCACGGGGTCAATGGCGACAAAAAGCGGGATGAAAACAACGAGAAAAGATTCCATACGACGCGTTCCTTAATTGAATTTGAATTTGTTTTGATGTTCCAGGGGATTCTAAGGGAATTCGCGTGAAACCGCAACCCAATCGGACCTGAAAAACTCCTTCTGAACTCCCGGATGAAATAAAGTAAAATTCGATCCCTCGAAGTGAAACTCGTGGCGATCCCCATTTATGGCGCGGTAGCTCAGTTGGCAGAGCATGGGACTCATAAGCCCAGGGTCGGCGGTTCGATTCCGCCCCGCGCTAGTCTTTCCACCAATTATGATTGATCCAAAAACATCCAAATTAAAATACCCCATTATTCAGTCGCCCATGGCCGGCTGCACGGATTTGGCGTTTCGCTTAATCTCGCGCCGGCGCGGGATGGAATTCGCTTTCCTTGAGATGATTTCCTCCAACGGCCTCCTTCACCGGAGCGACGAGACTCTTCATATCTTGAAAACCGTTCCGGAAGACCGGCCTTTGGGGGTACAGCTCATCGGGTCGGACCCGGACGTGATGGGGGCCGCCGCTCAGATGATCGAAGACCGCGGATTTGAAGTGCTGGATATTAATATGGGCTGTCCCGTTCGAAAAATGACGGCGCAAGGATCGGGCGCGGCTCTTATGAAAGATCCGGTTCGGGCCGAGGCCATTATTCGGAAAGTCGTTTCCTCCGTCAAAAAAATTCCCGTCACGGTCAAAATGAGGAAAGGATTTGATGATCCCTCCGGTGAGCAGGCCGTCCGGCTCGCCAAAATCGCCGAAGCGTCTGGAGCCGTGGCTGTCACCGTGCACGGGCGTCTTCGAACACAGATGTATGGGGGGAAGGCCGATTGGGGCGCGGTGCGTCTGGTCAAAGAGGCCGTCAAAATCCCCGTGATTGGGAACGGGGACATCGTGTCGGCCGCTCAGGCCAAGGCGTTTCAGGCTTTGAGCGGTTGCGATGGGGTCATGATGGGCCGCGGCAGCCTGGGAAACCCCTGGCTCGCCGCCGCCATCCGGTCGGAGCTTTTTAACGGGGAGCCTTATCCGGCCGTCACTATCGAAGAAAAACTCAGGACGGCGTTGGAACATATGGATCTCGAGGTTCACTATCAAGGGGAAAAACGGGCCGTTTTGCACATGCGGCGGATCGGCTCTTGGTATTTGGCCGGGATGCCGCACGCGGCGCGGTTTCGCGGGGAACTTCACCGGGCGGAAACGATTGAGCAGATTCGGAGCGTGCTTACGTGCGGGCTCTCAAGCGCGGAAGAGAAAGCCACGGCCCCCGAGCTTCATACAGAGATGTTGGAACACTTGAACGGGTGAGCTCGAAGGAATCCAAGTCCACCCAGTCGAAGCCGCCGTCTCCAATGGCCCAATGAACGCTCGTCGCGAGTCCCCGGGCTGATTCCGCCATACAGCTGATCATTGTTTTTTTGTGATGCCGCCGGGCCAGCCGGACGATCTCCATCGCTTCGAAGAGCCCCGTCTTCGCGATCTTCACGACAATCCCATCCACGGCATTTTTCTTAATTAAGCGTTTGACGTTCTCGAGACTTCCGGCGGACTCGTCGGCATACACGGGAAAGGGGCTATTGTCTTTGACCTTCTTTAAGGCGGCGAGATCCTCTTTGGGGGTCGGCTGCTCCAATCCTCTGATTTTCTTTTTCACCGGCTCCAGATGCCGGATTAATTTCAGGGCGGACGCCGTTGTTAAGCCCTGGTTTGCGTCGATCCAAAATTCACAATCCTCAAATTGAGTTATAAGGCGGTCCAGCCGGTTCATGTCTTTTCTGAGAGGAGCTTTCCCGATCTTCACTTTGAATCGGCGAAACGTCTTCCGGTAATAATGCCGGGCGACTTTTAACGTCATGTCCGCGTCCCAGGCCGAAAGAGTGATATCCGTTTGAATGGGTTTTCGATTGTTTCCAAAGAAAGCGGTGGGGCGCTTGTGATTTTCCTGGGCCTCGGCGTCCAGAACGGCGCACTCAAGAGCGCCCAAAGCGGTTGGATGCGTGAGCTCTTTTTCGCCCCACCACGTTCGGTTGATGAAACCGGCCCTGACAGCGTGAACAGGAAAGCCGACGATTTTGTTTCGAATGGAGCCGATCCACGCCGACATGGTTTCCTGCGTCTCGTGCGGCATCGCCAATGAGGCCGACGCTTCACCGATTCCGCGAACCCCGGAGTTGAGGTGGATCTCAACAACCAAGTTCCGGGAGACGGATTTTTCCCCCAGCGACGTGATGAAGGGAATTTTTAACGCCACGGAGCGTTGTTGTACGGTGCAGGCTGTGATGAGGACCATAAATCGATCATAACAAAACAATCTCTTAGAACGCTTTGGAGCGGGGAGGTTTTTTGGTACAAATGAAAAATCAGAGACTTTTTAGGGGAGATTTTTCATGCTCAAAAAACGAGGCGCGCTGACGATCATTTTTTTTCTAGTCCTGGTATCGGCGCGCGCGGATGAGATTGATTCCCTGGTGGATCAAGAGAAGGCCGACACGGATCGTTGGATGAGTGAACCCGGGGAGCTTCCTCCTGTTTATCGGTTCGGTCTTCCGGGAAGCGTTGAAGTGTACTCGACCGCGGCGGACAAAGGGAACAGCGACAACGCGCTTTGTACCGGAGCGGAGTTCGATGAATTGATTGGGTTAACGCGCGGAAACCCTGAGGATCCCCAAACAGAGGTCAATTTAAAGCTTCCCCGCGTGCGAGAAGCCATGGAACGCATGTGCCTCATTCGTCCGGGCGATTCCCTCACGGCGGTCGGATGGGGCTGGCGCAAAGAAGTGGTTGTGGGCGACTTTAGCATCAGGAGGGAGAAGCCGGCTTGCCAGGATGATCAAGCCTATTCTTTGTGGGGAAACTTGATCGAGGCGCTTCCCGAGGCTCCGGTTTTCTTTACCACAGTTCCCGGGCTCGATGCGAGCACGTTTTCGTTTCGGTTGGCTGGGGACCTGGCCGCGGTTTCTCTTGATGCGCCGGCTCTTAAGGCGCTCGGCGGCCAAATGAAGTTTTTGGAGGATTATGAGATCCATGGGTTTGAGGCGGGATTCCCGAACTGCGATAAATTGATCAAAGTGGAGCGCAAACATGTGAATCTCGAGGATTCCTCGCTTCCCAACGCGGGGCTCTACTGGCAGAAAGGGGACGAGGTGGGGCGGATATGGGAGGAGCGGGTGGACGCGGAGCGGGGGTCGGGCCATATAAAAATTGAAGGGTTGCTTGATTTCAATAGCGACGGCTTCATCGATTTATTGATTTCCGGAGACCGGTTTAATTGTCCTTATCAAATTCTTTTTCTGGGCCAGGCTGACGGTTTCGAGCCGGTGGCCCTTCCCAATAAACGGTGTTCCTGTTAGCGGACACGCGTAAAGCGAGTTGACTTATGTGCCGAAAATCACAATACCATTGCCTTGTTTTGAAACAGGTGATCTTGTAACCTCACCCCTATGGAGATCTTTTTTCGGTTGCTCTTGGGGCATTTGTTGGCGGATTTCACGTTTCAGACCAACTATATTGCCGCATGGAAAAGGAATAGCCGTGTTGGATTGTTGACCCATGTGGTCATGCATCCTCTCTGCTATATCCCTCTGCTTTGGCCCTATCTGAACGAAACCTGGGTGGTGATCGGGGGGCTTTCGTTCAACGGATGGGGCAGTATCGCCATCGCCACGGTTTTGCATCTCCTCGAGGATTGGTTCCGCGTGGATATGGTGAACCGCGGCTGGCCCGACAACATTCTTTTTTATTCCTGGGATCAGGCTGTTCACCTGGTTGTTCTTTTTATTTTTTCCCCGATCAGAACCCATCCTCTCGTGAATCAATGGCCTCTTTTGGGGATCTTTTTCGTGATTGTGACTCATTTCGCCACTGTGACCGTCTACTTTATTGAGAAAGGGCTTTACGGCGGCGAGTATCCCGAGACAGAGGAAAAGTATGTGTCCATTCTGCAGCGCTTGGTGGTTTGGATGGCTTTCTTCCTTCCGTACCCGTGGTGGATCTTGGTGCTGGCGTTCATCTTAATCAGTTTTGGCCGGCACGTGCTGACTCGCCGGATTGATTTTAGTGTTACGAGTGTTCTCCTGGGGAATGGGATCGCCATTGCCTGCGGCATTATGACTCGATTCGTCTTAAATCGTCACCTCCTCTGACGCTCGCGTCGTTGTCGACTTTTTTCTTTCCTCTTTGGATCAACCATCTGATGAAACTCCTTGAAGAAAAACGGCATCTGTCGAAGATTGTTTTGTCCGCCCTCTTGTTGACGGCGCTGGGCGCTGTTCTGTGGCTTTCTCTTCGATTGACGTATCTCACGTTTTGGGATTCCTATATGTATCTCACGGGGGCCCGGGCGATTTTGGGGCGGTCAGGCCAGTGGCTTCTTTATTATCAGCATCCGCTCGTGAGCTATCTTTTTTCCCGCGTTCTCCTTTTTTCGCAACTGTTTCATAGCTTGTGGTGGGAACTTCGAATCGCGACTCTTTTTAGTTTTTTGCTGTTCCTCGGATCTGTCGGCATTGCCGAGCAATGGATTGGGAAATTCTTCCATCGAGGGTCCACGGCGTGGTTTATCGCGCTGATTCTCCTCTGCGCCAATTCGCTGACAATAAAATACGCGTCTTCGCCGCTCGGCGAATTTATTGGGATGGGGCTGTGAACCTGGGGGATGATTTTAACGGCGCAGCTCATTGAGGAGAAATCCATCTCAAAGGCGTGCTGGGCGGCTGTCGTTCTCGGCGTTTCAGCGTGTTTTAAATATCAGACGCTGTTTTTCTCCCTGGTCCCTGTCTTGTTTCTAACGCAGACCTCTCACGGCGCTTTATCTCGGCGAGAGAGGGTCTCATTTATCATCCCGTTCGTGACGATCACTCCTCTTCTCTTCGCGGGACTTCATGTGTTGTTGTGGGTCGCTTATCCTCCGCCCAATCATCCAACGATCATGGCGATGGCTACCGGATGGTTCAACGCCGTCAACGGAGGGTCGCTGAAAAACTCAATTTCTCGTTTCCTGCAAATCGAGAACTTCGCTCAGGCTTTTGGCTGGGGGGCTTCCTTTTTGTTGGTCTGGGGATGGATCAAGACCCTGAAGCGAGGCGATCTCACTTCACAACTCAATTTGCTTTGGGCCACCCTGAGCTTTGCCATGATTATGGTCTACCAGCCGAGTGACCGCTATCTTATCCATTCTTTTGTGCCGTTCGTTGTCTTGGTCGTCTTTGGGCTGAAGACCTTCATGGTGCCGGTGTGGGGTCCCCTTGGGCGCGGGATTCTAACGCTTCTTGTCTTAATTCAAATGGGCATGGGATCTCTGGACGCATTCGTGATGCTCAATTCGCGGCCGTATACGAATCCCTCCTTCGTTCGCCTGGGCGATGATCTGGCGCCGGTGTTACAGGATCAGACTCGAATCTTTATTCGCGGTGTCTCCAGCAGCTGGGCCAATTTTGTTACGAAGCGCCGGGTGATTAACGTGACGGATCTCAAAACCACGCGTGTGGGGTCATTTGAATGGCCGGTTGAATTACTGCCCCTTTTACGAAACGGAGACGTGTTTATCGTGTCGGCTCACCGGTCGGACATCGACATAATGACAGGCGTGGTGTCTCTTCAAGACTATTATCCGGCGGGCGGGAACAGGAAAGAGGCTGGCGCGTTCGTGAATGCTCAAGGTGGTTTGATTCGTTTTCGAACCACGGCGGACCTTGAGTTCTCTATTCGTTCTCGCGCGGGGAGGAGTTGTTCCCTAGCGGTTTTTAGGGACGGATCTGTTTTTCTGGCAGGGCAGGGGGTTAAAAATATTATTGTGGCAAATAGATTTATTGGAGACATCATGCTAATTAGGAAGATATCTCTCCAAGCTCGTTATTACCCCCTGATGTAAATAATTTGTAAATCCTGGTCGAAGAGGCTTTTCTATTTCCTTCTGAAAACATAAAATTCCGCATCATGAAAAAGAAAGCTTACGGCACATACGACATCGCGAAGATCTGCCATGTGATGCCCGCCACAGTCGGGCGTTGGATTGAAGAAGGCAAATTGCCTTCGTTCACGACGGGCGGTGGACACCGCCGCGTGTGGGATAATGATCTCGTCACCTTTTTAAATAGCCACAACATCCCTCTCCCGGGCGAATTGGAGTCGGGGGAAGCGCTTCGTATTCTGATCGTTGATGATGTGGTCTCGATGCGCCGGATGCTGTCCCGGGTCGTCAAGAAAATCTATCCGCAGGCCACCATTGATGAAGCCCAGGACGGTTATGAGGCTGGGCATAAGATCGGGAGTTTAAGGCCCGACCTGATTTTATTGGACCTTAAATTGCCCGGAGTGGATGGAATCAAAGTGTGCCAAATGGTCCGCCAGGATAAGAATTTGAAAGACGTTAAAATCCTCGCCATGAGCGGATATAGCGTTGATCACTATAGGAAAGAAGCGCTTGAAGCCGGCGCTGATGACTTTTTTGCCAAGCCTGTCGAGATTGATGAGCTGACAAGCAAGATCAAGAAGTTGCTCTCTTAGTTTTCATCCTCACCTCGTTTCTTCCTCTCTTCTGAAATATATGCCTTCTGCGCCTTTTTCCCTCGAGGCACGTCTACGCCATTTGTGTGAAAACGCTTGAATTTCAGGGATAAATGGCATATAGTCTCTTCGAATAAATAGTATAAATCAATCGTAATGAGATAAACACGATGCCCCCCAACCCCATCGGAACTCTCGGCAGTTTTTTGCTTTTCGAGGTGCTTCTCGGCATCCTTCCTGTGTTTCAACCTGATTCTTTCTCCAAAAATAATTGCCTCATCAGCTCCCCTTCGATTGGGCTTTTTTCATTCGTTCAAAGGTTGGAATCGATCCGTCAAATGGGGGCGGTATAAGATATGCCTCTCTATCTCATCACCTATCTACTTCTCTTCTGGGTCCCGGATGTTCTGCTGGGAATTTATTTTTGGCGGAAAATGGGGCGAGTTTCAAAACAAGCCTTCGCACTTTGCATCGCCGTTATGACGGTCGCCACGTTTCTAATGGAATTTGTTTATCTCAAACTGGATATATGGACGTTTTCTGAAAAAATAGACCCGCTTTTGGGAATTCGCCTTTGCGGCATCCCTATTGAGGAATTTGTTTTCTGGTTTGGAGCCTCTCCCCTCTTTATCTTGCTCTATTTTTTGTTTGACCGCTTCATGCCGAATCACAATAGGGCGTTACCAAACCATGGCTGATAAAGAACAAGAGAGTCAGCAGATAACATATAGAAAGGGCAAATGGTGGCCGGCCAGTGCCCTTCTTATCATCCCGTTTATGCTGATTTTTATCCCGATGGGCCGCGCCATGCGAAAAGAAGTGAACTGGAAAGCCGTTCTTGGCACGGTCCTGACCTTCGAAGTGGTGATGTTCTTGGCGGAGGTCTTTTCACTCGCACGGGGGCATTGGGTTTGGAATGAGTCGCGTATTTTCGGTTACAAGATTTGGGGGGTGCCCCTGGAAGAGCCGCTCCTTTATTATTGGTTCCCTGCCGTGTTTGTGATCACTCTGTTTCATGTCATCTTCACGTGGTTGGAGAAAAAATCAAAATGATGAGATTGGGATGAAATTTACTCTTTGGGAGATCGGTTCCTACCTGGTTATTATTGGATTCTGGGCTTTCTTTCTGAAGGTGATTAAACGAAACGTCACGGGGGATATCCTGGTTGGCGCTATCATGGGGTTTTTTCTCGAATTTTCGACGGAGCCCGTGGCAGACTATCATTTTAAAATCACGATCTATAAAGACCTTCCTCTGATTATTCCCTTCGCGTGGGGCATGATGTTCGCCTTAACCACCTATTTGTCCGAAAAGCTCTATTCCCGTCTTTTTCACAAAACTTCCGTCCTCCTTCATGATAAGCGGATTTTGATTCTTGATCTCCTAATTGGCCTCTGTGTTGGGTTTCCTCTTGAGACGGTGGGGACTCATGCCGGTGTTTGGAATTACAACGCGACGGCGATTGGCTGGACGTTGGGAACCATTCCCCTGTTCCAAATGCCGTGGGAAACGCTTATCTCCTACGCTTTGATTATGCTTATCGGTCCCACGTTTGTTCGATATTGGCAAGCGGCCTTTGAGGGGAGAATATGAGCCTCGTCTTGTGGGAGATTTGGTCATATCTACAGATTTTGGTTGTCTGGGCCGCTTTCCGCAAGTTCGCCCATAGAGATATCAAAGGGGGGATCCTTGCGGGGGCCATCATCGGCGTTTGCGTTGAATTTATTACGGAGCCCTTTTGGCAATACCATTTTAAGATTACGGTTTATAAAGACATTCCACTTTCCGTGATTTTCGCTTGGGGCGTCATGTTCTCTCTGGTGATTTTTTTGTCCGAGAAACTCTATTGCTGGTTTCTGAAGAAATCCGCCATTGTGCCATACGATAAACGAGTTTTGCTTTTTGATGTGCTGGCGGGAGTCATGATTGGATTGCCGTTTGAGACCGTTGGAATTAAGACGGGCATTTGGGAGTATCGTTACGATCTCCTCCATTGGAACTGGGGGTTCATTCCGTTTTTTCACATGCCGTATGAAGCTCTTGTCGGATATGCGCTCCTGATGGTGGTGGCTCCCACCTTCGTCCGGTATTGGCAAGGGGTGTTTGCGGAGGCCGCGCATGACTGACGACAATCAGCGTGATGCCCCTGATCAACGTGATCTGGCCAGCGGCGGGGGAAAGAGGCCATGGTATTCCATATCGTTGTTTTTTGTCTTCATTCTTCCCTTTATTTTTCTCTTTAAGACGATTCTTAAAAACGTCCAGCGGAAACCCTTTTTTTGGTCCATCGGTTTGATTTGTGTTTTGGGCTGGGCCTGGAGCATGATTCTTTCGTATACCACGTGGTGGGTTTTCCCCAAGGACTTCATCCTTGGGATTTATGTTCTTCCGTATGTCCCCCTTGAGGAGTTTCTTATCTATCCCTTGGGCGGGGCTTTTTCGATTTTCGTGTACACGTTTTCCTCTCGAAGACTTCCCCGGAAATGCAACGCGGCGGTTTATTGGTCTTTTATTTCTCTGGTGACGCTCTTGTTCGTTGTTCTCGCCGTCGTGAAACGAGACTCTCATCCCTATTATCTATACAGCCAATTCGCTCTTTATAACGCCCTCTGTTTTCTTCTGGCTCCCCTTGTGGCGAAAGACGTGAACCTCCCCGGCTTATTCGTGTCTGTGTTCGCCCTCGGATCCGTCGGATTTGTCTGGGATTATTTCGCTTTTAAATTCGGATGGTGGGTTTATAACGCGATCACTCAGGTCAAGGTGATCGGCATCCCCGTCGAAGATTTCAACTTCTATTCTCTTGCCACCGTGTCCGCCATCGTCCTCTACGTTTTATTTTGCCGTCGATTTGCGGTATCTCAATTTCCGGCCAAGACCGAATGACATGATATGAAGCCTCCATTGAAAAGCGGTGATAAAGTAGATTTCCATGTGACGCGAATCCAAATCTTATTTACTTGTTTGGTGACCGCCTGGGGATCGGCTCTCGTTTTCTTCCCTTCCTCTCCGTTTTCCCACGGGTTTTATGTGATGGCCTTAATTTCCTGTCTCTGCCATTTGGTGGCCTATGTTCTATTCCGATTTTTAACTCCGTTTTATTTCAATATTCTCAATGGGGTTAACATCGTTGCGCTCATTGCCTCCATACACTTTACCGGCGGCATCCTGTCTCCTTTTTTGATTGTCCTTCCATTGATCTTTATGGCCGGCGCGGCGTACCGGATACGGTTCCTGTTTCTGATGTTGTGCGCGATTGGGATCTATTTGAGCATCATCGGTTCGGAGATGTTTGGACTGGTCACTCCCGTCGATATCAGCCCGGCCCGCCTTTACCAAAGCTGGCCCGCCGCTTCATTGGTTATCTTTTCCATCGTCGGGCTTTTATTTAATTCGTGGTCTCTTTATAAAATCACCATTAACAAACTCAGGGCGCGGCTTGAAAAAGAGCAAAGCCAGAAACAATTTATCATGCACGAGTTGTCCAAGTTGGAGGCTCCGTCCAATATCGGCGTTTTGGTCAATAAGATCGCTCATGATGTGCGCAGCCCCCTGGGTGCCGTGGCCGGTTTTGTTGATTTGATGCGACGGGAGAACGCCTTGAGCCCGGAATCAATAGAAGACTGCTCCATTATGCTCTCGGAGATTGATCGAATTTCCAACTTGATCAATCGCATGATCAAATACGCCAAACCAGGGCAACAGGAACGCGAACCGATTTGTCCATTGGACACATTGGAAACGGTCCTTTCGGTTCTCTCCTTTTTCCCTGATTTTAAATCCATTCGAATTGAAAAAGACGTTCCGGCGGCGGGGCAATATCTGGTTTTCGCCAACAAAGAAGAGGTGCAGCAGGTTTTCTTCAATTTGTTAAAAAACTCGTTTGAAGCGTTGAGTCATAGCGCGGGACCAAAGTCCATCAAGATCCGGATTCATCCCAAAAATGAGAACCTTGTTTTTGAATTTGAAGATAACGGCCCGGGGTTCCCCAAACATATCGTTGCGGCTTTATCGCATGAAATATTCACCGTGAAGAAAGAGGGGGCGGGGCTTGGATTGATTATCGTTCGTGAAATTATTGAGGCGAATGGGGGCGGTCTTCTGATCAGCAATCGCGATGAGGGGGGCGCTCACATCGCGATCCTGTGGCCCCTTTACAAGGGAGAATTGATTGAAAATAAACAAGGGAGGTGTTTTGAAAAAAACCATGAAAAATAACACGAGAGGATTAAATAGGTTTTTATGTTCCGCCGCGGGGATTCTGATGGCCTTGTTCGTCGTTGGTTTGGATCAAAGTTTCGGCGCCGGTTATGAGTTTGAAGGGGTGGGAGCCCGCCAGGTATCAAGGGCCGGCGCCGTGATCGCCGATTCGAACGATTGGACGTCGATCTATTGGAATCCCGGCAGTATTGCGGGAACGGTTCAAAATACGGGGCGTGAAGTTGGCATCGAGGTCTTTGGCGGTGAAATCAACGCGAAGGACTCCAATTCTCTCTCGAAATTATACGGCCCTATTTTTAAGAAAGAGCGCGTCCATTCCAACTTCATTTTGGGCGCGGTGGGAGCTCTCCTGCCGATAGGGAAAAAAGGCGGAATCGGGTTTGGTATGTATACCCCGATTATTCAGGGGGTGAAGTTCAAAGATACGTCTCCAACAACCGGGATCTCTCTTGATACGGAAGGGTCTCTGGCCATTATCACATGGAACGTGTCAGGAAGTTATCTGATCACTCCCCAGGTATCGGCCGGCGCCGGTATCAACCTTCTCTACGGCCGGCTGAAGAGCCGGACGGTTCTCGATACGCCTGCCAATCCATTTGTTCCTGCCCCGGCCAATACGGCCATCGCTCATCAGGATGGGAACGGCATGAATGTGGAGGGTATCATCGGCCTTCGATACAATCCCACTCCTCAATGGTCTTTTGGCGGCGTGTATCGATCGGGAAGCGATGTTAACGTGAAAGGGAGCCTTAAGGTTGATAACTCGGCGCTTCCTCGCGAACAAAGCGACTTCACCTATGAATTGCGGCATCCGGCGACCTGGGGAATCGGGACCGCTTATCGAATGACGCCCAAATTGACGCTCTCTTTGGACTACAATCGGACGTTGTGGCATCGGTTTGTCAGCAATAATGTGTTCAGCACGCCGGATCTTATGTTGATCCAGAACACGCCGGATTCGTTCAAATGGAGAGATAGCTGGAAGATTCGGCTTGGGGCTCAATACAAGGTGACCGAGAAAACGGATCTGCTGGCCGGTTACGCTCACGATACCTTTGCTTTCGACGCGGACAGCGTCGACTTGTCGACAACGATTGACGTGAATAAGCATATCGTGACCGGTGGAGTGGCGCATCGATTCTCACCGAAAATTGAAACGATTGCCGGTATCATGGGGTCCACGGGTGAGCGGGAGCAAGGAGGCGTTAAGTATCGGTTGTCGGGCTATGAACTCATGCTCGAAAACCGTTTCTTTTTCTAAGACGTCTTAACGACTCGCCACTATTCACTGTAGTTGAGGCGTGGAAGGGTTATCTTCATAACCCTTCCACGCTTTTTTTAGCTATAAGTAAAATCAATTGTGCACGGTGTTCGAGTTTTTCTGCTCATGGTTCGGTGCTGATCATGTCCCTATCACCATCTCATTTATGGCCGGATTTGGGTGTTCTTCAGGAGGGACGCTTCCTGAAGCGCGCCACTCTTCTTTATCTGGCTCTTCCCTGGTTTATTTTTTTGTGGGGATGGCTGATTCTTCCCTATGCGTTGGCTGGAGGTGCGCTTCTTTTATTGGGGGTGGTTTCCTTTTGGAATTCTTCGATCCCATCCAATCGGAACTCGGATGGTAACAAGAGCGCTTGGCTCTCCATCCAAATTATCGCGGTGGCCTTCATTTGGTGCTTGCTTGCCGGAGCGGGCGGAGCCGGGTATCAGAACCCGGATTGGGTTAAGCACAACGCGATTTTAAAAGATTTGATCATAAACCCATGGCCGGTGTTGTTCATGGCTCCTTCTGCGAACGGGTCTCAAGCCGTTCCCCTGGTTTATTACGTCGCCTATTATTTACCGGCGGCTTTCGTTGGAAAATATATGGGTTGGGCCGCCGCCAACGCGGTTCTTTTCCTGACTACCTTTGTCGGGGCGGGCCTCAGCCTATTCTGGTTCCTTCGTTTGGTGGGGAAAAATCATGTTCTTGTGGTGATTGCCTTTATTCTATTTTCCGGGTGGGATTACGTGGGGAGTTTGTTCACACAAAGAGAGATGTGTTGGAATTGGACCTCCCATCTGGAATGGTGGGCGCAGCATTATAGTTATCAAAGCAACACGACTCTTCTTTTTTGGGTTCCTCAGCACGCCTTGGCCGGTTGGTTGGTTACCTATAGTATGCTTGATGACATTATTCACACGGAAGCCGCGCATCATATCTTCTTTTTATGGGCTCTCAGCCTGCTTTGGTCTCCCTTCGTCGCGTTGGGCCTCCTGCCGATTGTGGCGGCCGTTTTCCTGGAGAGGAAGGCTGTCCGGTTTGGATCGGTTGCAAACGTGGTTGTGGCGCCGGCCCTGACGGCGGTTGGTTTGCTGTATTTTACCGCTCATGTCGCCGATGGAATTCCTCGGGACTTCCTCTTTTCAAAGTTTAGTTTTTGGAGCGAAGCACCGCGGCTGCTATTCTTTTATTTATTTGAAGGGGGAATTTATTTTTTTCTTCTTCGTGAACCGCGTTTGAAACTGCGAGAGTTAAAGCAACTTCGATGGTGTATTATATCCGCGTTGATTCTGATCCCGCTTGTCGTTCTCGGCGTTTGGAATGATTTCGCGATGCGGGTGTCGATTCCCTCACTGGCGGTTTTTTGGTTTATGATTGGCCGAGACGTGTTTGATCAGGAAGTTTGCTGGCGAAAAAAGCTCCTCATCGTAGCGCTTGTTGTCGGTTCTTTGGGGCCGATCACTGAGATGGCCCGCTCTCTCTCTTTCTATTCGTTGGCCATTCCAAGAGAAGAGAAAGTGGAGAGCGTGATCCATCTTAATTCGCCGTATACCAGACAATATATTGGGAAAGCGGATTCCATCTTTTTTAAAACAATGTCTACTAAATCCAAGGGTCCAATCCGAATTGACGGCAGATGGTGAACATTTCCGTTCCTCTTACGCTGGTGATTCCCGTCTATAACGAAGAAGGATCTCTGCCTCTCCTTTTGCGTTCTTGGAGGGAGGTTCTTCAGAAGATTCCGGGTTCAACCATGCTTGTCGTGGATGATGGATCAAAAGATCGCTCCGGAGCCATCCTGGACGAGGAGGCCCTCCATTATGCGGGCATGAGGGTTCTCCATCACGACAATTGCGGGCACGGCCCGACCCTTCTTAAAGCGTATCGGTGGGCGTTGGACCAAGGGGCTGAATGGATTTTTCAGATCGACAGCGATGATCAAATTCCCGCCGAGGAATTTTGGTTGTTGTGGGAACGGCGGCACGAGAGCCCCTTTGTTCTTGGAGCTCGCTTCGAGCGGCACGATCCTCTCTATCGAAAAATCCTTTCACGGGTGCATCAAGGGATGCTGTTCGTCCTTTTTTCAGTTTGGATCCGGGATCCCAACATCCCTTTCCGGTTGATGCGCCGCGATTGCCTTGCCTCGTTTTTGCCTCGGATTCCTTCTTTCACTTTCGCGCCGAATGTGTTGCTCTCTGTTTTAGCCAAGTTAAGCAAACTTCCCACGTTGGATATCCCGGTCCGGCATAAGGAACGGGAATCCGGTTCTTCGTTTATTCATCTTCGATCTCTTGCTCGTATTGGTTTGCGCGTTTTTTGCCAGACTTTTTCTTTTCGCCGGGCCATCGGATGACGACGTCTCATCATCGATTTTTGATCGCCGGGGCGGGCCCCATGGGTTTGGGGGCCGCTTTTTCTTTGAAACGACTTGGGGTTGAGGATTTTCTGGTCCTTGAAAAAGACCAAACGGCGGGAGGCTTGGCGTCCTCCTTCTTAGACCCTCAGGGGTTTGTGTGGGACATCGGCGTGCATGTTCATTATTCCGAGATTCCTTCCTACAACGACATTATTACTTCCGTTGTCGCCGGTGATTTTTGGGCTCGCCACCTCCGTCAGTCTTGGATATGGTTCCGAGAGCGTCGAATCCCCTTTCCATTTCAGAACCATATCCATCAGTTACCGTTTCCGCTAAACATGACTTGCTTCGTCTCTCTTCTTCGGGCCGCCATCAAAAGGAAGGAGACCTCTCCGCGCCACTTTAAAGAATGGGTGTTGTCGGAATACGGCGCGGAGGTGGCCCGTCACTTTTTTATCCCCTACAATTTAAAATTGTGGGTGACGCCATTGGAGGAGATGGCCACCGAGTGGGTCGGGAAACGGGTGGCGCCCGTCGATTTAGTCCAAATCATGAAAGGGTTTTTTCAAAAACCGGCGGATTCCGGGTGGGGAGGAAATCGCCATTTTCTCTACCCGCAGAAAGGCGGGAACGGGCAATTCTGTAACGCAGTGGCTCATTCCATCGGGGCAGGGCATCTTCGGTTTGGCGAGGCCATCACCAACGTGGACCTCCGAAAGAAAGTGGTGACGACGCCAACAGGAGATTATGGATTTGATCATCTGATTTCTTCCATCCCGCTCGACGAGCTTTGCCGGCAGACCGACGGCCTTTCCGAGGCCGCTCAGAGGGCCTCCCGCCAGTTGAGATTCACGTCGGTTGATGTGATTGGAATAGGTCTTAAAGGCCAGCCGCCCTCCTGGTTGTCGGAGCCCGGGTGGTTCTATTTTCCTGGGGCCGAGGCTCCCTTTTACCGGCTTATTGTTCAGTCTAACCTTTCCCCGGCGTGCGTTCCGCGTCCAGGGGAGACATGGTCCCTTCTGCTGGAAATGGCTCGGCGTCCCGGCGATTCCCGGGAGGATGGAGACGATCTTCGCCCATCGCTTCAGTTTTTAATTCAGAAGGGATTCGTGCGGGATGAGGCGTCAGTCGTATCCGTCTGGAAAAGGCGAGCGCCGCACGGGTATCCGGTTCCGCATGTGGATCGGGATGGAGCCTTGAGACGGATCATGCCGGAGTTGGAAGCGAACCATATTTTCTCTCGAGGACGATTCGGAACCTGGAAATACGAAATAGGAAATCAGGATCACGCTTTTATGCAGGGAGTCGAAATCAGCGAACGACTGGTGTCAGGGAAGCCTGAAACAGTTTACGCAGAGAAATCTCTCATGAGTGAATCGGGAAAAACAAGGTAGAATAACCCCTCGTTATTCACCGAAGATCGTTTCATGTGGCCATAGCTCAGCGGAAGAGCACTTGCCTACGAAGCAAGGGGTCGCAGGTTCAAATCCTGTCGCTCCGACCATTTNNGCTTGCCCTGAGCGAAGTCGAAGGGCTGGCCACGAATTCCTCCCCCATGCGTTTCCTTTTGTTGCGGGTGCCCTTCTGTTTTTCCTTTTTTGATTTTAAGTGGTTTCAAGGCCCGCGACTTGAGGTTCTGCTGCGCGGGACGGCGGGGTTTGTTTCTTTTCCAGGGAAATAAAGGCTTGCTCCAGAGGCGGGTCAAGATAGGTCCATCGTTTGATATGAATTCCGTAATGGAATTCATTGTCCGATTTGATTTTCCAAGTGATCCGGCCGAGGCAGAGAGAATCCCGGTCTTGATGGTAGATGATGAGGCTCAGCAGGCGGCCGATGGGGGCGTCTAAATCTATTTTTAATCCCAAGCCTTCTCGTGAGATGTTGATTCCGGTGCCTCGAATGATGGTTTCATGATTCATGTCGTCGAGATCTGTCGCGTCCACCACGTAGTCATTCGCCCGGCGGGAGTGCCGTCTTTTATCGGGTCTTTTCGGGGAGCGCATCGCGAGCGATGAGAGGCCTTTGTCGATCATACCTAGAGCATAGAGGGAAGGTGAGGCAATTCGATGATAGGCTTTTGATTTACTCATAGCAATAATCCAAATGATATTAATCATACTAAATAAGCGATTCCGGA
This sequence comes from Elusimicrobiota bacterium, assembly GCA_003140895.1. GTDB lineage: Bacteria > Elusimicrobiota > Elusimicrobia > F11 > F11 > PLLH01. Next base: position 49,665 of record PLLH01000106.1, read on the forward strand.
GGGAAGGTAAATGAGGTTGATTTTTCGCATGGTTTTTAACCAATAGGAGTCATATGGGCGACATGTCGGTAGAACGTGACCATTATCACTTCATGAAAATGGCTTTGGCGATGGCAAAGCGAGCGGCGCGGCAGGAGGAAGTTCCGGTGGGCGCTTTGATCGTCCAAGAAGGACGCGTTGTCGCCCGCGCTCATAACCAAACAAAGGCCCGCCACGATCCGACCGCTCATGCCGAAATGATCGTTTTGCAAAGCGCCTCTCAATCAATACGAAATGAGCGTCTTTTGAATACCGTTCTCTACGTCACGAAAGAGCCATGCCCCATGTGTGCCGGGGCGATTGTTCAGGCGCGTATTCCCCTCGTCGTTTTTGGCGCTCGGGATCCCAAAGGAGGAGCCTGCGGATCGGTTCTTCGGGTCATCCCGAATAAGAAACTGAACCATCGGCCGGTTGTCGTGCGGGATGTGCTGGGGGATGAAGCGGCGGCCCTGTTAAAAGAGTTTTTTCAAGAGAGAAGAGGTAAGATGAAGAGTCATAAGAAGTTAGTTGAGGCTGGCTCAAATGACTAATAGCTAATGACTAAGTTCTAAATTCTAAACTTAGGATTTAGAGTTTGTAGTTTAGAGTTTAATTCTTTCAGGGGGTGATCTGGTCTCGACGGTGGTCGGGTGAGTGATTGTTGCAGGTCGGAGTTGGTCGACGGCTCCGTTATCAAGTCGCCTACATTAGTAACTGCCAACTCTGAGTTGGCTCTCGCAGCCTAACGTGCTGTGACGTTCCGCCTGAAACGCCCGGTATCGGGGTCGGAACGCCATTTCCGGGCTCGGTTGTCATGGCGCGTCTCGTCAATGACGGCCTAAATTAAACGAGGCTGGCGATGCGGTGGTTCTGTCTGATGACAACCGTATCGCGAGATCAATATCAGGCTAAACCTGTAGTAACACCACAAGCTTCCCATCGGACGCGGGTTCAATTCCCGCCACCTCCAGTTTTTCCTTCCGGCGTTGAAACGGAGTGAGCCCCTCACGAAGTGAGTTCTTCACGAAGTGAGTCCCTCTCCGTTTCAACGTCTTTGTTCTCTCAATTCCTTCTCTGGAACTTTCATTTCCCTTCAACGTTAAATGTCGATGCCCTCGAATAAGGAGTAAAATAAAAGCCAGAGTGTTGATCCAAACGAAGGAGAGCGATTATGGGGTTGCTGAGTTTTTTCTCATCTAAAGTTCGCGTGGGGCATAAGGCGCCGGATTTCACCTTGCTCGATCAATCCGGGAAACAGGTCCGGTTGGCCGATGTTCTGGGAAAAAAAGTGGTGGTTCTCTATTTTTATCCCAAAGACAACACGTATTTCTGTACGGCGGAGTCCATTTCCTTCCGTGATCATTATAACGTCTTCAAAGAGGCGGGGGCCGAACTCATCGGGGTTAGTTCGGATTCCGTTTCATCTCATGCCCAATTCGCCGGGGAGCACAAGCTTCCGTTCTCGTTATTGAGCGACGCGGAGAGCCGCGTTCGAACGCTTTACGGTGTTCCATCGACAGCCGGGCTCATCCCGGGTCGCGTGACCTATGTGATTGATTTAGAGGGGAACGTCAGGCATATCATTAACTCGCAGTTTCACGTGTCGTCTCATGTGGACGAGTCGTTGGAATTCGTCAACTCTCTGAAAACCCCAACTCCCGCCGGCTCGAAAGCGAATCGCTGAATCGGTGCTTTCTCCTTCGGACGAACGCCAGTTGTTCGCAGGGTTGACGATTGCCGTTTCACATGCCATCCTCTCTCTATGATTGCTCCTGTTAACAATAGCCGTCGAATGACTTGGGTCCGTCTCGGCCTTGGTTTGGCGGCGGCCCTCCTTGTTGGCGCCGCGCTCTTCTTCTCTCCGCTTCGCCATTTGTTCTCTTGGGAATATGCGGTGGTCTGGGTTGAGAAAATCAAATCCAATCATGCGGCTGTGGCCCTTTTCTTCATCGTTTTCGCCCTGGCTGTTTTGATTCTGCCGATCACGCCGTTTACGGTGATGGGAGGGGTCTTACTCAACTTCGGATGGGCCCTGCCTTGTAATTTGTTGGCGACCACGGCGGGGGCCTGGCTGGCGTTTGTTATCGCGCGTTTTTTTGGACGCGAGGCGGTTCAGCGCATGTTAAAAGGACGCTTCCGCTCCTTGGATCGTTTGGCGGTTTCCCGAGGGTTTTCGGCTGTTCTCCTGCTCCGGTGGATTGGGGCTCCGCCGTTCATGATCCTCAATTACCTGTTGGGATTGTCGGGGATTAAGACGCGGGATTATCTCCTGGGAACTCTGTGCGGCCTTCTTCCGTGGATGGCGATTGTAACGTATGCGTCGCATTCAATTTGGGCGGCGCTCATTGTCGGGGGGCATAAGGGATTCCGGGAGGCTCTTCAGCAAGTGATGGGACCTGTGGCCCTTCTGTCGGCTTTTGTTCTCATCGTGGCGGGAGCGACAATCTATATCAAGCAGCGAAAAAAAGGGTTGTTGGTGGATTTTTCAGAAGAGACAGAAGAAACTCAGCGGTAGCGGCCGTTTCCTTCCTTGCGACAAATCCTTATTCGAATTTATATCCGAACCCTTCGATCGTGAGAACGTTCGTGGCCCCTTCGGTTCCCAGTTTCTGCCGAAGCCGTTTGATCGTGGCGTCCACGGTTCGATCGGTGACCGGGTAATCGGTTCCCCAGACCGTCTCAACCAAATAACTTCGGCTGAGCACCTGCGGACTTTTCTTCATGAGGACGTAAAGTAAATCGAATTCTTTCCGAGTCAGACGTCCCCGCGGCTGGCCGTTCACTTCAACCATAATTTGATCCACCAGGATCCGCACGTTGCCGCGTTCCAGAATTTTTTCAGTCGGATTCTCATGGAGCGAGCGTCTGAGGATGGCCCTGATTCTGGCCACCAATTCTTTTGGCTCAAAGGGTTTGGCCAAATAGTCGTCGGCTCCCAACTCCAGCCCTTTGACCTTGTCTTGAACGTTGTTTTGGGCCGTCAACATCAAAATGGGGATGTGGCGGATGGCCGGGTCTTGCCGGATGACTCGGCAGACTTCCATGCCGGGAATGTCCGGTAAACCAAGGTCCAGAATAATAATATCCGGTTTTTCGTCATGCGCCATGGTGATGCCTGTTCCTCCCCGAGGGGTGGAAACAACGGAGAATCCTTCTTTGGGAAGAATGGAGTCGAACAACATCAGGATTGATTCGTCGTCATCAATGGCTAGTACTTTCGGTTTTAAGGCGTCCATGGCGTAAAACCCTCCCGCGTGTGAAATGGTGTGTCAGTTCTACGATATATATGCCTCCAACGCGCTGAAAAATCAACACAAAAATTTATGTCATGCGTTTGCCTCTGATTTGCCTCTAGTTTGTCATATTCCCCTAATAAAAATGACTTCTTGACTTTGGAATATTTTTTTTGATACACTCCTCTTTGTGCTCGACGGTGGGCACAAGCAGTTCAGGCAATGAAGCCCTGAGTTCAAATGAGAACTCGGGGTTTTTTATTTTCAGGCAAATGAACATCATCACCCAGTGACGGGTGATAAAGTTTGGTCGGCAACGAGGCCTTGGTCCGCCGCAGGCGGGTCAGGGCCTTTTTTTTGACCGAACAAGGCATGGGGGCCTTGGTCCGCCGCAGGCGGACCAGGGCTTTTTTATTTTCAGGAGTTCATTATTCAAAGGAGGAGTATCATGGCTCAAAGTATAGCAGCGACACAAAAAGTCAAACCAACCCTCGGGCTTCTGGGAGCCACGGTTAACGCGATGGCGTTGATTGCTCCCGGGGCATTCTTGTGGATCACCTATCAGTTGCAGGCCGCTGCCACGGCTCCGAACGGAGCGTCTGTCGCCAGCGACATTTGGCTCGGTATCGTCGTGGCCTTGATCGTGGCGTTTCTCACGGCATTCTCTTATGCTGAACTCGCCAAGATCTATCCGGAAGCGGGTTTTGCCAGCTGCGCCTATTTTGCTGAAAAGGCGTTCCTGGATAACCAAAAGATTAAGAGTACCACTCCGACGTCGATTGCTCGGGTGGCCAAGCTAATGACCGGTTGGTCGGCCCATCTCTTCTACTGGGTTTATCCCGGTGTGATGGTCGCCTTCATGGCCACGCTTATTGGTTACATCTATTCAGCGTTTACCGGAAAGGCCTTATCGAACACTGAATTGACAGTCATTGGAGCCGTCTTTGCTCTTGCGACGGGTTACATCGCCTTCAGAGGTGTCACGGGTTCAACGGTGACGTCTTTGTGGATTAACGTCATTCAGCTTGTGACGTTGGTGATCTTCAGCGCTTTGGCCGTCTATTATAGGATGTCCAACCCGCAAGCTGCCACACAATGGGCCTTCAGCGGAGGGTTGGATATCATCCGCGGGCATACATTCCAAGGGGTGATGGTTCAATCCACACTGGCCATCTTGATTCTGGTCGGCTTCGAGAGTTGCACCGCCTTGGCCGCCGAGACGAAAAATCCCGAGACGAACATTCCCAAAGCCATCATTCTCTCGCTGGTGATTCAAGGGATATTTGCCTATCTCATTGAGTATTTTGCGGCGGGATTTATGATCAATGATAAATTGGTCGGAACCGTGAATGGACAGCCGGTCGTCGGATTGGCGGCTGCCGCGGCTTCGAGTGCTCCAATTGGAGATATGGCTCGGCTCCTTGGTGACAACCTTCTTCATGGTATTGGGTTTGGACTCATGATCACCATGTCGATCACGGTGGCCATCGCCATCATAGGGACGACGCTCAGCTGCATGAACACGGCTGTGCGCGTGACCTGCGGCATGGCCGAAGATCGGGAAGTGCCGGAGATGCTGAGCTTCATGAGCGGCAGATTTAGCACCCCTCACATGGCTCTATGGGTGCTCGTGGCGGTTTCCATCGCCATTGCAGCGGTGGGCGTGCGTTCCGTTGTGGGTTTAACCGGAATCACGTTGGCTTCCAACTTCGGGACATTCATCCTATACGGGTTGACCTGTATCTGGACGATCGTCGCCTTTAAAAACCGGAAAGACTTCAGCTTCTTCAAACATGGACTCATTCCGGGTTTGGGTCTCATCACCAACATCATCATGGTGGCAGCCATCCTTTACCTCTATATCATTGGTAATGCCGATGCCGTGGCGGAAGCGAAAATCTGCTTCCTGATCGCCGGCGGCTGGGCTCTCGTGAGCTTGCTTTATGTCGGCCTCACCAGCGTTCAGAAAACCTACCGTGTCCGAATGGTGACGTGCGTCATTCGCCCCGAGCAATTGGGAGATGTGACGTCGGCCCTTAAACAAGAGAAACTTGTGATGGGAATGACCGTCATGGACGTGCGCGGGTTTGGGCGCCAGAGAGGCGAGGCGGACGGAGAGTCATCGGTGGAAGAGGAGACAATTCGCTTCCTTCCCAAAGTGAAGCTGGAGATTCTCGTCCGCGATTGGGACGTGAATCGAACCATGCAGGTGATCAGCGATTCTCTGCGAACCGGCAACATCGGCGACGGAAAAATTATTGTGTTCGAAGCGGCCAGCACCATGCGTATTCGAACCGGAGAAAAAGGCGTTTTCGCCCTTTAACGGGAACGCCACTTCAGAGCGAACGGAGGCTCACTATGTCAGAAACAAGTACGAAGGTCGCAACCTTTAAAAAACTGGAGATCATCATTAAGCCGGGGAAGTTTGAGGCGGTTAAAAAAGCCATGGCCGCCTCGGGCTATACGGGTCTTACCATGTCTCAGGTGGAAGGCCACGGAAACCAGAAGGGACTTTCTCATACGGGCGGAAACGGCCATTTCCGGCTGGAGCTTCTTCCCAAGATTCGATTGGAAGCCGTTGTGACCGAGCATGACCTGGAACCGCTCATTGAGGCGATCACGAAAGCCGCCAATACGGGAGAGCCGGGGGATGGAAAGATCTTCGTTTCCGATATCAAAGAGGTCATTCGGATACGAACGGGAGAGCGGGGAGCGAAGGCTCTCTAAAGAGAAGACATTTTGGAAGCAAGGGGGGGGATGGCCCCCCACCATCCTCCCCTTGCTTTGTCTCTCATTCTTTTTCAGTATCATTCAAACAACATGCTGAATCCCTAGATGTAATTTGGGGGAGCGGGGAAACCAACGACGTTGATCAGTTAATGATCTTGGGGTGAATATCGAAAGATTAGGGCCATCCAGCCCGAACCCGACAGCTAACCTCGCAAGCACACGGTGGAGAGCACAGCCAAGGAGTCTGCTCTTTGGCTTTTTTATTTTTAGGAGTCTCTATGCTTTTGAAGTTGAAGCGGCTTCTTTTCGGGAACCCGCGCGACGTTAAAGATCCGAATGTGTTTCACCACGTATCGCTGGTGGCGTTTCTGGCGTGGGTGGGGTTGGGCGCCGACGGTTTGTCCTCCTCCTGTTACGGGCCGGATGAGGCCTATCGCGCCCTAGGAGTCCATACGCATCTGGCTGTCATGCTTGTCGCGATGACGGCTGTGACGATTATCGTGATCTCCATCGCTTATTCCAATTTGATTCAGCATTTTCCCGGCGGCGGTGGCGGATATTTGGTGGCCACGAAGTTATTGGGTCCCAACGTCGGTGTCGTATCGGGCTGTGCCCTCTTGGTGGACTATGTCCTTACGATTTCCGTTTCTGTGGCTTCCGGCTGCGACGCGCTTTGGTCATTTCTCCCTCTTTCAATGGCTCCCTATAAGCTCACGGCGGAGTTTGCCGTTCTTATTTTCCTTATTGGGCTCAATCTGCGCGGCGTGAAGGAATCCGTGACATTTCTGGCGCCCATTTTTCTTCTGTTTATCGGATCCCATCTCTTTATGATTGTTTACGCTATTTCGATTCACGGCGCTGCTTTGCCGAGTGTTTTCCATGGCGCGGCAATGGATTTTCACGGATCCGTCTCGGCGTTGGGGGTGGCGCCGGTTTTATTCATACTCCTCCGGGCGTATTCCATGGGAGGCGGAACCTATACCGGAATTGAGGCCGTCTCCAACGGGGTGACCATGCTTCGCGAACCGCGCGTTCAAACGGGGAAGCGCACCATGTTTCTCATGGCCGGATCCTTGGCGTTCACGGCCGGCGGCATTTTGTTCGGCTATTTGTTGACCAATTCGATGCCGGTCGAGGGAAAAACAATGAACGCTGTGCTGCTGGAGAACCTCTTTGGAACCTGGCGCGTCGCGCGTCCCTTGATCGTGACGACGCTCGTGTCGGAGGCGGCCCTCCTTTTTGTGGCGGCCCAAACAGGGTTCCTGGACGGCCCGCGGGTTCTCGCCAATATGTCACTCGATTCCTGGGTCCCTCATCGTTTCTCGGAGTTGTCAGATCGCCTTGTCACCAAAAACGGCGTGATTCTGATGGGGTTGGCCGCCATGGCGACCCTTCTTTACACGCGAGGGAACATCACCATGCTGGTAATTATGTATTCGATCAATGTGTTTCTGACATTTACACTGACGGAGCTTGGGATGTCTCGCCATTGGATCAAAGACCGGGCGAAAGAACCGCGGTGGAAAAGCCAACTGGCCATTCATGGAACAGGGCTCGTTATGTGTTTGAGCATTCTGTTCGTTACGCTTTATGAAAAATTTGCCGAGGGGGGGTGGGTTACCGCTTTTATTACCGGACTGACTATTTTCCTCTGCTTTATGATTCGCCGTCACTATAGAGGTATCAGTCAGGGATTCAAGATATTGGATGAAGTGCTTCAAGCGGAACCGTTGCCTGAGCTGCCGGACAATTATTCTCAAGTCATGGATAAAAACGCGCAGACGGCCATCTTGCCTGTGACGTCCTTCTCCGGGTTTGGCATTCATCACCTGTTGGCCATTCAGAAATTGTTTCCGAATCATTTTAAGAACGTTATCTTCATCTCCGTGGGTGTTATCGATTCGGGTAATTTTAAAGGGGTCCAGGAAATCAGCGGCTTGGAGGAACGAGTTCGATCGGGACTGGAGAAATATATTCGATGGTGCCATAAACAACACCTGAACGCCGACTATCGGATGGCCATTGCGACAGAAGCGGTGTCGACCGTTGAGAAAATATGCGGTCAAGTAGCCAAGGAATTCCCCAATTCGGTTGTTTTTACCGGGAAGTTGATCTTTCGGGAAGAGAAGTGGTATCAGCGGCTGCTTCATAATGAGACGGCCTACGCCCTTCAGCGTCGTCTTCAATTTAACGGAATCGCTTCGATGGTGCTGCCTATTCGAGTTCAGTAATTGTTTGGGGTTGGGTCCGAATGAAATAGAATCCGCGGATGACCGTGCGACTTAAAGAGCTGTTTTTCGGAAAACCCAAGGATCCGCTGGATCCGAGGGTCTTCCATAATATTTCGCTGATCGCTTTCTTCGCTTGGATCGGCCTCGGGGCCGATGGACTCAGCTCCTCGTGTTACGGACCGGAAGAAGCGTTTTTGGCTCTGGGGCGTTATTCCCATTTGGCCATTCTTTTGGCTATTGCCGTCGCCGCCACCGTCTTCATCCTCTCCGCCAGTTATTCTCAAATCATCGAGTTATTCCCCACGGGCGGCGGCGGGTATCTCGTCGCCACCAAACTGATAGGTCCTTATTCGGGGCTGGTTTCCGGCTGCGCTTTGCTGGTGGACTATGTGTTAACAGTGGCCATGTCCGTGGCGGCCAGCATCGACGCCATTATTAGCTTTCTCCCGCCGGAGTTTCACGCCTGGAAGCTGACGTCCACCGTCGCGGTCCTGCTTATTTTGATCGCGTTGAACCTAAGAGGCATCAAAGAATCGGTGATGGTCCTCATGCCTATCTTCGCTGTTTTTGTAATCACCCATTTCATTATTATTCTCTATGGGATTTTTTCCCACGGCTCCCATTTGAGCCCTCTCATCGTGGATACCATCACGGAAACACGGGCGGGGATTTCCGAGATTGGGATCTTCGCCATGCTCTTCATCTTTATGCGCGCTTTTTCATTGGGCGGCGGAACCTTTACGGGGATCGAGGCCGTGAGTAACGGGATACAGATATTGCGCGAGCCGCGCGTCGCCACAGGGAAAAGAACCATGATGTACATGGCTTTTTCGTTGGCGTTTATGGCGGGCGGCATTCTTGTGAGCTATTTGTTGAACGATATCCACCGTGTTCCGGGGCAAACGTTGAACGCGGCGCTGGTTCATCGGTTGACGGACGGCTGGCCCTTCGGCCAAGTCTTCTTTTTGGT
>PLLH01000114.1 GCA_003140895.1 Elusimicrobiota bacterium
TTCGCCACGATGGCCGAGGCCGGCATCAACATCGAAATGATATCGACCTCCGAAATCAAAGTGGCGTGTGTGATCAGGGAAGCGGACGGCACGAAAGCCGTGAAGCTGCTCCATAAGGTGTTTGGATTGGGGAAATCGAAACGATGACAAAGAAGAGCGCGTCCCACGTGTTGGTTAAGTCTTCTGCGGCGAGGCAGAAGATTAATCGCGTGGTTAAATTGTTCGATACGACACTGCGGGACGGGACTCAAGGGGAAGGCATCTCCATTTCCGTCGACGATAAATTAAAAATCGCCGAGACTTTGGACGAGCTCGGCGTTCATTACATTGAAGGTGGATGGCCGGGGTCCAACCCCAATGACGAACAATTTTTTGCGCGGGCCAAGAAGGAGCTGAAACTAAAGAACGCCAAGCTGGTGGCGTTTTCCAGCACGAGGAAAAAAGGGAAACCGGCGTATCAGGACGAAAACATTCAGCGGCTCGTGGCGGCGGGAACGCCGGCTATCTGCGTGTTTGGAAAAAGTTGGGACGCTCACGTGATCCATGCGCTTCGGGCCTCGCTCCAGGAAAATATCGACATCATTTCGGACACCGTGACCTTTTTGAAATCGAAAGGCCGCGAGGTGATTTACGATGCCGAGCATTTTTTTGACGGATATCGGGCGAACCGCGGTTACGCGATCGCCACTCTTCGGGCGGCTTGGGATGCGGGCGCTGATAATTTAACGCTGTGTGACACAAATGGCGGAAGTTTACCTTCGGATATCGCCACGGTTGTTCGCGAGGTTCGGCGGCTTCTTCCCGGGGTGTCTTTGGGCATCCATGCGCATAACGATTCCAATTGCGCTGTGGCCAATTCCTTGGCCGCGGTGGAAGAAGGGGTCGATTTGGTTCAGGGAACCTTGAATGGTTACGGAGAACGATGCGGAAACGCCAACTTAGGGTCCATCATCGCCAATTTGAAGGTCAAAATGGGCATCTCCTGTGTGACCGATCAGCAACTTCGCTCTCTCACTGAGGTTAGCCGCTATATTGATGAGTTGGCCAACGTGGTTCCGCATGATAATATGCCGTACGTGGGGAATTCCGCGTTTGCCCACAAGGCCGGCGTGCACGTCTCCGCGGTGGAACGATCCGCGAGTTATGAACACATCGATCCAGCGATCGTCGGTAATAAGCGGCGCGTTTTGATTTCCGAGCTGTCGGGGAAAGCCAGCGTCATGACGAAGGCGGCGGAGCTCAATTTGGATTTTGAGCGTGATTCCGACGCCGTCATGAAAATTTTGACTCTCGTTAAACAAAAAGAGCACAAAGGGTTTCAATACGAGGGGGCGGAAGGGTCTTTTGTTCTTTTGGTGGAAGAGGCGTTGGGCAAACGCCGCCCGTTTTTTGAGCTCACCGGATTTCGCGTGACCGTCGAGAAGACAAGTGACGACGGAGAAATGGTNNATGTCGCTCATCGATTTTAAAGTGCGTGTCATCAACGCCCAGGCCGGAACCGCCGCGCGCGTGCGTGTGCTGGTGAACTCCAAAGACTCCAAGTCGGAGTGGGGAACGGTGGGGGTATCCGAAAACGTGATTGAAGCGTCCTGGCAAGCGTTGGTGGACGCCGTCGAATATAAACTGTTCTCAAAGAAAAAGTCATTTTTACATCAGCAGAATAAAAAAAGGCAGGTTTAGCATATGTCCGGTGATATTCGATTCAGGCCCGAGGGGGCCCTTCTACGAACCTATCTGACGGCGGCGGGAATCGCCCCTGATTCATTTAAGAAACCGATGATCGGGGTCGTCACGGCGTCGACGCAGATGTTTTCTGAAAAACCGGACGCGCGGGAGTTGGGGAACGCCGTCATCTCCGGTATCGAAGCCTCCGGCGGCATTGCTGTTCGGTGGGACACCACGCGCTCTCCCGACCTCATGGCGTGGGGACACGCGGAAAGTTTCAGTTTCGCTTGGAGAGACCAGCTGGCGGATTTTATTGAAAGCTGGACGCGTCAACAGTCGTTGGACGGCCTGGCCTTGGTGGGAGACGCTCCGGAGACCTTGGCGGGGATGGCCATGGCGGCGGCCCGTCTCAACGTGCCGGCAATTCTCGTGACCACCGGGCCCAACCGGTGGGAATTCGGATCCAGCAACGGCGCCGATGCACAAAAGAAAAAGATTTTTTCCGATCCATTTATGTTGATCACGGAGACTCTTTTCAAAGACAAAAAGGCCAAGAAAAAAGAGGACGCGGAGCATCAAGTGGATTGGTTCCGGGAATGTCTGTTGACGAAAGACAACCACGCGGCCAACTCCATTGATTTGGTGTTGGAGGCGTTGGGTGTGTGCCTGCCCGGGATGAGTACGGCGCCCTCCCAGTCGGCGCGCCGACATGAATTGGCGTTTTCATCGGGTGAGAGAGTCATCGCCTTGGTCAAAGGCGGCCAGTCCTTCCGTCGTTTTTTGTGCGCGAACGCGTTCAGCAACGCCATCCGTTTGAACGCCGCGTTGGGCGGTTCTGTCGACGTGGCGGTCCATTTGATGGCCTTGGCCCATGAGGCGGGGATGTCTCTTCCCCTGGATCTCTTCGATCGAATCGCCCGGGAGACGCCTCAGATTTGCCGGTTGGGCGGCGTGGGTGAAAAAGAGGCTCACCGGATCGAAGATTTGGATCGGGCCGGAGGCGTGTGGGCGATTTTAAACACGTTCAGGGACAGCGTTCTGCCGACCACCACCATCAATGGAAAAGGGGCGTCGGAATTGGCGAAGTCAACCGTGGTCAAGGATCCGCAGGTGATCATGTCTCGCCGGCCATACCATAAGGAAAGCGGAGTTGGGGTTTTGCGCGGGAATTTGGCCCTGAATGGAGCCGTGTTTTTATTAAACCAGGTTGTTTCCGAGTTGGCGGTGGCGCAGGGGCCGGTGGCTCTTTTTGAGAACGAAATTGAGGCCGCCGAAGCGCTTTGCGCGGGACGAGTCAAAAAGGGATCTCTTCTCGTTGTTCGAGGGCAAGGCCCTCGAGGCGGGCCGGGGCTTCATAAGCTTCGCGTGTTACCCGCGTTGATTCAAAGCCGCGGATGGAACAAGGTATTTCCTCTGATCACGGACGGACGTTTGCCGGACACGCCGGCGGGCTTGTTTGTCAGTCTGGTATCGCCCGAGAGTGCGATGAACGGCCCGATGGCCGTGTTGCGGGCGGGAGATTGGATTGATGTCGATACGAAGGCGCGGCAACTTTCCGTACGACTGACAGAAACCGATTTGCGGGTCCGAATGGCCCGCTGGCAGTCACCCGAGCCAAAGATGAAGCGGGGGTTTTTGGATCGCTATTCACGATCCGTGTCGGAAGTTCATGAGGGAGCCGTTTTAAAATAAGGATCAAAGAAGGAACTATGAACGAATTAACTGGAGCACAAATTCTTGTCGAAAGCCTCATACGGGAAAACGTGAAACATGTGTTTGGTATTCCCGGAGGGCAGGCGCTGCCTCTTTTTGACGCGCTGTATGGAGCGAAACTAAAACTGGTGCTGACGCGCCACGAGCAGGGCGCCGCGCACATGGCCGACGGATATGCCCGGTCGACGGGCCTCGTGGGCGTGTGCATTGCCACCTCCGGCCCCGGAGCGACGAACTTGGTGACGGGACTCGCCACGGCGTACATGGATTCGATTCCGGTGGTCGCGATCACGGGGCAAGTGGCGACGCACTTGATCGGAAACGACGCGTTTCAGGAAGCGGACGCCACCGGCGTCATGCGCCCTGTGACGAAACATAATTATATGGTGAAGGACGTGAAAGATCTGGCCCGCGTGGTCAAGGAAGCCTTTCACATCGCCCGGACGGGACGCCCCGGGCCGGTTCATATTGATATCCCGGTGGACGTTCAGAAGGGAAAAACGGAATTTATCTGGCCGGAAAAAGTGTACATCCGGTCGTATAACCCGAAAACGACCGGGCATCCAAAACAAATTCAGCGAGCGGTGGAGCTCATCAACAGCGCCGAGCGGCCTCTTTTGTACGTGGGAGGCGGCGCCATTCTCTCCGGCGCCAGTGAGGTCGTGCGTCAGCTCTCCGAGCGGGCTCAGATTCCATTTGTGCATACGCTCATGGCCAACGGAGTCCTTCCCTTCGATCACCCGAACTACGTGGGAATTTTGGGAATGCACGGAAAGTATTCCGCCAACACGGCCATGCAGAATTGCGATGTGCTGATCTCCTGCGGCGCCCGGTTTGACGACCGGGTGACCGGCAACTTGGCGACGTTTTCACAGCAGTCCAAGAAGATCCACATCGATATCGATCCGGCCAACATCAGCAAAACGGTGCAGGTGGATATCCCGATCGTGGGGGATTTGAAAGAGGTGTTGAAGAGCGTTTTGTTGGATGTGAAGCCAACGAAGCACGCGGCGTGGAGAAAACAGATTCAGGAATGGGAAGACAAATATCCCTTCGCCATCAAGCCCGGTTCGGCGACGCTTCAGCCTCAATTTTTCCTACAGGAGCTTCACCGGATCACGAAAGGAGAAGCTATTGTGGTGACAGGCGTGGGCCAACATCAAATGTGGGCCATGCAATGGTACCAGTGCCGGACCCCGCGGAGTTTCTTGACCTCCGGCGGTTTGGGGACGATGGGTTACGGTTTCCCGGCTGCGGTCGGAGCCAAATTCGCCAATCCCGATCGGCTGGTCGTGTGCATCGACGGAGACGGTTCGTTCCAGATGACCATGACGGAGCTCGCGACGGCGGTTCACGAAGGGATCCGCGTTGTCATTGTGGTTTTCAACAATTATTCCTTGGGCATGGTGCGCCAGTGGCAGGAGCTGTTCTATAAAGAACGGTATTCCGCCTCTGATTTATTGGCGATGCCGGGCCGGCCGAACGCCAATGGAAAGGATTCGAAATTGGAATACATTCCGGATTTCATGAAATTGGCGGAGGCCTATGGCGTGAAAGGAATTCGAATTAACAAAAACGAGCAGGTGGAAGGCGCCCTCAAAGAAGCGTTGGCGTCCTCGGCGTCGGTTTTGATTGAAGCGATGATCGCGCCTGCCGAAAAAGTGTTCCCGATGGTGCCCGCCGGGGCGGGGTTGGATGACATCATCGTGGACATGGCTTAGAGCCGGGAGACACGTATGGCAGATATGAATTCATCAGAAGAACTCAGTCACACGATATCGGTGCTGGTGGAGAACCGGTCGGGGGTGTTGGCCCGGATCTCGGGGCTTTTTTCGGCCCGGGGATATAATATCGATTCGCTTTCCGTCGGGGTTACCGATGATCCGCAGATTTCCCGGATGACGATTGTCGTCAAAGGGAGCCACCGCGTTCTTGAACAAGTGGAAAAGCAGCTCAACAAGCTGATCGATGTGATTAAAGTGTCGGATTATCAGGACACGCCTCACATCGAGCGGGACTTGATGCTTGTTAAAGTGGCGGCGGACAAGTCAAACCGAAGTGAATTGGTCCAAATTTGTGATATCTTCCGCGCGAAGATTGTCGATGTCGCGGTGGATTCCATTATTGTTGAAATGACAGGCGACGATGAAAAGATTGAAGCCTTTTTAAAAATGGTGCGTCCCTTCGGCGTCAAAGAATCGTGCCGAACCGGAATTGTGGCCATGGCCAGAGGCAGCAAAGGGATCGTTGCGCCTGAAACGGAGAGGAACCTATCATGAGCAAGACTCACGCGAGAGCAGAAGTCAAAAAGACCAAAGACGCCGCCGAACCGGAGGCGTTGAAAGCAAAAGTTTATCACGACGAAGACGCTGATCTGAAATGGTTGGACGGAAAAAAGATCGTCGTCATCGGGTATGGTTCTCAAGGGCACGGGCAGGCGCTTAATCTTCGCGATTCGAAGATGGACGTTAAAATCGCCGTGCGGGAAGGCGGCCGCGGATGGGCGCTCGCGCTCAAACACGGATGGAAACCCGGAAAAAATTTGTCCAGCGATTTGGCGGCCTCCGTCAAAGAAGCCGACTGGGTGCATATTCTCTTGCCGGATGAAAATCAGGCCGAGGTGTGGAATGCGGTGATCGCTCCCAATTTGAAGAAAGGATCGACGATCGGTTTCTCCCACGGGTTCAATATCCGTTATTCGCAAATTGTGCCTCCCAAAGACTGCGACGTGGTGTTGGTGGCCCCCAAAGGCCCCGGCCATTTGGTGCGGCGTACCTTTGAAGAAGGACGCGGAACGCCGGCCCTTCTCGCGGTGTATCAGGATTTCACGGGACAGGCGTTTGACCGAGGCCTCGCGTTTTGTAAAGCCATCGGCGGAACGCGCGCCGGCGTTCTTCAGACGACTTTCAAAGAAGAAACGGAAACCGATCTTTTCGGCGAACAAGTGGTTCTCTGCGGCGGCGCCGTCGAGCTCATCAAAAAAGGATTCGAAACATTGGTGGAAGCCGGGTATCAGCCGGAAATCGCCTATTTCGAATGTCTTCACGAGCTCAAATTGATTGTCGACTTGATTCAGGAAGGCGGCATCGGCTGGATGAATTATTCCATCTCCAACACGGCGGAATACGGCGAATATTCCCGCGGGTCGCGGGTTGTGAACGAAGAGGCCCGCAACGAAATGCGAAAGATCTTGAAAGAGATTCAAAGCGGCGACTTCGCGAAAGAATATCTTCTGGAAAACAGGATTGGAAAGCCGGTGTTTAATTCTTATCGGCAAGCCATGGCGGATCATCCCATTGAAAAAGTTGGGGCGGCGCTGCGGAAACTGATGCCCTGGCTCAAAACCAGAGAATAAACGACTCCCTTGAAACTGATACCGGTGGCGCACGAAGGCTGGATGTTCATCCTGCCCCTGGGAATTCTGGGGCTCGTCCTGGTTCTGATTCCCTCTGGATGGGTGAGGGCGGCCGGCATCGTTTTTTTGGTTCTCGCCGCCTTTTGCCTCTTCTTTTTTAGAGATCCGGAACGAAAGGTCGTTGTCGATCCTCGGTTCATTATCGGGCCGGCGGATGGACGGGTGTTGGACGTGGTTCCTTGCGACGAAGGGCCTTTTAAAGGCGGCCATTTGGTCCGGATTTTTCTTTCGGTGTTCAATGTCCATATTCAACGGGCGCCGATCAAAGGGCGGGTTGAGACGGTCACCTATAAAAAAGGCCGGTTTTTGGACGCGCGGGACCCAAGGGCCCATGTTGAAAATGAGCAAAACAGTGTTCTTCTCTCCGGACCTCAAGGGAAGATGATCGTGACCCAAATTGCGGGGCTTATTGCCCGGCGAATCGTTTGTTGGGTTAAAGAAGGGGACGAGCTCAAGCAAGGAGACCGGTATGGGCTCATCCGGTTTGGATCTCAGGTGGATCTGGTCCTCCCGGCCACGGCGAACGTTCGGGTGGCGGTGGGAGAAAAAATTGTCGGTGGAGAAACGGTGATCGCGGAATGGAACCAATAAAAACACAAAACAAACACATACGTCAGGCAACGGTCCTGTTGCCGAATCTTTTTACCGTCGGAAACATGTTCCTCGGTTTTTTCGCGATTGTCTCGGCCATCAATGGCCATTGGATCGCGGCGCCGACAGCCATCTTTATTGCCCACGTCTGCGATATTTTGGATGGGCGTATCGCCCGGTGGGTGGGTCACACGAGCCAATTCGGAATGGAATGCGATTCCTTGGCGGATTGGATTTCATTCGGAATCGCGCCGGCCCTGATGGTTTACTTGCTGGCGCTTAAAGATTACGGGAAGTTGGGGTTCTTGTTGACGTTCTTTTTTGTCCTATGCGGGGCGCTTCGCCTGGCCCGGTTTAACGTGAAATCCATCGAGACCGAAGAGACGACGGGCCTTCATTTCACGGGCTTGCCGATTCCGGGCGCGGGGGGGTTCTTGGCGGTCTTGGTACTGCTCTTTGGGCTCTATCAGAACGATCACCAAGGGCGCACGATGAATATTATTTATCAGCGGATTCCCGCCCTTCGGGCTGGGATTCCCATCATCGTATTTTCTCTCGCGTTGATGATGATTTCTAAAATTCAGTACACGACGTTTAAGCGGACGCATCTGTTCCGGCCGCAGGCGCTCAGGACCTTTTTGATCACGTTGTTTGTTATCTTCATGATCTATTCGTATCCGGAGAACACGATATTTATTCTCTACACCAGCTATATTTTATGGGGAGTGATCCAAACGGGATGGCGTACAATTCGATTGAGAACCAAGCCTTTTCAGCCACAGAAGGGATAGAAGGGCCATGAAAAAAAACGCAGAACGAATCATCATATTTGACACCACGTTGAGAGACGGCGAACAATCGCCGGGCGCGAGCCTGAACGCCCAGGAAAAAATGGAAGTGGCTCTGCAATTGGCGCGTTTGGGGGTGGATGTGATCGAAGCGGGATTCCCTATTTCGAGTCCGGGTGACTTTGACGCCGTCCAGGAGATCGCTAAGAAAGTGAAAGGGCCTCAAATTTGTGGGTTGGCGCGATGCATCAAGAAAGACATTGATGCCAGTTGGAGCGCGGTCAAACACGCCAAGAAGCCGCGTATTCATGTGTTCCTGGCCACGAGCGATATTCACATGGAGAAGAAGCTCAAGATGTCGCGCCAACAGGTGTTGGACCGCATCGGAGAGATGGTGGCGTATGCCCATTCGTTCTGTGACAATGTTGAGTTTTCTCCCGAAGACGCGGTCCGGTCCGAGTTCGCCTTCTTGGTCCAAGCCGTGAAGATCGCCATTGAAGCCGGCGCCACGACCATCAATATCCCGGATACCGTCGGCTATTCGGTCCCGTTTGAATTTGGCGACATGATTCGCCGGTTGCTGTTGGATGTTCCAAACGCGAACAAAGCTATTTTCTCCGTTCATTGTCATAATGACCTGGGGTTGGCGGCCGCCAATTCGCTGGTGGCGGTTCAAAACGGCGCCCGCCAGGTGGAATGCACGATCAACGGCATCGGAGAGCGCGCCGGGAACGCCTCGTTGGAAGAAATTGTCATGGCCATTAAAACGCGGCCCGATTTGTTCTCCGTCGAGACCGGCATTCATACGGAAGAAATATACCGGAGCAGCCGCTTGGTGTCTCGGTTGACGGGGATTCAGATTCAGCCCAATAAAGCGATCGTCGGAGCCAACGCGTTCGCCCATGAATCCGGTATTCACCAGGACGGTTTTATGAAGTGCGCGCAGACCTATGAGATCATGACTCCCGAATCGGTGGGGGTCCCATCGTCCTTGCTCATTCTGGGAAAGCATTCCGGCCGGCATGCCCTGGGGAAACGCCTCAAGGAATTGGGGCACGACTTGGATGATAAATCATTGATTGAATTCTTCGAAAATTTTAAGGTGTTGGCTGACAAAAAGAAGTATGTTTTCGATGAAGATCTTCTGACGCTTCTGGAAGAGAAGTCAGGCGTGGCGGAAGACCGTTTTAAATTGGAATATTTGCAGACAAGTTCCGGAACCGATCTTGTTCCGACGGCGACCATTCGTATTTCTTTCGATGGCGACGTCCACCAAGAGACGGCGACGGGTGATGGGCCTGTGGACGCTGTTTATAAAGCCATTGATAAGGTCACGAAGGTCAATGTCCGATTGTTGGATTATAAACTGTCAGCGGTGTCCGGTGGGAAGGACGCCCAAGGAGAGGTGACGGTGCAACTCGAGAACACGAGCGGGGCCACGGCCAGAGGCAAGGGAGCTTCGACGGATATTATCGAGGCCAGCGCGAAGGCGTACGTGGCCGCTCTTAATCGCGTCATTTTGAAGAAGACCGGTAAGCCCCCGGTGGATATTTCCAAGGAGAAGATTTAATCATGCCTGATTTTATTCCAGCGGGAACGAACGAAGAAGCCTGGAAACTGCTGGCGCCGCACCGCTTCTACGCGGTTCGGGCGCCTCAGGATGAGGATGTTCATCTTCGTTTCGGGTTGAGCCACGGGATCTATTTGTCCGTCGCGAGGACAGAAGCCCCCGGCCGCGTGATCAACAATATTGAATTTGAAGCGGGGAATCCGGAGCTTTTGGGGCAGCTTCCGGAAAATACAACGGTCGTGATCGGGCGCGTTTCAGAATGCTCCATTAAGATTTTGCACGCCATCGTTTCTCGGCATCATCTCGAGCTTCGTCTGGAAGGGAATATTCTTTTGTTGCGCGATATGGGGTCGACGAACGGGACGTATATTCACGAGGACAACCGGTTTTTCGACATTGAAGAATATATTGAATTTCATCCGGTCGAAAAACCGGCCGATAGCACGCTCGACGAAATTCATGAGGCGTTTGGGCCTGAGCTGGCTGATTTTTTAACTCGATTCAAAGAATCTAAAAAGAAGGACAACTGATGTCACCAACACTGAATGCGTCAAGCCCTAAACAGGCGAAAACAGACCCATCGAAAACAACCTACAAGATTGCCGTGATCGGCGGAGATGGAACGGGACCCGAAGTGGTTCGCGAAGGATTGAAGGTCCTTAACGCCGTCACAAAAAAGAGCGGCTTCAAATTGGAGTTCATTAACTACGATTTGGGCGGCGAACGCTATAAGAAAACAGGCGAAATTTTGCCGGATTCGGTCTTAAGCGAATTGAAAACGATGGATTCCATTTTTTTGGGAGCCATCGGCCATCCCGACGTTAAACCGGGTATTTTGGAAAAAGGACTTTTGCTCCGGCTTCGGTTCGAGCTGGATCAGTACATCAATCTGAGGCCCGTTGTTCTCTACCCCAATGTGGAAACGCCGCTGGCGAACAAAAAACCAGGGGATATCGATTTTGTGGTGATCCGGGAAAACACCGAAGGGTTGTACTCGGGCGCGGGAGGATTTCTGCGGCGCGGAACGGTTCACGAAGTGGCTCTCCAGGATTCCATCAATACCCGGATGGGAGCGGAACGCTGCATTCGCTACGCGTTCGAATACACCCGTAAGCGCAATAAGAAGAAAATGCTCACGTTGTGCGGAAAAACAAATGTTTTGACGTTTGCGTTCGATTTATGGGAGCGCGCGTTTTATGAAGTGGCCAAAGAATATCCGGACGTGAAGCCCGATTACGCTCACGTGGACGCCACCTGCATGTGGATGGTTAAAAACCCGGAGTATTTCGACGTGATTGTGACCGACAATATGTTCGGTGACATCATCACGGATTTGGGAGCCATGATCCAGGGCGGCATGGGGATCGCGGCCGGCGGAAATTTGAATCCGGAAGCGGTCTCGATGTTTGAGCCCATCGGTGGATCCGCGCCAAAGTACACCGGGCGAAACGTCATTAACCCCTTGGCGGCCATTTGCGCGGCCGGCATGATGATGGATGAAATCGGACGTCCGGAAGCGGCCCAAGCTGTGGAGAAAGCGGTGTTCACCGCGCTTTCTTCCGGGAAGATTAAGAGTTTGGCTGCCGGGAAAATGGGACTGACGACAACCGAGATGGGAGATTTGGTGGCTTCGTTGATTTAAATTTTCAAAAGTACTTTTCCGAATTGCTGGCGGGATTCAATGTGAGCGTGTGCGCCGGCCGCCTCCGCCAACGGAAAAATCTTGTCGATGACCGGATCGATTTTTCCTTCAAACACAAGCTGCGCCAATTCCTGAAATTCACGCTGTGTGCCCATCCTGGCTCCCAGGATCGACATGTCTCTCGAGAAAAGCGTGCGTAGGTCGATTTGAACGGACGGGCCCGATGTGCCGCCGCAGGTGACCAATCGTCCATATTTCCCCAGCGATTTGATGCTTTTTTCCCACGTGGCTGGCCCGACATGCTCAAACACGACGTCCACTCCGTGTCCGTTTGTTTTTTTGTGAATCCACTTAAACAAATCTTTTCCTTCTTCTTCGCAAAAGACGTCGTCTGGCTGGAGAGTCTTTATTTTTTCAATTTTCGCTTTGTCGGTGGTGGCGGCCAGAACCGTGGCTCCTCTCCATTTGGCGATTTGAATGGCCGCGACAGCCACGCCGGCGCTCGCCCCAACAATGAGAATTTTTTCTTTCGGTTGAAGTTTGGCGCGGCTCGTCAGCATGTGCCACGCCGTTAAATAAGCGAGAGGGAAGGCGGCCGCTTTGTCAAACGGGAGAGAGTCTGGAATGGGGACAACGTTCTGATCCGGGACCAGAACATACTCGCCATACGTTCCCTGTCGCTTGGCTCCCAGAATTTCAAATTGCTCGCATTGGTTGTCCATCCCCTTGAGACAAAACCCGCAGGTTCCGCAGGAAAGAGCGGGGATGATGACCACACGATTCCCCGTTGAAACTCCTTCCGCTTCCGGTCCGCATTCTTCGACAACCCCGGCCCCGTCGGCGCCCAAAATATGAGGGAGAGAAACAGGATAGGCCGGACCACCTTTCCGAACCCAAATATCGACGCGGTTAATGCCCGCAAAGGCCACGTGAACCAGCACGTCATTGCCATGCGGGGTCGGTTTCGGCACATCCACCAACTGAAGAACCCCGGCTTCTCCATGTTCTGAAAATTGAATGGCTTTCATCGGTTCAACCTTCCTTTTTAAGCAGCTTTGATTGGTTTTTCAGTATACAACAACACCCCGGCGTTTGTGGGTCTCGTCCTAAGGGGGACTATGTAAAAAAATAGGTTGAAATTGGGGAAAAATGGGCATAAATACGTAGAGAACTTTAGTTTTTAGAGTACAGGAAGAAAAGTGACGATAGATATTAAAACACCGCTAGTTGTTCTGTTGTTATTGATGTCGGGTTCTCCGACGGCGTTTCTCTATGGGTGGAGTTGGAACTCAGCGGAAAACGTTCTCCCTTCGCTTCGTGAAGATTTGGATAAGGAAATAGCGGCTTATCGTCAACAAGTCGGTAATGGCCTTAATATTCACGAGCGAATTATTCAACTTGATCGGATCGTCGGAAATTATCAACCATTGGGTTTGAACGTCGTGGATCTTGAGACGGAGCGGTCCCGTCTGCTCTTGCAAGACCGGCAGCAGCAACTGAGATCCGCTGAAGTCCAGGATCAGGCGTCGACCCTGTTTGAAAAAGGGGTTTCGAACTATAAAGAGGGCCAGTATCAGGTTTCCCTCGAAACATTTCGGGAAGCGGAGCGGCTCCTCCCGCAAGACAGCGCCATCAAAGAAGTCCGACGGAAATTGGAGGGAATTACGCCCATTATTGAAAAAGAAGAGGGGGGAACGTTGGGAGGTGAGTTGATCCGAGTCGCCATCACGCGGTATTTGGATAACGATCCCAAACGGGCGTTGAATGCGTTGATCTACGCTTCTGAAAAAGTGAATGACCGGCGCGAAATTCCCCGTCTTCTTCAGCTGGTGGAATCCAATCACCCGGAGGTCGAGCCGCCGCGCTTGACCGCCGGCATCATGCTCGTGGATCATAAACTGCAATTGGCGCTTGAAGCTATTTATGACGGGCGGTATCTCTCCGCCATTTCCGAATGTACCGAAGTGTTGGATATTGAACCCAAAAACGTGCTGGCCATGACCCGCTTGGGGTCGGCCTATTACGCGATGAATGAGATGAACAAAGCCAAACAAGTTTGGACCCGGGCGCTTCAGCTTGATCCAAACAACGACGTTTTGAGAAAATTCCTGTATGGGAAACAAGGATCATCCCGTGTTGAAGCGACTCGTAAATAAGGCTGTTTTGATCGGATGCGTGGGAGCGTTCATTTCGGCTCCGATCGCGGCGAATTCGTCTTGGGACGGAGAGCGTTTGGCGCTTGAGATGAGCATTCAAAAGCGCGTTGAAGACGCTCTGGTAAAAATCATTCCAGCCGATCAGTTTGTATTGGTCGTTCGTGTGGAGCCATGGACGCAGCCGATGGAATCCAGCGCCGGGGCCGAAGCGGATTCCGGTTTTTCACTTCCGGGAGTGCCGGAACGGCAGAAGTTTGACGGCGGCAACGACGTGAAGAAGTTGGTGGAGTCTCTGAAACCCGAGTCGCCGATGTTCCGGCGGTTCATCCGCCGGTTGACCGTCACGTTGGTGTTGGATCAGTCTTTGTCCGAAGAAACGGTTTCCAGAGTCCGCGACCTGACGAGCGAGATGATTGGGATCGATGTGGGCCGCGGTGACACGCTGGAGATTCAGCGAACCGCGTTTCAGCGGCCCGTCCCCGCCGTTGTCGTTGATACAAATTTCTCCCGGCTTCAAAAAAGCCTTCAGAACTACTGGCTGTTGATCAGCTTGGCTCTCATCATGTTTTGCGTGACGATTTTCTTTCTCTTTATTTTCGGTCCGTTCCGCGGTTTTTTAAACCGGTTCGTTCAAGTGCTGCCGACGCTGAAATCGGGGGATCAAGGATCGCGGTATTCTCGAATGAATCAGGACATGCCTTATCCTCCTCAAATGATGGGGCAGCAACCCTATGGATATTTGCCCCCGCTCTTGGCGGGAGCCGCGGCGCCGGCCAGTTTCTCCGGATCTCTCCAGGTCGAAAATCCGAATAAAACGATTGTCCCCTTTGGCTTTATCCGGGAAGACCATCTTGGCAATCTGGCCATTCTCTTATCCCGGGAAACGCCTGAACGGGCGGCTATTGTGTTGGGGTATCTTCCGCCGGACTGGATCAGCCGCATCCTGACAAGGATTGATCCTCAGCTCCAATCCGATATCACGACTCACTTGGCCACGACAAAACAATTGCTTCCGGAACAGGTGGAAGACATCGAACAAGATTTAAAACGGCGGTTGGATTATCTCATTGGAGGCCCGGACCGCATTTTTGCCATCTATGAATCGTTGGACCCGGAGGCGCAGAAACGAATGATGGACAGTTTGAAACTGGTCAGGCCCGAAGTGGCGGATGAATTGCGCCAGAAGAGTCTCATCTTTGAAGATCTTGAAAAGCTGGATGTGCAGGCGCTCAAGGCGGTTCTGCGGGAGGTGGATCTTCAAACGCTTGTTGTGAGCCTGCCCGGGGTGTCGGAATTTCTAAAAAATCGGATTCTGGAAAACGTGTCGCAGGGGAAGGCGGATATTATTAAGGAGGAACTGGAGTTGAACGCGTTGCTTCCCGGGAAGGCCACCTCCGACGCTCAAAAGAAAGTGATGATGGTGGCTCGCCGCCTTGAGAAGGAGGGGCATATTCAAATCCCTCAAGTGAGCGGGGCGATCGCCAATCAACGCGTGAGCTTGTCCCCCAAGAGTACCTTGCGGTTCCCTCCGGATGCTAAAGTGGAAGACGCCATTATCACGGGCGAAAATAAAGAGGGGTCTCCAAAGTCGAAAGACGGCATTGAAGAGAGGATACGCCGGTTTATGTCTCGTCGAGAACCAGATCGGGAACGGTTCGGTTCGGAGAACGAAACATCCCCTGATTTGAAAGACAAAGAGCGATAAAAGGAACGGACAATGGATTTAATGACAGTGTTGGGTTGGGTGTGTGGGCTCGGGGCCATTGGATGGGCCTTAAAGGACGGAGAAACCTTCCGATTTTTCTTTAATTTTCGAGCGTTGATGCTTGTCTTCGGCGGAACGTTCGGAGCGACGTTGATCACGTATCCGTGGTCCATCATGAAACGTGTCCCGTCTGCGATTCTCCTGTTTATTTTTCCCGGGCGGCGCGAATCGGCGGACAGCGTGATGTCCACCATTTTGGCGTTGGCGGGGCGCGCCCGGCGGACCAGCATGGAAAGCCTTGAAATCGATATGCGGGGGATGAATGACCACTTTTTGGCCAACGGACTTAAAATGATCGCTGATGGATTCCCCGCCAACTTGATCCGCGCCAACCTGGAGAAAGAGATTCATTTTATCCGGCTTCGCCATTCAGAAATAGCGAACGTGTTCAGAAACATGGCGACGTACGCGCCGATTTTCGGCCTGTTGGGAACGTTGGTCGGCGTCGTTGAAGTGCTTCTCAATTTAACCGACCCCCGGACGATGGGAATGCACATGGCGGTCGCCATGACGGCGACCTTTTACGGCATTTTCGGCGCGAATTTTCTTTTTCTGCCGATCTCCGGCAAACTCCACGCGTATTCCGAACAAGAACTCTTTTTGAAGGAAGTGATGATCGAAGGGATCCTGTCTATTCAACGCCAGGAGGTTCCAGCTATCTTGACGCGGCGGCTCCAGGCGTATTTGAACCGCCAGCAGCATAGTCCTCTTGAGGCTCGACGAGACGCGAAGAGCGAGCCGTCAAGCTTGTCCTGAAGGCGCCGGCGTGATCCACCGACTTCTTAAACCTCGAACCGACGATGCGCGCAGCGAAACCATCTGGCTCACCGTTTACTCCGACCTCATCACGAACCTCGTCCTTGTTTTTTTGGCGCTCTACGGCCTTATTCTCATGGGGGACGACGCGCTCAGCAAGGCCATCCA
The DNA here is from genome assembly GCA_003140895.1 of Elusimicrobiota bacterium. Lineage (GTDB taxonomy): Bacteria > Elusimicrobiota > Elusimicrobia > F11 > F11 > PLLH01. The sequence goes on from PLLH01000114.1 coordinate 16,230, forward strand.
ATCGATGAAGTTGGATGACATCCGATATATAGAGCAGGTGGGATCGACGCTGACCTTTGATGATTTACCGCTTCTTCTCAGACAGGAGCTCAAATCGTCCGACCATGTCATCATTCGGGAAGAGCCGGGGGCGGTACGGATCGAATTAGGAGAAGATGTTCTTTTCGCGTCCGGGCGGGCCGACTTAAAAGGAGCGTCTTTTGAGACTTTTTCGAAAGTGGCGCGATTGTTGGTTCTCGTGCCCTACACGATTGTGGTGGAAGGTCATACGGACAACGTTCCCTTGATGTTGGGAAGCCGGTTCAAAAACAATCGGGAACTGGCGTTGGCCCGGGCGATGTCGGTGATCCGCCACTTGATTGAAAAAGAAGGGGTGCCTCCCAAACAAGTGGCTGCCGGCGCCTATGGATCGTTCCGGCCCCGGGCGTCCAATGTGACAGCGGAGGGGCGGGGGTTGAATCGCCGGGTTGAGATCGCCATTTTTAAAGATTTTCCGTTTTCGGCGTGAGGGGAAGGAATTATGGTATTTGAAAACAATGAGTCGGATGATAGCGAGAAGGAGCCCTATGATGAGGATGGTTTTTATGGGGCGGAGGCCGGCGTTCACAGTGAATCGGAAGCGGTTCGGGAAGCGGAATATTATGGGACAATAAATTCCTCCAGTGCGGCGTCATCCGATCGGAGGGCGCCCGTCCATTTATGGCTTATTTCATATGCGGACTTCATGACCATTCTCTTGATTTTTTTTCTATCGATGTATGCGTACACCTACATGGCCAAGGTGTCGTTGCTGAACACGAAATCAATGAAGATTTCGTATCAGGCGCTATCGGATCGGATCCAACGGATGAAAGGTCATCTAGGCAACAACATTGAAATTATCAACAGCGTGGACAAAGTGACGCTGCAGCTCAAAGACAACATCCTTTTTGAAAGTGGACGAGTTGAGGTAACGCCGCTCGCGCAACGGACGCTTGACGAATTGGCGAATTCAATTAAGCTCGTTGATGGTGATGTGATTGTGCAAGGCCACACCGATAATGTGCCGATCGTGGGAGGACGATACAAATCAAATTGGGAGTTGTCGGCGGCCCGGGCTTTTTCCGTTGTTGAGGAATTGACGCGCGCCGGATTGCCTCCCGAACGGCTGTCGGCGTGGGGATTCGGCGACAATCGGCCGCTGGTGGAAAACGATAAGGAAGAAGGGCGTTCTCGCAACCGACGGATCGAAATGATTATTTTGAAAAAGAAAGAGGCGGCAGCGAAAAAACCCGGATCCTTCGACGAGGGGATTCGTGGAGAACGCGTGGCGACGTTGGGGTTGGGAGGGTAAAATGTCCGGCGAGAGAATTTTGGTCATTGACGACGACGAGCAGGTGGCGGCGTACGTGCAGTTGGCCTTCACCTTGAGCGGCTACAAGGTTGAATGCGTTCATGATGGAAAGAAGGCCCTTCAGCGGGCGCGGGATATTATTCCGGACGCGATCATCCTTGATCTTAAAATTCCGGGGATGAACGGATTCCGGATCTGCGAGCAAATCCGGCAAGACACGCACACGCGGGGCATTCCGATTATTATGGTGAGCGGTAGTTGGAAGAGCGCGGAAGACCGGATCAAATCCATTGAAACCGGCGCCGACGATTTCTTAACCAAGCCATTTGACGCGCAGGAGCTCATTGCCCGGATCAAACGCATGCTCCAACGTAAGAAGGTGGACATGGGGCATAATCCCTTGACGGGGCTCCCCGGTAATTTGGCGATTGAAGAAGAAGCCCGGCGCCGTTTGGCGAACATGAAAAACCTCGCCTTCTCCTATATCGATCTGGACAACTTTAAGGCGTACAACGACGTGTACGGCGTGAAGCAGGGGGATAAAGTCATCCGCTTGCTGGCGGATTTGTTGGTGGAGGCCGTTAAGCGGTGGGGGAACCAGGATGATTTTATCGGGCACGTGGGCGGGGACGATTTTGTCGCCATTACGTCGCCGGATAAGGCCGACACCATTTTCAATTGGATCGCCACTCGTTTCGATGAGCGGATCCGGGCCTATTATTCCGAATCCGATTTGAAAGCCGGATGCATCACATCCAAAGACAGGCAGGGAAATATCAAAAAGTTTTCCTTTGTTTCCGTGTCGATTGTGTATTTGACGGATAAGAACATTGAAACAAACCAGTATGCGCTTCTCATTCAGGCCTTGACAGAGATGAAAGGATACGTTAAACATACCCTCGATCGGAAAGGGGGGAGCCTCGTCTTTCAGGATCGTCGCACACGGCCTCCGGAAGGTCAGAAGCCAAATCTTCGTCTTCCACCCCCGCCCGCGTCTTAAGATTTTTTCCCTATTGACTCTGAATGACCCTTTGTTATATAAATCGACGTCCCCGTTTTGATCCTCATCTAATTCTGAATTGGTTTTCGCAAAACGCATAGGACCCCGGAAACGGGGTCTTTTCTTTGTAAAACCGCACTGGATGAGAGAAAAACAAGTGGCTTCCAAGGCGGGCCTGCCTGTTCAAATTCAATGGGAAGAAGAAAAAAGGCAAGCTGGATCTGTTATCGCGGGTGTGGTTCAATGGTAGAATGCGAGCCTTCCAAGCTTGAGACGAGGGTTCGATTCCCTTNNCGTCCTTGGTAAGGACGAGGTCGGGAGTTCAATTCTCCTCCCCAGCTTGTGTTTTCGAAGGCCGTAAAAATTTATTCACAAAGTGTCGTTATTTTAAGGAGGCAGAAGCAATGGCAAAAGCAAAGTTTGAGCGTACAAAACCCCATATGAACGTCGGAACCATCGGCCACGTTGACCACGGAAAGACAACTTTGACCGCGGCGTTAACCCTGGTCCTTTCGAAAATTGGAAAATCCAAAGCGAAATCCTATGCGGACATCGCCAAGGGTGGAACCGTCAGAGACGAAAGCAAGATTTTGACGATTGCCGTTGCGCACGTGGAATACGAATCGGACAAGAGGCATTACGCTCACATTGACTGCCCCGGTCACGCCGACTACATCAAAAACATGATCACGGGTGCCGCCCAGATGGACGGAGCTATTCTCGTCGTGTCCGCCGCTGATGGACCTATGCCGCAAACGCGCGAACACGTTCTTCTCGCCCGCCAAGTGAACGTTCCAAATCTCGTGGTGTTCCTCAATAAGTGCGACCTCGTTGACGATCCGGAATTGTTGAACCTGGTTGAGCTTGAAATCCGTGAACTTCTCACCAAGTACGAATTCGCCGGGGATAAAATTCCCATCATTCGCGGAAGCGCGTTGAAAGCCCTTCAGGGAGATAAGAGCGAATTGGGCGAACCCGCCATCATGAAACTTGTGGAAGCCATTGACCAACATATTCCCGATGCGGTTCGTGAAACCGACAAACCGTTCCTGATGTCCGTGGAAGACGTTTTCTCCATCACGGGTCGTGGTACGGTGTCGACGGGTCGCGTGGAACGCGGCCGGCTCAAAGTCGGAGACCCGGTTGAAATCATCGGAATTCAAGAAACACGGAAATCCGTCGCGACCGGTATCGAAATGTTCAACAAGGTCATGGATGAAACCGTGGCCGGTGACAACGTCGGTGTTCTCCTTCGCAGCATTGAAAAAGACCAAGTGGAACGCGGTCAGGTTCTTGCGGCGCCGGGAAGCATCACGCCTCACATTAAATTTAAAGGGGAAGTCTACGTTCTGAGCAAGGAAGAGGGAGGCCGCCACACGCCGTTCTTTAATAATTACCGGCCTCAGTTCTACGTTCGAACGACAGACGTGACCGGATCCTGTCAGTTGCCGAAAGGCACCGAAATGGTCATGCCGGGCGATAACGTCACCATGGAAATTGATCTTTTGACGCCGGTGGCGTTGGAGAAAGGCGTTCGCTTCGCCATCCGTGAAGGTGGACACACGGTGGGGAAGGGCGTCGTCACGGAAATCCTGAAATAACGACCACATTTCTTAACTAAAGAGAGATATTTATGGCTAGCGGTGGAAGGAACGTCGTTGCTCTCAAATGCACAGAGACCGGCGATCTCAATTACTACTTCGAACTGGGGAAAAGGAAGGGCGACCGGACGAAAATCCAGGTCAAGAAGTATAGCCCTCGGCTTCGGCGGCACACCCTTCATAAGGAGGCCAAGCCGTAAATCTGGGAGTGTCGGTTAATGGCAAACCACCGGTCTCCAAAACCGGGACTGTAGGTTCAAGTCCTACCACTCCCGAGTTCTCCCCACCCATCTCATGAATAACGTTATTACTTTTGTTAAAGAAGCGTGGATCGAGCTAAAGCAAGTGGCTTGGTTGACGGTTCCTCAAATGATTGCCTCAACATGGGTTGTTGTTATCCTTGTTGTCATCGTGGCGATTTATATTTTTATTGTCGATAAAGTTTTACATCTTCTCATCGGAGGATTATTAGCTTAAGTATGACACAGCTAGACGAACAACAGCATTGGTATTTGGTTCACACCTATTCGGGTCACGAAGATAAGGTGCGTTCCTCCGTTGAGAAAGCCGTCGGAATTCAAGGGTTGAAAGACCGGATTGCGCAGGTTGTCATCCCGACGGAAGAAGTGATTGAGCTTAAGAAGAACAAAAAACACATCCGGAGGAGAAAGTTCTTCCCCGGCTATATTTTGGTTCAAATGATCGCGGACAATCAGACGTGTTATCTCATTCGGAACACGCCTGGCGTGACAGGATTTCTTGGAGGGGCCAAGCCCATCCCATTGCAGCCCACGGATGTGGAGCGCATGATGGAGCTCAATGCCACTCCGAAAACCGCCAAACCCCGGCCGGCGGTCGTCTTTGATCGGGGAGAGAATGTGAGAATTAATGAAGGCCCCTTCCGGCATTTCGTCGGAACGGTGGAAGAAGTGAACGAAGATCGAGCCAAACTGAAAGTGACGGTCAGCATTTTCGGCCGCGCCACCCCCGTTGAGCTGGATTATCTGCAGGTCGAAAAAGTATAGATTCCTTCCCAAAAAACAAGACTCACTAAAAGAGAAAAACGATTATGGCCAAACAAATCAAAGCACAAGTGAAACTTCAAATCCCAGCAGGAGCCGCCAACCCGGCGCCGCCGGTGGGGCCCGCGCTCGGGCAGCACGGCGTTCAAATCATGGATTTTTGCAAGCAGTTCAACGAGCGAACGAAAAAGTTCGAAGCCGGCATGATCATTCCCGCCGTTATCACGATTTTCACCGATCGATCCTTCACTTTTATCACGAAGATGCCTCCGGTCTCTGCGCTTTTGAAGAAAGCGGCGGGGTTGGCCAAAGCATCGGCGGTTCCGAACAAAAATAAAGTCGGAGCGATCGACCAGAAACAGTTGGAAGACATCGCCAAACAGAAGATGCCGGATTTGAACACGAAGGATATTGAAGCCGCCAAGAGAATGGTAGAGGGAACGGCCCGGTCCATGGGCATTGAGGTAAAGTAAGATGGGAAAACGCGAGAAAGAGATGCTGAAAGGATTTGATCAGGCAAAAAAGTTTTTGTTAACGGAAGCCGCTGATATCGTTAAGAAGAACGCGACGGCCAAATTCGACGAGACCATTGAACTTCATTTTCATTTGGGCGTCGACCCGAAGAAAACAGACCAAGCCGTTCGCGGCTCCACTGTTCTTCCCAAAGGATCCGGCCGGAAACGGACCGTGGTCGTTTTGGCGAAAGGGGAAAAAGTGAAGGAGGCCTTGGCCGCCGGAGCGGATTTCGCCGGAGATAGCGATTTGATCGAAAAGATCGGGGCAGGGTGGTTTGATTTCGACGTCATGGTGGCCACCCCCGACATGATGAAAGACATCACAAAGCTTGGGAAACTGTTGGGTCCGCGCGGGCTCATGCCAACGCCCAAAGCCGGAACGGTGACCTTTGACGTGAGCCGCACCGTGAAAGAGCTTAAAGCCGGTCGCATCGAATTTAAAATGGACGACACGGGCAACATTCACGCTCCCATCGGGAAAGCGTCTTTCTCCGTCAATGATCTTATTGAGAATGCCCAAACCGTTATCAACGCCATCACTTCCGCCAAACCGCCTACAGCCAAAGGAACGTATGTGCGTTCCGTCACGTTGACCTCGACGATGGGGGCCAGCGTTCGAGTCAACCAAGAAACCAACGAGTAAATTCTCGCATGAGCTGCCCCCGCGGATGGGTCCCAGTTGATTTCGTTTTCTTTGTGTTCTTCACTTCTTTTTTAAACGGAGTACGCTATGTCAGATAAATACGATGTCATCGTAGTGGGAGCGGGTCCGGCCGGCGCATCAGCGGCCGCGACGTTGGCCCGAGCCGGTCTTCATGTGGCGGTCTTGGAGCGCGGCGAGTACGCCGGAGCCAAAAACGTCCAAGGGGCCGTCCTTTATACGAAGATGCTGGCCGACGTCGTCCCTGAATTTTGGAAAGATCCCACCTGCCCGCTTGAACGGTTCATCACTCAGCAGAATATTATCATCACCTCCGACGATTCCTCCATCCGCACCGGCTTTCACAGCGACAAATGGATGAGAGACCCGCACAATTGCTATACCATCATCCGCGTCAATTTCGACAAGTGGTACATCAAGAAGGCCGAAGAGGCCGGCGCCGAGGTGTACTCCGGCGTTAAAGTGAACAAGGCCATTCAAAAAGACGGGAAAGTGATCGGGATTGAGACGAGCGACGGAGACCAGCTCCTGGCGGACGTTGTGATCGCCTGTGACGGCGCGAACTCGTGGCTGGCCCAATCGTTGGGTCTCATTAAACCATGGAAATCAACCGAGGTGGCCCTGGGCGTCAAAGAAGTGTTGGCCCTTCCAAAGGAAAAAATTCAAGACCGTTTTTCTCTCGAGGGCAACGAAGGGGCCACGTTCGAAATTTTCGGTTCCATCACGCGAGGCATGTTGGGATACGCCTTCCTTTACACCAATAAAGAGTCCATCTCTTTCGGCGTCGGCTGCAAGCTCTCTCATTTCCAAAAATCTTTGATTAAACCGTACGAACTTCTGGAATCGGCCAAAGCCCATCCGGCCGTGAGGCGTTTCTTGGCCGGGGCGACGCCGCTGGAATATTCCGCGCACATCATTCCGGAAGGCGGCTATTACTCGCTTCCGCCGCTTTACACCGACGGATTTATGGTGGCTGGGGACGCCGCTCAAATGATCAATCCCACTCACCGGGAAGGGTCCAACTTCGCCATGAAAGCGGGCCAGTTGGCCGCTGAAACGGCCATCGAAGCCAAAAAGAAAGGGAATTACTCTTCCAAAATGCTCTCCAACTATCAAAAGAAACTGGAAGAGTCCTTTATTTTGCCGGACATGAAACAAATCCGGAACGTGGAGGCCACGGTTGAGAACAACATGAATTTCCTGACCCTCTATCCTGAAATGGCGTGCGAAGCGCTTTATGAATTCTTCAACGTCGACGGGCGGAACAAGAAAGATATTCAGAAGAGCATCTTCCGGAAGATCCGGCAAACGCGTCCCATCACGGGGATCCTAAAGGATCTTTGGGGACTGCGAAAACTCCTATAAGAGACGAGAGGCGAATTTATGGACGTCAATATCGACGAGAAACTGGGGACACTGACCTACAAAGCGGATCACCATCACGCCCATATCAAAATCCGGAACGAGAGCGTTTGTCAAACGCAGTGCAAAGACAAAGCCTGCACGGCGATCTGCCCGGCGAAGGTGTATGTGTGGGAAGCGGGTCAGAACAAACTGGTTGTGTCGTATGAGAACTGTATCGAATGCGGAGCCTGCCAGATGCTGTGTCCCTTCGATAACATTGAGTGCGACATGCCGCGCGGCGGGTTTGGAGTCCAATACAAATACGGCTGAGGTCGTTTTACAAAGACGACGACGCACCTCTCCTCTGATAATCGAATTCCTGGCGTAAGAGCCGGTTGGACGGCAGGAGAAAGAGAGAGAAAATCATCAGCTTGTAGATGTCAAATCGTTTCACTTTGACGGGTTCAACCGATCCCAATACCACCGGCGAGAGCCTCAACTTCTCCAGCGTTCTCACCCCAATCACAAGCGGCCACCAGATGGCCGCCCTCAGCCTAAAATAACCAGCCGGAATAGATTCCAACGTTGTGAGCCCATGCCGGAGGCGCTCCAGTGTTTCATCAATCAATTCATGATAAAGAGGGAGAAAGATCTCGTTTTTTTCTTTGTCGAGGAGTTCTGACACGCTCAGCGTGTGTTCCGAAAGCCGTTCCTCCGGAATATAGCATCGTCCCCGCATGAGATCCTTCGGAAGATCCCTTAAAATATTGACCATTTGAAGTCCCGTTCCGAATAAAAACCCCTGTTCGATGAGTTGGAGGCGGTCGTCTTCTCTCGTGAGAGCGGGGATGTGGTGAAGGCACGCCTGAATCCAAAATCGGCCCGGTTCGCCGCCAATCAATCCAATGTAGGTTTCCAGTTCCTTCTCCATCTGAAACGCTTTCAGCGTTTCAACCCCGTCGCCGAAGGACGATAAGTCCATCTCCATGCCTTGGGTCACCGCTTGAACCACTTGATGAACGAGGGCTTGATCCGTCATCGCGAGGGCGTTGAACGATTCAATGATTCGGGGAAGAGTAAACAACAGCAATCCTTCCGACGTTTGGGGGAGGGAACGGTTCTCTGTTAATGTCTTAAGAAATGTCTGGCTCTTTTCTTTGGAGATGGGGAAGGCGTCAAAAAGAGCCCGGAACGCTTTCAGCGTCTTTAGGCGCTCGGCGGAGGGGATCACTTCTTCATCGGTCAACGTGTCCGCCGCCCGGCAGAGAAGATAGCCCAGCCCCATCACGGGTCGAAGAGCGGACGGAAGCACCCGCAAGCTCAAATAGAACGAGCGCGAAACAGATTTGAGGATTGATTCGGTGTCGGTTTTTAACATGTCGTTATTTTATGCCTCTCCTCTCCCGATTCTTGTTCGAAACGTCTTGATATGTGTTGAGGGCACTGTTAGAATCGAAGCAGTTTTTCCATATCTATTCGTCGTCGATAAGGAGGCACAATGACTGTAACAGCTTCGAATACCTTACTAGCGCTTATCCTCATGGCTCTCGGTTGCGTCGGCATCATTCTAAGTTTTATGGTTCCAGACCGCAAAAAATCCCTCATTTCTTTGACCATCGGGGGCGTCATTATCTTCATCGGGCTTCTCCAGTTCGGTTCGCAGTGGATCCAACGGGTCCGTTGGGAACGCCGCATGTCTCAGATCCGGTCTGAAGGGAATATCGACTGGGATAAAATGCGGGAACAAATGAAGCAGAAAGCCACCGGAACCGCTCCTGCGCCCGTGATGCCTGAAGCCAAGAAGAAATAGGAACATTCCTTTGATTCACGCAGCACCAAAAGACCGAACCTACGCCCCCAAGCGGAAGAAGATTTTCTTTTTTAGAGGATTTCAACTTCGCTATTCCATGCTGGTGGCGGGCTCCCTTTTGGTGCTGCTGTGTTTTACCGGTTTTCACGCGCTTTTCATGATCCAGTCGTATCTGCCTCCCTCCGCTCTCGCGACGTTCCAGCCGATGATTCAATCCTCGACGCTGCGGCTTTTCGCCGTCGGCATCGTTTACATTTGCGTTGTCACGATGGCGGCCATTTTCCTGTCTCACCGGACCGTCGGTCCGACGGAACGCATTGAGGAAGAACTCCGAAAGATGATCGACTCCGGCGGCGCCAGCCACCCGATCCATATCCGTGAAGGGGATGAATTTGAGAGTCTGGTTGAGACCATCAACGCGTGGGTGGATAACGTCCAGGCCAAAAAATGAACAAAGCCAAATTTAAGATTTGGTGGGACGACCACTGGCTTAAACTCCTGATTTGGGGCGCCGTCATCGCCACTGTCGTTATTATGGTGGCCGGCAGCTACGTGTTCTTCTTCCAAATGGAGTCCTTCCAGAAACAAACCCTGATCGGGTCCACGCCGCCTCAAATGTTTATTGGAGTGATTACAACCCTCCTATTCCTTTTTGGATACCAGCTTTTCATGACGGGCGGATTCCAGAAACTCCAACAGAAAAAGTTTAACGTGGAGTTTGTGGGCATCAAATTTTCCGATGTCATTGGTCTTGAAGAAGCCAAGCGGGAAGCTCAGGAAGTGGTGGCTCTCGTGAGAGACCGGGCCCGCGTCAAAAAAATCGGCGGGAAGGTCATTAAAGGCATTTTGATGCAAGGCCCGCCGGGCTGCGGAAAAACACTCCTGGCCAAAGCCATCGCGTCGGAGGCGGGTCTCCCGTTTCTGGCGATTTCTGGGAGCGAGTTTGTGGAGGTGTTCGTTGGCGTGGGGGCCTCGCGCGTGAGGCAACTGGTTAAACGCGCCCGGCTTCTGGTGCAGGCGTACGGAGCCTGCATCGTTTTTATCGACGAGTTGGATGTGATTGGCCGGGGCCGAACCTTCAGTGCCTTTGGCGGATCCGAGGAAACGAACTCCACTCAAAACCAACTCTTGGTGGAGATGGACGGTATCCATAGCGGAAAAGACAACATCATTTTTATCGGCGCCACAAACGCGGAGGAGAGCACGCTGGACGTGGCGCTTCTTCGCCCCGGCCGGTTCGACCGGAAAATTTTTGTGGGGCGCCCGCACCTCAAGGAACGAGAAGATATTTTCAGGTATTACCTGGCTAAGATCAGCTTTGACCCCTCGATCGACATTAAAAAGTTAGCCCAGCGCACAGTTCAGAAAACACCGGCGGATATCGAAGCGTCCGTCAAGGAAGCGGCGCTCATCGCCACCCGCGAAGGACGAGACACGGTGTCTTTCCGAGATATGGCGCAAGCCTTTGAGCGGATTGATCTGGGGATCGCGCACCGGCTTCCGATGACGCGTAAAGAAAGGGAAACAACCGCCATTCACGAGTCGGGCCATCTTGTCATTATCTATAACCATCAGATGACGCATGATGTGTTCAAGGCGTCTATTCTTCACCGGGGGGGGGCGCTCGGACACGTTCTTCCGATCCCCAAAGAGGAACAATACACCCAAACGCGCGATGAACTCTTGGCCGATATCAAAGTGTCTTTGGCGGGGTATGTGGCCGAGAGAATTAAATTCGCGGTGACCTCCACCGGGGTGTCGTCGGATTTCGCCAACGCCCTTTCAAAAGCGGAGGCGATGGTCTGGCAATTCGGCATGGGATCCGCCGGGATCATCGGAAATTACGCCATCATGTATGATCGGCAGGCCATGACCACGCTGTCGGAATCGTTCAAGAAACAGATGAATGACGAGACCCAATCTATTTTGAAACAATGTGAACGAGAAACCGAAGCCTTTCTTCGAAAGGAGTGGGACATGGTGGAAATCTTCGCCAAACTCCTGATCGAGAAAGAAGAATTGAATTACGATGAAATCGAAGAGGTGTTCGCCCAGCATGGCCGGGCCCGAACGCCGGTTCCGTCGGCTGAGTCCTAACGCTATGACACCCACTCCCCCCGACTCTCAGGATCCGAAGAAAGAAGATTTTCAATTTCCTTCGCTGCACGCGGGGGAACCCGCCCCGGTGACGCCCGTTGCTGAGCCGCCGACGCAAACCCCTCCGTCGGCTCAGGCCCCCGCCGAAACTCCGGCGAAGAAAACGCCGCTCAACATTGACAAGGCTCAGGTGATTCAACAGGTGAGAGAGCTTTTCTTCCGTCACAAATTCGCCGGGATTGTGACGATGGCGGTGGTCTTGGTGGGGGTCATGTGGGGGATCTCCCGGATTCAAAAATCCGGCGGCAACGACGACAAACCTGCGACCCAACCTGGGGGCGCTGTCGACGAGGTTCCGGTGAACGTGATCGAGGCTCACCTGGGCCGGTTTCAGGACACGATCAACGCCGTCGGAACGTTGAAAGGGGAAGCGGAAGTGGAACTCCGGTTTGAGGTCGACGGAAAAATTGAAGATTTTGACGTGACCGAAGGAGCCAAAGTTCGGCGGGGGCAGGTGATCGCGAAGCTCAGTGACAAAGATTCCCGCCTTAAAGTGGAGCGCGCGCGAATCGAACTTCAGCAAAAAGAACAGCTTTTTAATTTAGGAGCCATTTCCAAGGTTCAGTTGGACGAGGCCCGCCTCAATTTGGATATCGCCCAGACAGAATCGGATAAAACGCGGTTGGTGGCGACGCGAGACGGCATTTTGGGTGACAAGGCCGCCGAGATCGGCGAGTTTGTGACGCCCCAACGGAAGATCGCGACCTTGGTCGCCATCAAAAACGTCGTCGTCAAAGTCGGCATCATTGAAAAGCAGGTGGACAAGGTGTACCCGGGGCAGAAAATTTTGGTCACGGTGGACGCGTACCCGGGGAACGTGTTCGAAGGAACCATCCAAAGCATTTCTCCAATCATCACGGGAGAGAGCAAAACATTTGAAATCACGGCCAAAATTCCCAACTCGGATAGCCTGCTTCTCCCGGGGATGTTCGCGCGCAGCCGGATCATTACGTTTGAAGCCGACGACGCCATCTCCATTCCAAACGACGCTTTGGCCAAAACGCCGGGCGGCTTCCAGGTTTTTGTCGTTAACAAAGACAATGTCGCAGAGATGAGGGATGTGGAGGTGGGGTATGTCGCCACTGATTCCACTCAAATCCGCTCGGGCTTAAACCCGGGGGATATCATCATCGTCCAACGCCCGCCGGAACTTAAGGCCGGATCCAAAGTGAAGGTCATTGAAGTTCAGAAGGCGGAGGGAGGCTGACGACTCGCCATGAAATTGCGACCTCGTTTAACATTGCTCACCGTTCTTCTTGTGGTGGCCGTTGTGGCCTTCACCAGTTTTTCCACCATCATGTCGTTCCAGTATTTTCTCCGCCGGGAAATGATTTCCAACCAGCGAACGCTGTTCGAAAATTTCAAACAAGCCTGTCACGATACCCTTTACTACTCGGATGACTTGGGGCTCAAAATTCGAAGCGAGTCGTTTGAGCGGTCCATCCCCGGTTTGGCGTATGCCGTTTTCGTCGATGAGGGGCGCGGGAATCTTCAACTGGGAGGCGTAGAGAGCCTTCGGCGATTTAAAAAACAAAACCCCGTTTGTGAAGAAACCCCGGGGGGAGGGGGGATCGCCCATCTGGCCATGAACGAGGCGAATTTGTCCGGTGAACGGTGGCGGACCTACTGTCAGAAAATTTCCCTTTCGAACATCAAAGGAAAAGAAGCGTCGGGGTCTGTGTTCGTCGGGTTTAACATGAATTTGCTGGATTCGGGGCTGAAGACAGTTATTGACCGGATGTGGGCCATTTTAATGTGGACGATGGTGATCGTGCTTTTTTTCGGCGTGATCCTCGCCTATTTTTTGGCGATGCAACTCACCAAGCCCATCCTTCATTTAACGGAGGGAGCCAAGGCCATCGGGGACGGCCATTTGGACACGCACATTCCCGTTAACAGCGCCGATGAGCTGGGGTTCCTTGCCAACGAGTTTAATACCATGGCATCCCGTTTGCGGGAACTGGATCAGCTCAAAGACGACTTTCTCTCCAGCGTGTCGCATGAACTTCGCTCACCTCTCGCGGCCATCTCCGGATATGTTGAGCTCTTGCGGAACAAACCGCTGGAGCAGATTCTTCCCGAGAAGCGAGCGAAAGCGCTTCAAATCATTTCTGAAAGCGTCGGGAGGCTCACCCATTTCATCAATGACATTTTGGACTTGGCAAAGCTCAAATCCGGCCATGTGGAAATCAAGCAACAACCCCTTGATCTCAAAGAAGCTGGAGAGGATATCTTCGGTCTTTTTCAACCTCTCCTCGAAAACAAATCCATTTCGTGGTCGTTGGATATTCCAGATGACATTTCGGTTCTCATCGCGGATGACGACAAGATTCGACAGGTGCTGACAAATCTTGTGTCAAATGCCTTGAAATTTACGCCTTCTGGTGGCACAATCAAAATGTCGGCGAGAAATCAAACCGAATTCATTCAGATCTCGGTGCGTGACAGCGGTATCGGTGTTCCTTCCGATGGGCTCGAAGCGGCGTTTGAGCGATTCAAACAGGTGAAGAGCGCTCGCGACCATGTGGTGGGTCAAAAAGGAACGGGTCTTGGTCTTGCCATCGCCAAGGGGATTGTGGAAGCGCACGGCGGCCGAATTTGGATGGAAAGCGAATTGGGGAAAGGGACGACGGTTTTTTTCACGGTCCCCAATAAGCCGGCACCCAAGCTGAATATCGCCGAGACCGTTTAGGAGGGTTAACGAATGTCAAAAAAACGAATCTTAGTTGTTGATGATGAGCCTCAGATCTGTCAATTGGTAAAGGACCTTCTGGAAGAGGCCGGTTATACCGCGACGACCGCCCATTCGACGGACGAATCCGCGCAGAAGTTGAAGCTGGGGCTTCCCGATTTGATTTTACTCGACGTTCGGTTGCCGACGATCGGGGGCCTTGAGTTTTGCCGCCAGATCAAGCAAGACATCCGGACTCGGAAAATTCCCGTCATCATGTTGACCGTTCAGGACACGGAAACGGACAAGGTGATCGGGTTGGAAGTCGGCGCGGATGATTACCTCACGAAACCCTTTGGAAACAGAGAGCTCCTGGCCCGGATCAAAGCGGTGTTCCGCCGTCTTGAGATGCACAAAACGGAAGGAGACGCCGTTATGAAAATCGGTCCTCTTGAAATTGATCTCGATATGCACGAAGTGAAGAACAAAGGAAAAGACGTCCTTCTCACGCCCAAAGAATTTGAACTTCTCGTCTCATTGGCGAAAAATAAGAACAAAGCCTTGCGGCGGGAGGCGCTCATGTCGGCGGTATGGGGATATGATTATCCGGGGACGCTCGGCACCATCGACGTTCATATTCGCCATTTACGGAAGAAATTGGGCGACGCGGGGCGCTACATTAAGACGTTGATTGGTGTGGGGTACCGTTTGGATGACAAACTATAAGACGACCCCTCTTCGCGCCACCCCGCTCAAGGCTTCATCGCTGTGAAGCCGGCCCCAAAGCCTGCTTCGCATCCTCCTCCCGTTTCCGCCAGCGTCAACCGTATTCTCATCGTCGATGATGAGGCCGCATCGCGCGAGTTATGCAAGGACTTCCTGGAATCAGACGGGTATGATGTGGAAACCGTCGGGGAAGTCCAAAAAGCCATCGCGCTTCTTGATGTTAAACGGTTCGATTTGGTTTTGACGGATCTCTCTCTGCCGGATTTGAGCGGCATCGATTTGATCAAACAGGTGAAATACCGCCATCCCCACACGGACGTCATCATCATGACCGCGTTTGGGTCGGTCAGTTCCGCTGTTGAATCCATGAAATCCGGCGCGTACGATTACATCACAAAGCCATTTCCGCGCGATTTGTTGAGAGTGACCATCCGTCGTTGCTTGGAGAGCCATAATTTGAAACGGGAAATCTCCAAGATGCAAAATGAGCTCTATAAGAAAGACAAATTGGCCGCCGTGGGGTCCATGGCGGGCGCCATCGCCCACCGGATGCGCAATCCCCTCAATATTATTCAGATGTGCGCCCAATATTTGGAGAATCATCTGTCGTCGAACAAGGACGTCCTCCAGGTCGTCACCGCCATTGAGGAAAAAGTGAAAACGCTGGAGCGGCTGACGCGAGATTTCGTTGAATATTCGAGGGCGTCGCACATTCGGAAATCGCCGGAATCCCTGGAGAAATTGACGGACGATGTTCTAAAGGCGCTCGCCGCGCGGTGCCAGATTCAAAATGTTCAGGTGGTTCGCCGGTTCCAGACGCAACTCCCGGCCCTCTTGGTAGACGCCGATCTCGTGCGCGAGGTGATCCAAAATATTTTGGATAATGGGCTTGAAGCCATGAAAGGGGCGGGGACTCTTTATGTGGCGATTGAAAAAAATCAGTCTCTTCAGGCGCTGCTACTCACGATCACGAACACGGGGAGCGTTCTTCCGGTGGAACTTCAGGAAAAAATATTTGAACCGTTTTTTACGACGAAGGACACGGGCATGGGCCTTGGGCTCGCCATCGTGAAACAGGTGGTGGAAGGGCACGGCGGCAAAATTCAAGCCGTTGGAGATCCGGCGACCAACATGACGTCCTTCCGTATTCAATTTCCGATCAATGAACCTCCCAAAGGGGGGGAATAGGAGAACCATGGCGTCTAAAGGAAAAATATTGGTGATCGACGATGAACCTCAAGTCGGGATGATCTTCTCGAAGGTTCTGGAAGCCGCCGGCTATGAGGTCGTGGCCTCCGCTTCGGGGGAAGACGGGGTGAAGCGCCTCGATAGCCACCCGGACGTCGTTTTCCTTGATTTGAAATTGCCCGGGATCGACGGTGTTGAGACGCTCCGCCGGATCCGGAAGGTGGAGAAGAATTTGCCTGTCGTCATGATGACCGCCTATCAAACGATGGATTCGGCGGTGGAGTGCATGAGGCTCGGGGCCTGCGATTATTTGATCAAGCCGCTCGACAACAGCCGGATCAAAGAAGTCGTCAAACATGCGCTCATCATCGGCGGCGCCTCGGCCCTGTCACCCGATATTGTCATCAGTCCCGGCGAGTTGGTGGGGCAAGGTCCCGCGTTCCAGCAGGTCCAAAAACTAATTGAGAAAGTGGCTCCGACGGATTTGACGGTCCTTTTGTTCGGCGAATCCGGAACCGGGAAAGAGCTCACGGCGCGAGCCATCCATCTGGCATCCAAAAAAAGCGCGAAGGCTTTTGTTCCCGTCGATTGCGCGGCGCTCCCGGAGACGCTCATGGAATCAGAACTCTTCGGCTATGAAAAAGGAGCTTTTACCGGAGCCGATGAGTCGCGGCCGGGACGGTTTGAAATGGCCAACGAAGGGACTCTTTTCCTTGATGAAATTGGGAATCTATCAATGTCCGTTCAGGCGAAGTTGCTGCGCGTTCTTCAGGACCCCTCGTTTGTCCGGCTCGGCGGACGCAAACAAGTGCGGGTCACAATCCGGGTTGTGGCGGCCACCAACAAGGATCTTGAAGCGGCGGTTCATCGAGGGGAATTCCGGGAAGATCTCTACCACCGGATCAAGGTATTCCCGATCGAGTTAACCCCGCTACGAAACCGGCTGGATGATATTCCCATGCTCGTGGATTACTATTTGAAAAAATATTCTCAGGAAATGAATACTCCTGTTAAGAGCGTCCAGCCACGGGTGCTGGAACTCTTTCAATCGTACCGGTGGCCGGGCAATATTCGCGAATTGTCGAACGCCATTCGAAGCGCCGTGGTGTTGGCCGACAATGAAATCACGGTCGAACATTTGCCCACCAGCATCCGTTTCTCCCAGGAGAAGACAGCGGCCCCCGTCGCGAACCCTCAGGGGGACGCGGGGTTACGGGACGTCATTAAGAAGGTGGAGCGGGAGCATATTCTGGCCACGCTTCATAAGGCGGATTGGAACCGAAGCGACGCGGCCAAGATTTTGGGCATCGATTACAAGACCCTCTACAACAAAATGCGCGAACACGGTATCACCGAGCCCGAATGACGGCGTCAGTAGCCTTTTACCTCAAATTGGTCTATTTTCCCACTTTCCCCGAAATACTCCAAAAACGATTTAAACCCCAAAAAAAGTAAAAAAACCCCTGATATTTACCGCATTTTAACCCAACCTTAAGGAAACCTTAATCCAGCTCTGTTACGATTCTGTTACAGGTATGAGCCTTTCAATTATTACGGCATCGGAGCCACAATTGAAGAATGAACGTCAATGCGTGTATAGAAAGGGGAAGACGGAAATGAAACGGATCGGACTTTTTTCATCTCTGTTTCTTTTTGTGGCGGCGGCCTCTGTTTGCGCCGCCGTGCCGCAAGCGCCCACCTGGCCGGCTTCTCCCTTGTCCCGAACCGATAAATCGATTTCCGCACAGTGGTTGGACAGCGCCAATCCCGCCGGGACCAAATACCGTTTGGAAGTGTCGTCGGACGGTTTCCAAACGATCGTTTCCAGCCAGACCGCCATGCTCTCCGCCACAGTGAACGAATTGCTTTCTAACACATCGTACGACGTTCGCGTGGTGGCGTTGGACGCCATCGATTCCACTCCCAGCGATTATTCATCCACTCTTCCCATTTACATGTTGGCGGCGGTTCCGGGTCTTCCCACCATCGGCTCCATTTTTACGCCGGAGAGAGACGCCGTGACGGTTCGCTGGCTTTCAAATGAAAACAGCGCCGGGACTCAATATCATGTCCAGGCTTACGTGTATCAAGAAAATTCTATTCCGGGTGTAACCACTAAAGCCTGGGTACCGGCGCAGGCGCAGGATACGACGGACACCTCTGT
The DNA here is from genome assembly GCA_003140895.1 of Elusimicrobiota bacterium. Taxonomy (GTDB): domain Bacteria; phylum Elusimicrobiota; class Elusimicrobia; order F11; family F11; genus PLLH01. The sequence goes on from PLLH01000114.1 coordinate 34,422, forward strand.
TCGATTTGCGTCTCTTGCAAATAACACGACCTACTGGTTTACAGTGAGCGCAGTTCATGCCGAAGGCGGAACGACATCGCCGCGTGATCTGGGAACCGCTGTCACGCTGCCGGGAGCTTTTTCATTGATTCCTGACCATCCGGCGAGTTCGACCGTGTGGTACGGCAGAGCCGACAGCACCATCACGTTTCAAACCGACGCTTTTGCCAATGGAGCCGCCTCTTATATTCGATATCGCTGGCTTCCGTACCAGGACACTTTTACGTGGCCTCAGGACAGCGATCAGGCGCAGATAAACACGATTTGGAGCGGCGGGGACCTCGTTATCTCGAACTCCTACACGGCGCCCTTCTATCTGCACGTGAAAGCGTACAACGCCGTGGGGGCCTCGAACTCCCAGAGCGAGACCGTGATGGGCCCGTTCCTTATTGATTATTTTCCGCCGAATCCGAATCCGGCTATTTTAACGTCAACGAAGACCAATACGTCGATCACATGGAATGCGAGCCAGGCAACGGATCCCAGCGGCGCCTCCGGACTTCACGCGAAACCATACGGATGGACGTTTGATGGGGGAGCCGAACTATTTACAGCGGGGCAATCGTCGCAAACAATTCATTTGACGCCGAACACGGGTCACACCATGACGCTTCGCCTTCGTGACCAGGCCCAACCGCCGAACATGACGGACGCTGTTTCCACCACCGTCGTCACCGCTCAAAATAAACCTTTGAGCGTGGCGGTGACCTTAAGCGGCACGGAAGCGGATGTGACAGTGGCGGGCGATTTCCCATTTATTACCGAAGGCCTGTCAGGCCTTCAGGTTCGATTGTCGGATTCTCATACGGAAATTTTCTCTCCCATTCAGCAAACAGTTTCGTTCCACTTTACGGGGCTACTTCCCAACACGGTTTATGAGATGAAGGCCAAAGCCTTTAACCGGGCCGGCGAAGAAACCGATTGGTGCACAGCGGGTACTTTCACAACTCCCGGCGGGCCCGCCCACATCACGGCCGATAAGGCCCCGTACAATCCGCCGAGTCCCGGAGGGATATATAAAGGAGGAACGGTGATTCGGTTCACCGACGACGGCGCTTACGGCCGGGGCGAGGTCGCGTATTACAAATTTCTTCTTTCCGGGTCGGCTTCGGAACCGGGGCCGCTGGACTGGCAAAACAGCATCGGCATTTCGCGCGGCAGTTGGGCCAGCGCTCCGTTTAATGGAACCCAGAGCTTTTACGCTCATATTCGCAGTTATGACAGCAGCAATCAGTCCATCGCGGGCGGATACACCCGGCTGGGGCCGTGGTGGATCGATAACGATCCGCCGATAGACGTGGGAACGCCGACGGTGGATGTGAGCGGCAGTTCCACGCTGGTCTTTAACGCCGGAAGCCCGGAAGACATTGGCCCGGCCGGTCTTCCCTTGGCTCCGTATTCTTTTGATGGCGGACAAACCTTTCAGGTGGCGGCCTCTTCTTCTTTGGTTGGCTTGGAAGCCAACTCCTATCACGCCGTGGACATCGTTTATCAGGATTCCGTCGGAAATCTCACTCTCCCGACTCATAAAGACGCGTACACGCTTCAGAATCAGCCCACGGGAATCAATGTCACGTTGCTTCAAGGGAAACACATCGAATTGAGCGCCGCGGGTGATTTTCCCCGATTGAATCTTAATTTGTCCGGGCTTCAATTCGGCTTACAAAAACCCGATCTCACCATTACGTGGGCTGATTGGGTTCAAGTCAATTACGCCGCGTATGATTTGGCCTCGTTTAACACAACGTACACCTTTGTCGTTCGGGCGCGGAACGCCAATGGCGTCCTCACGGCTCAAAGCCCGCTTGTGCCCATCACGACGCCGCCAACATCGCCGAGCATCGGCGTCATTCAGGGCACGCTGAACGCGTGGGGAACAAATCCCACTTATATTTTTAAGGCGTTGGACGCCGCCGGCCCCACCACCTATGATCATTACGTCTATGCCTGGAACAAAGAAGAAGTTTATGCCGGAATGATCACGGATGTGTGGCCCGTTGGGAGTTCTCAGCTGAGTTTCACGGCCGCTGACTCCGGCAAGTGGTATCTTCATATTCGCTCCGTTAATTCCGCCGGAGATCAGATGAGCGCTGTGACGACGATCGGATGGTTCGGGTATGACGTCGTTCCTCCGACGATGGTCCAATTCGGTGATCCGTCGACCACGATGAACAGCGTTACCTGGACGGCGCTGGCCAATACGACGGACACGTTTTCCGGCCTTCACACCGAGCCGTTGGTTTGGAACTGCGGCGACCCCGCCAAAGAACAATTTTCAACTCTTCTTAATCCTCAGATCATTGTACTGGGTTCGCCCAATCAGCTTTATGCGATGACCTTGTGCGCTCGAGATGCCTTGGGAAATCGGAGCGCGCCTGTCTCACTATCGACCTATACCCGGGCCGCCGATGTGAGCTTGAGCGCGCGCGATACATTCGCAGTGTATCAGGGATCCGTCACGGTGAAATGGAGAGACGGCGGGAACCCCAATGGGACCCCATTTAAGGTTCAACTTTCCGCGTCGGACACATTCGCTTCGGTGGATGAAAAACGCATCGTTCGTTCTGACCCGGCCGATGGCATCATGTCAGCCCTTTTTACCGGGCTCACGACGAACACAACTTATTTTGTCCGCGTCAGCGCCGTGAACGGCCTCAACGTGGAGACCGCGCCTCTGAGTTTGGGTTCCGTGACCACCCGGCCCCAGTCTCCCTCAATTAAAGTCACCGTCAACGCCGAAACAGACCCAGCGCCGGAAGGCGAGGGCGCTGTGTTCGCGCCCGGCACGGTGTTTCACGCGGCGAGCCTGATTCCCTTTGGATCCGGAACCGTTGAGTATCTGCGGTGGGTGTGGAATTCCAATCCCAACAGCGTGATATGGTCCAATCTGGATACCTTGGCGGACGCCACGCATCCCATCACGGTGACGGCGTCCACGAAAGGGCGCTATTACCTGCATGCGGCGGCGTTCAGCGGCGGCGGAATGTCGGCGAGCGACAACCCTGACGAAATCGTTAAAGGGCCGTTCAATATTGTGACGGCCAATGACTTTACTCCGGCGTTCGTTTTCGTTGAATCCAGCACGAACACCATCTCAATCAGCCAAGCGATCGTCGTTGGAGATCAATTCGCCGGTGTTGCGGAACCTTATGGATATCAGCTCGACGGGGGCGACATCCACTGGGACTCAAAGACGACGTACGTCGCGACAAGTTTAGAACCCAATAAGTCTTATTCAGTTCATATCTATTTAAAGAACGCGGTGCCTCAGATTTCAAGCGCGGTGAGCCAAACGGTAGTGACAAAACAGAAAACACCGGAGCTGATCGTTGCTTCCAACGTGTCGGAGTCAAGCATGACATTGACCGCCAGCACGCCTGGCGGGTTTTTCAATACCGGCGCCGACCCCACCGGTTTCAAATTTAGTTTGATATCCGGTCCTATCACGATATCCCCTGCCTGGATAGTGAACCCGACATTGGTTATTCCGGCGGGGGGGCTTGATCCCAATAGAACCTATTCAGTGACAGTGCAAGCCCGGAACAGCGCTGGCGATGTGACGCCTCCATCCATCGCATTTTCGGTGACAACTTTGGCCAAAATTCCTTCTTATCCCAATATCAAACCTGATACCGTTAATAATGTTTCCGATTTCGACGTGAATGGATATTACAAGCCCGGAAAACTCTTTTCCTTCAGCTCTTCAGACTGGGCGCTCGTGAATTATTACAAGGTCATCGTCGATCAAAACGACAAAGTGATGGACATGAGCGCTTACGACAATGCGGCGCTGGCCGCCACATGGATCAGCAACAAATTCTCAACGGCGCCCGCCGCGGCGGGAACGTATTACTTTCATTTCCGTTCTTACAATAGCGCTAACGTGGGAGGACCGGACTATACTTTCGGTCCGGTTTACATTGACGATCAATCGCCCACACCGAATCCACCTGTTTTGGCGGGAGTTGATGTGTCTGCGGAACAAGTCATCTGGACCGCGACGCCCGCCACGGACGGGGGGGGCGCCGGATTGGACGTGAACCAGGCGTACAATTTCCAATACCCCGACGGGGTTTGGGGTGCCTCTACAACAACGATGTACAATCTTCAACCCAACACGCGTGTCTCCATTAGTTTGGTGGTTCGCGACCGCATCGGGAACGTGACCTCCGCGTTGGATAAATCCACGGTCACGAAAGCGGCGGTTCCATTCCCATTCAGTAGTTCTCTCAATGACGTAACGACCGGCGGATCGTCGGCTTCCATGGGATGGGAGAAGCAAAACAACTCGGACAAGACGGTTTATGAGATCGGCGCCTCGCTCCTGCAGGATATGTCCAACCCGATTGTGCAAGCGGTGGGAACGGATGTGTCGACGGGAGAGATTACGGGGCTTCAGATCAACACGGATTATTGGTTCGCGGTCAGAGCCGTGAACGCCTATGGGTTCCGGACGGCGTGGGCGCTCGTGGGAAGTCACACATGGAAAACGAAAAACGAGATTGTCACCCCCAGTGTCAACGTCACTCAGGTTTTAACGGATTCCATTCAAGTGGAGTGGTTGGCGAGCATTTATCCAGTCGGAACGACTTTTGAAGAGCTTCATAACAGCGGCGGCATTCTGGATGAAACGCCACCGCCGGTGGCCGCGAGTTCTCCTCACACGGTTTCAGGCCTCACGCCGAACATGAACCATATTATTGGGATTCGAGCGAAGAGCGCCTCCAGTGTCTACAGTTTGTACGCGACGGTGAGCACGACCACCCTGGCCGACGCCCCGGTTCTGCAAACGTTCACGCTGAATGTGACATCGGCCTCCGTGGCATGGACGGCGGCGCGTAACCCGATTGATACGAAATACGAGATCCGGGCCTCTCTCGTCTCGACGCTGGACCAATTTACGGACGTGAAATCGACCATGACAGGAACCAATGGCGTTCTAAAAGGGCTCATTCCCGATACCGATTATTATTTCGGCCTGAGGGCTTTGGACCGCACGGGCCGTCCGACCGCCTGGGTTTCGTTGGGAGAGGCTCGGACCCCTGTGATGCCCCCGCAACTGCCGTATTCGTTCACCAATCTGACGGGAAACTCGATGCGGCTCGACTGGGGCGGAGGAACCAATCCGACGGGCGTTCAATACGTGGTAGACCGTTCCATTGATCAATTTGCTTCGGCTCCTCAAAAAACAGAAACGATCGCCAACACGTATGTGGCGCCGGCGGATCTCGCTTTGAACACAACCTATTATTACCGCGCCAAAGCGGTGAGCTCAAATGGAGAATCGGCTGTTGTGTCGTTGGGAAGCGCCGTGACTCTTTCAACGATGCCTGCCGCCGGCGTTCTCTCGCCTGGAATTAATTATGTGGGCGTGAGTTGGTTGCCGAACGGGAACCCTTCGGGGACGATTTATTATGTCGAAGCGGCGGATAATCTGGCGTTTATGAATTTGATCCGCAGTAATAATGTGACGGATCAACAGGTTCGCATCGAGGGGTTGAAACAAAACACGACGTATTGGTTCAAACTCTATTCCGTGAACTGGGCGGGGGCGATCTCGGACGCTCTGTCGCCGGGGTTCGCCATCACGCAGGTGTCAACCCCGGTGCTCCCGACGTGCGAGGCCAAATGGAACGCCTCGTCCGGGACGTATGTCCATGTGATCATTAGCGCCGGCGACATGAATCCGGAAGACACGCTCTATGCCATTTTTAACACCAACACCGCCGCCTATTTAACCGGCGATGGTTCATCGTCTCCCACGCCTGTTTGGTTGACGCGCACCGACTGGGATGGAAGCGGAACAGAGGTGAATCCAGGGAAAGCCATCCACGCGCACTTGTCACCGTGGACGGAATACGGGTACAAGATTCGAGCGAAGAACCGGGCCGACGTTTTATCCGATGGTTTCTCTGACGAGCAAACAGTGACGACGGTTCCAGGGAAGCCCAGCTTGACTGCTTCGGTGGCGGAGCAGGATTATGTCCGGCTTCAGTGGGCCAGCACGGACGCCGAAGTGTTCCGTATGTACGTTTCCCCAACCGGCGTCGCCGGTTCTTTCACCGCTTACCATGATTACGTTGCTGCTAATGTAAATATTCATTACATCAAACAGGAAGGGCCAAATGATATCCCATACAATTTGCGGGAAATTCGTCATGATGCGGAGGGAGGAACCCCCGCCCAGGCCGGAGGATTTGCTCAAACGCTCGTCAGTACGGATTCCATTGCGTTTCAATGGGAGACGGTTGTCTCTCCAGCTCCGGCGCCGCGGTATTATTATTATCTGAGAGGCGTCGGGCGTTTGGAGGAAGAGGGCGAGCCCTCGGACACGGTGTCGGCGCAGGTGGTTCCCGTCATCAGCAGTTATGTGATTGCCGGGACGAGAACGGGAAAAGACACGGACCCTCAATATCAATTTGTCGCTCCGGCTGGAACGTCCGTGACCGTTCCGAATTTGCAGCCGAACACCCATTTGCGCGTGGGCCTCAAAGCGCGCTCGTCTGATGGATTGGAAGGGGTGAGTTCCAACCCCATCGACGCGTGGTCGCTGGCGAATGTTCCTGGCCAGCCCGTGGTCACGTCCGGTTTTGATGATTCCCACCACGTTTTCTTGAATGTTGATTTCAGCACCTCGGGGAACCCCGCTCATACTCAATACGCCATACGATGGGTGGAAGGGAATAAGTATATCGCCGGCGGCGGAACGACGACTGGTTTGACCGACATCAATTGGCTCACGAAAGAGGAATGGGATCGCGGGTTCACTCACACGGGGCTTCCGACAGCGACGACGTACACCTACGACGTGTTGGCGAGAAACGGCGATAAATCCGGGGGGCCGCATATCATGACGGTCCCGTCAGCGCCCGGGTCGGGTCAAACCATCAGCTTCCCGCCTCCAACGCAGCTGTCCGGGAGCGGGGCGTCGCAATCGGCCATTTTGTGGACTTGGATGGACAATTCATCGGATGAGACAGGATTTGAAATCGATGAAACGGTGAGCACGACTCTCGTCACGCGCGTCTCCCGAGTGGGCAGTATTCCTCAAGCGAACACCGGGACGTTGAACGCGACGGAATCAGGCCTTCCGACGCCGAATACGCCCTACAGCAGAACTGTTCGGGCGTCCAATGTGAACGGGTATAGCTTTTCCTCCGCTCCTGCGGAAGCGTGGACGCTGGCCATGGATCCGGATGTGGAGTCCACCACGCATAAGATCAACGAGGTCTCGCAGGTCATCAAGTTTAAGTTTAAGAACAATCTGATCTTTGGACAGGGAACGGCCCATCACTATTCGGTCAAATTCACGACGAGTCCCGCCTACGTCTTTTCTGGAACGGAAGTTCGCTGGGACGACCCGGCGGAGATCAAAGAATTTACGAGGGATGTGATCGATGTCAACACCAGCTGGTATCTGCACGTGTTGAGCTTCAATAATCAGAACACGCCGTCCGTGCACCGCGTGCTGGGGCCGTATCCGTTGTTCCAGGACGTTGTTCCGCCGGAAGTTTCCGGGTTTAGCCAGGACGGGGCCCAGGCCATCAGCGGGGCCCGCCCGGCGTCTGAAATAGGTTCGATGTTGAGCGCGAAAGCGGTGTCCAAGAAAAGCGTGAAGTCCGCGCCCACGGAGCCGCAGTTGGACGTCTCCTTTGCGGCCTCCATTCCGTGGGTGCCCTCGGTCCACACCATCCATATTGGTTTCACCAAACGGCTTGATCCGGACACCGTGACCAGCAAGACAGTTCTTGTCCGGGCCATCCAGAATAATTTGAGTCAAGCTGTCAGCAACTCTCAGCCCATCTCATGCTCATTGACCTATAACGATGCGGAGCAGCGGCTGGACGTCGGGTTTCCTCAGCCCGGTCTTCCGCCGGGGTATCTCTTTGAATTGGAGTTGACCAAGGGCGTGTTGGATACCGGGGGGAATTCTCTGGCGGAAGAATTCCGCTACTACTTCAGGACTTTCCTCGATCCGGGAGTTGACAACGAATTGATCACCAGCGACGGCGGGATCATTTCGACTCGGATCCACCTGTCGGCCGGATCTTTGCCGAAACAAGGCGCCATTGGGGCTGAAACGGATCCCGCCAGTTATTCCTGGGGGTTTGATTCCAACGCTCAGAAGATAGCGACGGAAAAGCAGATGTCGATTGGGGGCGCGTTTGCCCGGCCGATCTCGCAACGTTACCTGGGGCTCTTTGACACCAACCATAATTTGACGAACGGCAAGTTGAAAGCGCCCGCCGTCATCATGATTCCCTTTTTCGATGAAGACAATGACGGCTATGTGGATTCTGTTCTGCCTCCGGGCCGCCGGAATGTCCAAACAAACAGTCTTGATGGATTGGCCCAAAACGGGGTTCGGATTAAAGTGTCGAATCTGGGACTCTACCGGTTCGATCAGGAAACGCAATTGTGGATTAAGGTGCCGGGGGCTCAAGTCGACACCCAGAGCAAGACCGTGGGCGGGCAGATTTACCAGATGGGGCTCTACGCGGTCTTGGGGACCGCTTCCAACGACGTGTCCAACACGTACGCGTATCCCGTTCCGTTTGTGGCTTCAAAAGACAGGGAAATAAAGTTCGTTAACCTGCCTGACGCGGGGGAGATAAAGATTTATACTGTGGCCGGAGAATTGGTGAAAGAGATCCGTTTCGACGCCACACGGTCGGACCCTCTTGCGTGGGACGTGAAAAACGAGAGCGGAGAAAAGCTGGGAGCTGATGTCTATCTTTATCAGGTCAAATCAGGAGGGAACCAGAAGACAGGGAAACTTGTCATCGTTCGATAACCTATGAAACCAATCATCGTTCGCTCAGCCTCTTTTATCGCGCTTCTAACGGTTCTCTTTTGCGCGCCACGCCTCTCTTTTGCCGAGCCTCATGTCTTTCCCAATCCCTTTATCGCCAAAGATCACGCGTTTGTCCGATTCACTGATTTGCCCGGTCCCGGTTCCATACGAATCTTTACCGTCTCCGGGGAAAAAGTGGCTGACATAACGATTGCCGCCGGGGAAGATCCCAAAAAATGGGACGTCGTCAATTCTTCCGGCGATAAACTGGCCACCGGCGTCTATTTGTACCTCGTTGATACGGGGAGTCAAAAAACAGCCGGTAAAATCGTGGTGATTCGTTAGGCCTGCCAACTTAGGCTGTTACGAATTATTTACGCGAGCCATACCGCTTCCAGCATTTTAAATGCTAGAAGCTCCTTCATAAGCGATCAAACCTCAAATAACCGCTTAATTTAAGCTCAAATTAACCCGATCTTAAGGAATCCTTAACCCCATGTGTGTTACAGTTTGTTTACGAGGCACAAAAATCCAGACAAGGGGAAAGGAGCGAGTGTCATGAAAAAAGCGGGCCGAATCAATCGAAGCCATGATTCCTCGAATTCCGCAACCGTTTCTCTTCTGCGGGTGATGGCCTCCTTTTTTGTTTTGGCCGCGTTTTGCGCCTCGCCGGTTGTTCTTCAGGCCGCTTCCGCCGGATCCTCCACCGCCAACTTTTTGAAAATCGGAATTGGAGCTCGCGGCGCCGCCATGGGAGAAGCTCAATCCGCCATTTCCAACGATGTCACCGCCAGCTACTGGAACCCCGCCGGGTTGGCTCCTCTTCGGTATCAGGAAATTTCGCTCATGCACTACGCTCTTGTCGAAGGGATTCGTTACGAACAAGCCAGCTTCGCTCTTCCCACGGTGAAAAACGGAACCTTCGCCATGGGCTTAAGCCTCATGAACTACGGCAATATTCAAGGCTACGCCGACACCGGGATGCCGAACGGCAACGTGGAAGCCTCCAACATGCTTTTCACCGGTTCTTGGGCGAAACAGCTTTTTGAGAAATCCGATCTGTTGACCGGCGTCAACGTTAAATATCTTAATTCAAAGCTGGCCGGCTTCAGCGCCTCCGTCCCGATGATGGACGCCGGAATTCTTCTCCCTTTTAAAACGGGCCGTCTTCATGGCCTGAGCCTCGCCGCCACGATCAAGAACGTGGGGCCCCAAGTGAAATTTGACACGGAAGGGTCGCCTCTTCCCCGGCAGATGGTGCTGGGCGCCGGGCTTTCCGCTTTGGGAGGGAACCTGAATGTGGCGGTGGACGCCATTTCGCCCGTCGACAACAACCCCTATTTCGCGGCCGGCGTTGAATACCGCGTTTTTGAGATGCTGCATCTTCGGGCGGGATACAACGGGAAATCAAAATTTGTCGGAACCGGAATCACTTACGGAATCGGAATCCGGTTCAACCAGTGGAATTTGGATTACGCGTTCGTGCCCTACGGCGATCTGGGAAACACCAACCGGGTGAGCGTCGGCATTCGTTTCGGACGCGCTCTTAAGATGCAGACAGCGGAAGACCAGGTTGAATTCGCCTACCGGAAAGCGCAGAGCGAATTGGCTCTGGGCCAGGGCGTTGAGGCGTACAGCACGTTGAACGATTTATTGCTCATCGCGCCGTGGCACAAACCTTCCGTCGAGCTTAAAGCGAAAGTGGAGAAGCAATTCGGCGAGATGGCCGTCTCCAAAGACAAGGCGAAGATGGAAGCCGAAATCGCCGATAAATTCACGGCAGCCCAAGCGGCCTTTGATCGGGACGAGCTGGTCCAGGCCAAGAAAGGATTTGGAACCATTCTTTTACTTCAACCGGAGCATGTGGGATCCAAAGTGTATCTCGATCGGATCCAGAACCGGTATGCCGCCTTGGCCCAGGAATCCTTCAAAGAGGGAATGGCCACCTTCGCGGCGGGCGATTACCAGAAAGCCAAACTCTTCTTCGAGAAGACCCTCTCGATCGACAGCAACCACGTCGACGCGAAGGCGCAGCTGGATAAGACGATCGAAGTGATGGCGGATTCCAAGAAACGCGATGAAGAAATGAACCGCCTGGCCAACGCTTCCGGCGGATATAAAGACGGCCTGGCCGCTTTCCAGAAAAATGACCTCGAAACTGCTTTGAATCGGTTCGAAGAAGTGAAAAAATTAGCCCCTGAATTCGAGGAAGTCACCCGCTATACTGAGTTGACGAAAAAAACGCTGGCCGGTGTCCTCTTTGAGCAGTCTCAGGTGCACGTGACCAACGGGCAAATGGAAGAAGCGGTGAAGAAATTGACGCGGGCGGTTGAGCTGAATCCGGCGGACACGCGGTTTAAACCCGCTCTCGATATCGCCACTCGCGATTTGGCCACCAAGAATTTCCAGGAATCCCAGAAACTTTACAAAGAAGGGCTCGAAGCGTATCTCGGAGGAGACGGTGACCAGGCTGAAAAGAAATGGCGTCGCGCGTTGGAGTTGGATTCCTCGAATGATGACGCTTTGAAGGCCATCACCAAGCTTCAGGAACGGAAGAAATATGAGAGCCCGAACCAACAACCCCAATAATAAACCGATTATCGCTTGTCTGGTGGTTCTCATCTGTCTGACGCTGTCTCTGCCTCTTTTTGCCTCCAATTCCGATGTGCAAACACCCGAAGAAAGAGCGCTGGCCAAGGCGTTTTCCGCTTACATGGACGGCAATGACAAAATGTCTCTCAGCTATTTCGAAGAAGTGGTTCGGATCAACTCAAAAAACCAAGCGGCCCAGAAAGGGTTGGAGAAAGTAAAAATCCGCTTGAAGAAGAGCAGCGATGTCGAACGGGCCAAAGCCAAACGGCTGGCTGAGTCCAAAATGAAAGAGGGCCGGCAGCTTCTTCGAACCAAAGACATCGTCGCCGCCATCGATTCGTTTCATGCCGCTCAAGACGCGGTTCCTCACTACCGGCCGGCGGAGCGCCAGTTGAAAAAAATCCGGGCGGCCATGAACACGGTGTTGAAGCGTCAGCAATTTAATTTGACGGCGTGGGCCTTCGCGCGAGGCGTCATGGCCTATCTCGAGCGGGATTGGAGCAAAGCCTACCGGATTTGGTCGGAGCGGCACTTGGTGGAGCCGGACAACGTTCCGCTTTCAAACGCCAAGCTGCGGGCGGAAAACAACTTTAAGAAGATGATGATCACCGAGCAGGAGGAGTTTTACCGGCGGAGCGCTCGGGCCTTTTATGAGCAGGGATATTACCTCCAGTCCAAAGGGTCGTGGGACAAGGTGTTGGTGCTTCGCTCCGATGATCTGGAAGCGTTGGAAGGGAAGGCTCGTTCCGAAGAAGCGTATCTCACGGTCACTGGAAAAGGACGAAACAGCGCGGCGCATGATCTTTTGGAGCGGGGGCTCGAATTTTTTGCCACGCAGGATTGGGAAAAAGCGCTGGAGATGTTTAAACAACTGGCCCAAGTGGATCCGAATCTCTCCACCGCCAACGATTATATCGCCAAGATCAATCAGAATATAGCCTCAAGTAAAATTCGTCCCGCTTCGTCCGGAGGTCAATCGACCTGGAAACCGAATAAACCCTCCGCTCAAGAAGGCACAGACGTTGTTAAGGTTCCCGTCGGATCGGAAAATTTCGTCGAGCGTCGGCACGAGCTGGAGTCTCAACTGAAGCGGGACCCCTCCAGTATTCGGATTCAACAGGAGCTCGATAAAGTGCTCAAGGCTCAGGAGGAAGAGAGCGAGCGGATTTACAAAGACGGCCTCATTGCCTATTCTCAAGGAAATCGGGATCTGGCGATCGATAAATGGAAGCAGGTGCTGATCATTAATCCCGATCATAAGAAAGCCGAAGCCGCTTTGAGAAAAGCCAGAGCGGAAGAAGAACGATCGACAAAGGAGAGCCAATGAAACGGGCGGGGCGCCTCATCGTCTTTTTTGCGATTGGTTTGTTGAGCTCCAGCGTTTACGCGAAAAAGCGCCCGGTGGTCGCGGCGCCAGTCCCGCCGGAGGTGGTTGTGAGTTCTGAGGCCAGTGTAGAGCCGTCTCTCGCGTCGACCGACCTCTCAATTTCGACTCAAACAGTCCAGGCCCCGGCAGAATCTCCTCAGGTGAGTTCAGCTCCGGTTGTTCCGGCCGCGAAGCCCGCCGAGGTTAAAACGTCCACTCCAACGCCGGAGGGGCTTGTTTCCGGCGGAATGTTGCCGGCCTCAACGTCGTATTTTGACCATTCCCCTTCAACGGCGCCCGCCAACGCGGTTGAGAAAATTTCAATCGACGACACCGGAACCCGGCTTCTTGTGATGATTCACCTCTCGAAACCCACCGATTGCTTTATTTTCGAACGGCGCGACCCGCCGTCGCTCTTCGTCCAATTTATCACGACACCCGTGTTTGCCTCCGGACATCCCGTGGAAGCGGTGGGCTTGGATCCCTTGTCGGAAATCCGGTATGGGTATTCCACCTTCAATGACGCTTCCGCGGCCGCTGACAATCGGGAAAAGAAATATCAAATCGACTTTTTGGAACTCCGGCTCAATCGTTCCGTTTTCTATCACATTCAGCAAGAAGGGTGGGTTGTTGTGATCGGATTGGATCGAACGACGACGAAAATCGAGGTTCCGGAGCTGGATTTCCGGTTCGACGTGGCCAAATACGAAGGGGCCGCCAACATTCCGAAGAATCCGCGGATCAATGATTTTGTTCAAACAGCGCAAGCGAACAGCCGTCTCATGGCTGTGTCCCGGGATGAGGCGGAGCTGGCGAAGAAGCGGATTGTTGAAGCCCAACGGGCCCTTCTTCCCTCGGTCACCGGCCGCGTCGCCGCCACGCGAGGAAAAGAGAAAAACCCGTTCCCCAATGAAAATTTCGAGGGATTTGAAGGCGCTTCCTTCCGCCGGGACGAGTACGGCGTTTCGGTGGCCCAACCCATCTGGCAATCCGGCCGCCTCTACGGCGCCTATAAACAAGCGAAGCTCAACCGTCAGATGGCGCTTGAGAACGTACGGAAACAAGCTCAGGACCTCACGTACGAAGTCAAAAAGGCCTATTACACCCTGATCAAGAATCAGACGACGCTCCGTATTCGTCGGGAACTGGTGGCGCAGGGAGAAGCCATCAAGTCCATGACGAAGAAAAAACTGGATCTCCATTTGACGTCCAAATCAGAACTGTTGAATGTGTCGGCCCAGGCGGATCAGGCGTCTTATCAGATGACCAGCGATGAGCAAGACGTGTCTCTCTCCCGCCTGGTCCTTATTTCTCTTCTCAATCAGTCTGACTCGGTGCCCGATCCCGTGTCGGGGGCCCTTTCCTTCGCCAAGCTCAGCTTTAACGTGGAATCCATTATTGCCTGGGCGCAGGAACATCGCCCGGATGTGCGGATCGCCCGCTTGAACTCCGAACTCGCCCGCTACAATTGGAAAGCGGCGCGGGCGGACAACGGTCTTAAACTGGATTTCTCCGGCTTTTACGGCCGGGCGGGGGCCACGTTTGATGAAGCTGATTCTGAACTCCGTATGGAGAAAGCGTGGAACGCGGGGTTCAAATTATCGCGGTCTTTCTGGGGGAACTCCGTCCGGGCCAATTACAGCAAAGAATCCACGGCGCCGGATTTGGGCCAAGTGTTCATCACGAACACCCAGCAGAAATCCGTGGAAGTGGGGCTCCTGGATGGTTTGCCCGGACTCTCCAACGCCAAACAAGCGCAGCTTCAGTATGAAAAAGCGCAGGCGGAGCTTGTGGAAGCCGGACGGAAGGCCGAATATGAAGTTCGAGAGTCCTATTACAATTTAGAAAAAGCGGCCCGGCAAATCGCCGCCGTCCGGGAGGATATGTTATTCCGCCAAAAAGATTTGGATATATCGCGGGAGAAAGTTAAGCTGGGTCTGGCGGAATTCTCACAGCTCATGTCGGCCGAAATTTCGTCCACGCAAGCTCAAGTGACGGAACAAGACGCCTTGGCGGCCTACAACATCGCCCTCTCCAATATAGATCGGGTGGTGGGCGCTGAAGTTGTGAAAGAGTAAGTCGCCCTCGCTATGCAAATCGGAACCATTTTCGTCAAACGGCCCGTCATGACCTCAATGATGTTCTTGGGGTTGACGCTCTTCGGCATTATTTCCTGGATCAAACTTCCGCAAGAACTTTTTCCCAGCATCTCCGTCCCGCAACTCGTCATTATCACGAAATACTCCAACGCCGCCCCTGAAGAAATTGAAAACCTGATCACGAAACCCATCGAGGAAACCGTGGGAACGGTTCCCAATTTAAAACGCGTGAAATCCGTCAGCCGCGAGGGTCTTTCAGCGGTGACGTTGGATTTCGCGTGGGGCACGGATATGGGATTTGCTCATCTAACGACCCGCGAGAAAATCGACCGCATCAAGGACCGGATGCCGACCGAAGCGGAAGAGTCGATTATCAAACGCGTGAATCCCTTTTCTCATCCGGTGCTCATTGTGAGCGTGACCGGCGAATTCCCGCTCGTCGAGATGACCGAGCTCTGCGAGGACATGATCAAAAAGAAGTTGGAGAAGGCGGAAGGCGTGGCCTCGGTTTCAATTTCCGGCGGACAAAAACGAGAAATTCTCGTCGAAGTGGACCGGGGGCGGCTTGAAGCGAGCCGGATTTCACTTCCCATGGTTGTTGAGTCTCTCAAAAACGCCAACTACGATTATCCGGCCGGTGTGACGCAGGGGAAAGTAGTGGAATATTTGGTTCGCACGCACGGGCGATTCACGAAAATAGACGACATCGGCAAGACGATTGTTCAAGTGGAAAATCCGGAAAATGACCCCGTCTACAAATGGTCGAAGCAGGACAATCGCGGTCATACGAGCGCGCCACGAGATCAACGTCTGATTTCGTTGGGCGATATGGCGGAGATTAAACAATCATTAAAAGACCGGACCAGCTATTCCCGTTTCAACAGCAAGGAAAACATATCCCTCTCCATTCAGAAACAGTCCGAGGCCAACACCGTCAAAGTGGCCAAGGCCGTCAAGGCCGCGTTGGGCGAACTTCGGGATTCTCTTCCGAAGAGCGTGAAAGCGGAAGTCACGTACAACGAAGCGGATTATATTGTGACGGCCCTCGGCAACATGCGGGATAACGTGATCATCGGCGGCTTTTTGGCTTTCTTTGTCCTTCTTTATTTCTTGGGCAATGTCCGGGACGCGCTCAACATGGGTCTCGCGATTCCCATGACCTTGTTCGCGACGCTGGTCATGATGCTGGCCATGGGAATTTCCGTCAACATGTTGACTCTGGCCGGCATCGCCCTGGCAGTGGGAACCATGTCGGACTGTGCGACTTGTGTCACGGAAAATATTGCTCGTCACCACACGCAGCTCAAAAAGCCGCTTCTGGATTCCGCCATCGACGGGGGGAATGAAATGGTGGCTTCCATGCTTTCCTCCACCTTGACCAACATCTCCGTTATTTTGCCGATGCTTTTCATTAGCGGGATTACGCAGCAGCTCTTTCAGGATCTTTTCCTGGTCACGATATTCACTCATATGACGTCTCTCGTTATTTCTCTCACGTTCATTCCGCGTATGGCGGCTTACGATTGGTCGCTGCCGTCCTTCATTAAATTGCCCAACGTGTCCCAATGGGTCATGACGGACGAGAAGAGCCGCCGCATGAACAATTTCTACCGGAAATCGTTAGAGACGGTATTGAATCATCCGTTGACCTTCGTCCAGTCGGTGTTGGTTCTCTTCGCGGTGACGGTGTTTCTTTTGGTGGTGATTCCGAAAACGTTTATGCCCAAAATGGACCAAGGCCAGTTTATTGTTCAATTGACGATGCCCATCGGAACACGACTGGACGTGACCAACAACGTCGCCACCAAACTTGAGACNNCTTTCGGGCATTGAGGGGTTGAATGTGATGGTGAACGTCGGGTCCGCCCAAGAAGAAGAAGACATTGACGCGTTGGCGTCTCATCAGGCGCAGCTTGTCGTGACGGTGGATCCATCCAAAGGTTTCTCGACCAATCAAGTGATTGAAAAATTTCAGTCTCTCATCAAAAACGAAAACCTCGAAGGAGGCCACCTGACTTATGTCCTGATGGACAGCCCGCTTCGAGCGGCCTTGTCGGGCGGAGCGCCGATCGAAGTGGAAATTAAAGGACCGGATCTGGCGCGTCTCAAGTATTTGTCCAACGAAATTGAGCGAAAATTCAGCGAAGATCCGCACCTCTTCGGCATTAAGTCAACATTTGCGTTGGCCTCCAAAGAGACCCGCGTCGTCGTCGACAAAGATCGAGCGGCCGCTTTTCAACTCTCGGTTTCCGATATCGCGCGGACCGCTTTGATCGCTATTCGGGGGATGGTGGCGACCACGTTTAAAGAGGGGGGGAAAGAGACGGACATTCGCGTCCGGCTTCGCCAAATGGACAGGGAGAACTCCGATAGCATCCGGAGCCTTTCTCTTCGTTCTCCTCAAGGCACCACCGTTCCGCTGGACGCCGTGGCCAAGGTGATGCCGGGCATGGGAGCCAGTGAAATCCGTCATTTGGACCAGCAGCGGACCGTCGTGGTTTCGGCGGAAATTTCCGGTGTTAGCACAGACAAGGCCATTCAAGGGGTAAAAAAGATCCTCACCCAATACCGGTCCTCCCGTGATTACACCATTGAGCTCGGCGGGGAAAGCCAGAGAATCGCCGAATCGTTTTCCTCTCTGAAATACACGTTCATCCTCGCGATACTTCTCATCTATATGATCATGGCCGGAGAATTTGAATCCTTGATGCAGCCTCTCATTATCATGACAACGGTCCCTTTCTCGGTGATTGGGGTGGCCTTCACTCTTTTTGTGACGAACACGCCGCTTTCCTCCGTCGTTGTTTTGGGGGTTGTGATTCTGGCCGGTATCGTGGTGAATAACGGTATCGTTCTGATCGATCACATCAACGTGTTAAGAGAAGAGGGGATGGATCTTCGGGAAGCCATTTTGACCGGGAGCACGAACCGTCTTCGCCCGATTCTGATCACCAGTTTAACAACCATCCTTGGCGTTCTGCCCATGGTGCTGGGTCTTGGCAAGGGAGACGAATTGGCCCAGCCGCTGGCCATTGTCACCTTCGGCGGCATATTCGTTTCGACGCTTCTCACATTATTGGCGATTCCCTTGTTGTATCTGGAGATTGCCCAGTGGCAGAAAAAGAAAGGAGTGTCGTGAGAGCGATAAGCCTCATTCTCCTCGCCGCCAGCCTGTGCCTTTTTCCTTCCTGCCAGCGGTCCACGTATAAGAGAGAACAGATCAAAGAAGATATCCGGCAACTGGCGAAGAAAGAATTCCAGGCGGATGTGACCGTGGAAGAAAGCGGGAATGTTTTGGGGGTGGAGTTCAAACTCCCGCATCTGCGCTCGGAACTCACTTCCGGAGACGATTGGCTTTCCAAAAAAGTCCAAGGCCTCCTCATGATTCTCATTCGCGTGACTCTGTCGGTTGACCTTCCGCCGGATTTCTTCGTTTTGCGGGTGGTGGATCGGGACGATCCCAACTTCGGGTTTCTTTTCACTCGAAACATGGAAGATATGCGAAAGGCGTGGGCGGATGTTCTTTCGCACGGCCAGATGATGGACCGATCGTTGGATGAGTATGTCGTCGGGAAACGGACGATCCCGATGGATCCGGAGGAGTCGGATTCGCTTCTTCTTCTCCTCATGTCGATGGATTCAACGGAGAGCGCGCCCCAGCAAGATCTTAAAAGCATTATGGCGGGGGTTCGCTTCCCGGAATTTCTCGCCAAGGTGGCCGCCAACAGCCTTCGCCGGCACGCGCGCGAAGACGGCGACATGAAAAAGAATCTCTTCCTTCGGCAGGTACAAGGCTCCTTCAAGAACATGCCCGTTCCGGGTGTTTTTGAACTTTCATTGGAATTGTCCGCTCTTCCCGGTTCCCCGCTCTCGCCGGAGGATCTTCGGAAAACGGTTTATCCGCAACTCGTGGAGTGGGTGCGGGAAATTTTCCGGAGTTATAAATTCACGGGTTTTTCCTCGATCCGGTTGGTTGAGAAAAAGACCGGGGACGTTTTTCAAGTTAATAGCGGGGGGATCCAGTGAGGCCCTATGTTTTTAACGCGCGATTCCGTTAATCGTCCGATCGCCACCGCCATGGTGGTTGTGGCGGTGTGCTTGGGCGGTCTTATCGCCATTTTTAACCTTCCTGTTGACCTCATGCCGAACGTCGAGTCCTCCATGGTGACGGTGTTCGTCGGGGTGCGCGGCGGCATGCCGCCGGAAGATATTGAACAATTGGTGACGATTCCCGTCGAACAGGCTGTGGCGACCATGGAGAATCTGAAGTCCGTCGTGTCCGTCTCGCGAAAAGACAGGAGCACGGTGACGCTTGAATTTGAAAACAGCGATAACGTGAAACGCGCTCCCATGGAAGTGTCGGAACGCCTGGCCCGCATCAAAGGGAAACTCCCCAAGGAAATTGAAAAACCGATTGTCGCCCGCTACAACGAAAATGATCACCCCGTCGTCATCCTAAGCGCCACCAGCTCCATTAAAACGCCGGAAGTCCTTCGGACCCTGATTGAGCGGGATTTAAAGCCGCTCCTCTCTCGTGTTCCCGGCGTCGCCAATGTGGAGATCGGCGGCGGGCGCCAACGGAAAATCCTGGTGGAGTTTGAAAAATCCAAATTGGAAATTCATCACCTTCCCGTTTTGGATGTCATTCGGGAATTGGGCGCCAACAACGTCACTCTCATGTCGGGGAAATACGAGACGCAACGAGACGCGTGGGCCGTTCAGTTTCAGGGAGATTTCCGTTCGTTGGATGAGATGAAAGAAATGGGGGTCTCGATCACGAAGGAAGGCTCGCGCGTCCGGTTGAAAGACATCGCCGTCGTCCGGGATTACTACATGGAACCCGAATCCTACGCCCGCGTGAACAACCAGCCGTCGGTGTCCATTTATGTTCAGAAGGAGGCCGGGGCCAACACCATCAAAACGGCGCGGGAGGTCATCGACACCGTCAACCAATATCAGAAAACGTTGCCGGCCGATATCGGATTGGGGGTGACGATGGATCAGTCGGTGGGAATCCGGCAGGCCATCGCTGATGTCCGGCGGGCTCTCACGGAAGGCGCTTTCCTCACAATGATCGTCTTGTGGTTTTTCCTTGGCCGGATCAAACAGGTGGGCGTGATTATTCTGTCGATTCCGGTGGCGGTGCTCGGGACCTTTTTTGTGATGCTCCTTTTCCGTTTGGGTGTCGAAAAAGCCGGCGGGACCACGATGATCACGATCAACGTGATGTCGCTCTTGGGGATTGCCCTCGGGATCGGCCGAATGGTGGACGATTCCATCGTCGTTTTTGAAAATATCATTCACCGGATGCAGGAGGCGGCTCGAACCGGCGTTAAAGGCGTCAATGTGATCGATCTCGTGGTGAACGCCACGCGGGAGATGGCGGTGGCGGTGGGCTCGTCCACGCTTATTTTGATCGTCATCTTTTTCCCTATTGTTTTCTTTAGCGAAGATGTCCGCCGTCAGTTTACCGACGTGGCCTTTACCGTGACGACGGCGCTCACGGCCTCCCTCTTCATGGCGATCACGGTGGTTCCGCTTCTCACGTCCAGGTCAGAGCGCCGGATGACGTCTTCCGGCGAGTCGAGCCAGTTCGCGTGGGAAACCAAGCTCCTCGCTTGGGGAAACCGAACGTCCGAAAACATCCGAAAGCACAAGCGCCCCCTGTCGTTTTACTGGACGGTTTTTTATTCGATCGCGCTATCGATTGGCGTCGTCATTTGCGGGACGGAGATTTTCAAAATAAAACGGAGCGTCGGTTGTGATTTGTTCTTTTTCTTCCTTCTTTTTCTGCCGTTTCTCCTGGCGATTGTGCTCGGGCAATTCCGGGAAATGCTTCGGTCTTTGACGGTGTGGAGTATCCGCCGTCGCGGATGGGTTTTTGTCGGCGTTGGGTTCTCAATGGTTCTTTCCGGCGCGATCTATTGGAAATTGCCAAAGGAATTTATGGGGGATTCCGAAAAAAACGAATTCGTTATTTTTGTCGAACTTCCGTCGGGAACGAAGCTGGACGTGTCGGATAAAGTCGTGGCGGCGGTGGAGGCTGAGATCAACGGGCTTCCGGAAGTGAAAAACGTCGTCAAGATGGTGTCCGCCCGGGTGGAAGGGTGGTCCTCCAAAGTGTATGTGACGCTGTCGCCGGGGGCCGAGCGGGCTCGCTCCGCTCAGGATGTGATCGACGCTCTTCGCCCCCGGTTTAAATCCATCGGGGGGGAATACGACGCGTTTATCTATTTTTCAGAGCCGCAGAGTTCCAAGGAGCTCATTATCGACGTGTTCGGGAAAGATTACCTGGCGCTTCGGGATGTGGCGGTGGACATCGCGAAGCGGATGCAGCAGATCACGGATTTGCGGGACGTGAAACTGAGGTACAAATCCGGACGTCCTGAGTTTCGTCTGGAAGTGGACCACGCCCGCGCTTCGCTCTTCGGCCTCAATTCCAAGGAAATCGCGGACACGCTTCACGCGCTCATCCGGGGTCTTCGGGCCACGTATTTCAACACCGGATCCGAACAAGTCGAAACCGTGGCTCGTTTGTCGGAGGAAGACCGCCGAACCGTGGAGGATATCAGCAATTTGACGTTGGTGTCGCGGACGCGGGGCCATCCGCTCGTTCCCATCCAGCAGGTGATCACCTTTGAAAACGGGTTGACGCCCAGCGAAGTGTGGAGACGGGACAAAGAGCGGGTGATTCAGGTCTCCGCCAATCGGGAGCGGCTGGCCTTGTCGACGTCGGTAGAGAAAGTGAAGGCCTCTCTCATCGGTCTTCAACTGCCCTTGGGGTACCACTACGAGTTTGGCGGGGATTACAAAAAATTGGTCAAAAGCCAGCAGGAGTTTCTCACCGCTTTTATCATCATGTTGGTTCTTGTGTATATGGTGCTCGCGTGCTTCTTTGAGTCCTATGTTCAACCCGTTCTCATGTTGTTGACGATACCGCTCGCCACCGCCGGTTCATTTCCGATGCTTTTCTTCACCAAGACGTCCATCAACCTCGGCGTGTATATCGGGCTCTTGATGTTGGGGGGAACCGTGGTTTCCAACGCCATTATTCTCATCGATCGATTGAACGCCGTTCGTCACACGCGCGGTTTGTGGCGATCGGTTCTTAAAGCGGGAATGGAGCGCTCGCGTCCGATTTTTATGACGTCCCTTTCAACGATCGCGGCCATGCTTCCCTTGACCTTTAGCGCGGGGGAATCATCGGATCTCTGGTCGCCGCTCGCGCTCACGGTTGTGAGCGGGATTGCCCTTTCATCGGTGCTCACGCTGTTTGTGATTCCGGCGGCGTACGTGGCGTTGGAAGAGGCGACGGTGTGGTGGGAAAAAAGAAAGTAGGAATTATTTTCTTCTTTGTTGTTGTTCCTGTAGCCGGCGGTTCATCTCGTTAATCCGATTGATTTCTTCCAGCGTTCGCAGGCTTCTCTGCACGGCGGCGTCGGCGGCGGTCGTGGCGGCCGAAGGAAGATACGGTTGCTTCGCCCCGACCGGGGTTTGTCCTTTCTTGCGCGCTTCTTCCAGTTCTTCCTTCGTGTAAGTTCTCGTTTCTTTCCCGTTGTTAACGGTTCGAGTCACGTGTTGGGCCTGGCTGTACGGGGTGTAACTCAGCGCCCGCCGGCGATCAATGAGGATTTTTTTAACAAGAAGATAACTCGCGCCAACGAGGAGGCTTAACCCGGCAAGCAAGATCAGATAAAAGACGATATTCTTTTTTTTGGGCGGTTGATTTTCCGTTTCCATGGGACCTTTATAGTAATTTTTCCGGACCTAACTCCAGCCTTTAGGGCGTTCCTTTCATTTTAACCGCTTTTTAACCCTCTCTTAAGGACATCTTAACCCCCTTCCTGGTACCCTAAACCGTGGTAAAACCTGTCGAATGGCCTGTTACAGTTCCGTTACAAATAATTTACAACTTGTTAATGAGATCTTAAGACTCGGGGGCTACACTTGTTATTGATTATGAATAAGAACCGGGCTTTCAATAAGTTTCTCTCTCTGCTCGTTTCAGCCATTTACCTTCAGGTAAATGTGGTCTGGGCCGCCATGCCGTCTCTTCCGCTTCCCTCCCTTACCTATCGGTTTACATCTTCGTGCGTGAACACGTTTGCTCATGTGGCGCTTCCCTTCTTTTCTCATCTTTCCATGACCAAAGACAGCCGCGTCCTGGTGTTTCATCGGAATCCCTGGGAAGATTTTCAGCCGCCGAAACGGGAGGAGAGGGAGGGACGAGGGGAGAGAAATTTAGACAAGCCGGCGGAAAAAGCGCGCCCGGACGCCGGAAGCATCGACGGATGGGAGTCTCGCGAAACGCCGAGCCAAATCCGGAATCAGGACCACAAATCCAAGGCGAACGACGTCATCCAAAAACCGGAAACCCTCCGGACGTCGCTGGCCGCCGATAACAAGTCCAGCGGTAAAGAAGTGGACTCCGTTGTTAAGGCGCTGGGGTCGGCGGACAAACGCGTCAGCGTTTTTGAAAATCGGAAAACCGGCGAAACCCAGCTCATCATCAAAACCAAAGAGGTGAGCGCCACCGTGACCTTAAGGGAAGGCCCCGACGGAAAAGTTCGGGCGAGCGTGATTGTGACGCCGCTTGTTAAAAACGTCGAGGCTCCGAAAGAAGCGGCTCCAGTTCAAAAACCCATCACGCCGGAGGCGAAGAAGGCCGCCGATGTGAAAGCCGCCGATCAGAAACCGACTTTGTTGGGGTCGCTTAAAGAGGCGGCTACCAATTTGATTAAAGGGGTGACCCCTGCCGCTCTCAAGGAAGCGGTGCAATCGCTTCTCCCACAGAAGGGAGCTGATAAAACGGAGCGAGTGACGCCCGCGGCCCGGATGGATCAGCTTCGAAACATGGGATACAACGGGGCGGTCAAAGACGTGGTGGCGAAATCGGTTCAGGGAGACGGGAAGTTCATCCGCCAGGGAGACGCGGTTCGATTTGAAGGGAAAGTGTCGTGGACGACCAAAAGCGGCATTGAATACACCGCGCAGGGAACGACCAAGGGAGAGGTTCAGGTCACGAAAGTCATCCCGAAGGGGATTGAACGCGTGACGGAGACGGAAGTGAAAGGCGGCCAGGTCATCGCCAAGACGGAATACCATGGCGGAGACAAAGAGGTTCGGGTGAATAACCGCCTCACGTATTTCGAAGCCAACAGCGGCGCCATCTTAAGAGAGGTGGTGGCGAAGCCGGCGGCCGCCGCGGGCCAACAGCGCGGCCGGGCCGGAGCCGAGCAAAAACCAGAGGAGCTCAAGGGGAGCAAAGGCGAATACGTGATTCGTGAAGGGCGCATGGATTCCACCTTCAAAATGGCGGGAGATAAAGTTCAGCTGATCCAATTGAAAGATCACACCAGCGGCACCGTGGTGGCCCAATTGGGGAACGACGGCTTGATGCACGGAAACGCGGCCGGGGTTGAAAGCAAATTTGAGGTGTTGAGCGGCCCGACGTTTGATTCGAAGACGGGACAGGCCAGTCTCAATATCAATGTGTTCGTGAACGCCGGAGAAAGGCGCGAGTTTAAGGCTGGCGCCGGTGGTGGCGGAAGCGCCGAGCCGCGCCACCTGGACAAAAATATCGACATCATTTCGTTGGGGAATGGAAAGTTTGAGAAAGTGGCGAAGAATGATGGCGCCGTGATGGCCGCCACGCTGTCTCTCACGGGGCAGACGCAGCAGGTGGCCAGCCAAAGCCGGGAGAACGTCACGTATCTCAATAAAAACGGGGCCGTCATCGCCAAAACGGTGGACGGCCTTACCTTGGTGGACGAAAAAGGGAAGGCGCTTCCCAACCAAGGCAATCCTTTTACCAAAGTGTTCACGGCCAATCGAACCGAACTCGCGCAATTGAAGTCGATCAATGTCGTCGATAACTCACCCATTCCCGCCATCGCGGGCGCCGTGTCCGCGACGGGAACCATCACCATGAAGGATCAGAAAATCATTGGGATGAACATTTCCTATCAAATGGCTGATGGATCCAAAGCTGCTTTCACGCAAGACGACACCCAGGCCAAGTTTACGTTTAATACAGCTCAAGCCTTGCCCAACAGCAAAACCACTTTTGATATGGGGGAAACCAAAATCACCGTTCCTCAGGGGCGACAGGTTGAAATGGATGCGCACGGCGGGTTTCTATCCAAAAACGATAGCTTTAGCCATTTAAACGGTGTTCAGGTGGAGAACGCCGCCGGAACCGTGACGCTCAAGGTTGATGAGAAAACAAAGACGGTCAACGTCGTGGTGAACGATCTTAAAAACGGCGGCGCGAATAGCTTCGCCAACACCGCTCTCACCTTGTCGTCCAACGCCGTTTTCGACGGCGGAAAAATATTTTTCAAATTGGCTCAACCGGCCGCGATGGCCGACCAAACCGTCAACATCAACGGAAAAGCCGTGAACACCGATGTGATGGCCAAATACATATCGTTCGACTTGAGCGGCGGGAAAACACTCTCCGCCGAAATGAGCGTCACTCAAGCTCTCGCGAACGCTCCTTCTGGAGGCGGCAGTGGGAGCCTCACGACGCCGGGCGCCATCAGCCAAAATTTGATCATCGGAAAAGATTCGATTAAGCCCATCGAGGGCAAGCCCGCCAAAGTCGCCGCGCTCATCACCGAAGGGAAAAATGATCAGGGGGCGACGGTTTTGAATTCTCAGCTGAATCTTTTTGCGGCAGGATCGCAAAATTTGACCGCTGGCCGCGGCGGCATGGAGTACGGGAAAATCAATTTTGGCGAAGGAACGAGCATCGACATCTCCAAAGATTTGAACATCACCATTCGGGGCGAAAGCAATGCCACGGTGAATATGTCCGACGGGTTGTCTTTTAAATTTGTCGAGAAAGGGACCGTCGCGACGATGGGCCACGACGGGTCATTCAAGGTGGAGAAAGGGGCGGTCGAAAGGATTGAAGGATTCGTCGGGCAAACCATCACGGCGAAGGGCGACATCGGGGAGTTGAGTGGAAAAGTAGAACAATCCCGCCACATTCTCATGACACCAACCGGAAGTCAAGTCGTTGCAGGCGCAGAGGGGAAAGTTGTGTGGACGGCGAAATCAGGGGATGTGACTCTCGACTTGGGAGGAGGGGCCAAAACCAAAATCGATGACGGCACTCAGCTCACAACTCAATCCATTAATCTTGGCGATTCTCTTTTGAGCGGCCATTATGAACGGCAAAAAGGGGGTCTCACCCTTCTTGGTCCAGACCAAGCTTATGCAAATACCAATCCGATTTCTGGTCTTAAGATCACGGTTGAGTCTCAAGCGGAGATCCGGGACGATGCCAATGGAAAACGGGTTGTTCGTGAAGGTCAACTCAAATTCACCGTCGATGCGGGAGGATTCTCAAATCTGGATGGAAACGGCCATGGCATAGTGGCCGAAGGAGGCTCCGAATTTAAAGCGAAGAATTTGCAATTTTCGGGGTTGGAATACGTAAAGGGTACCGTCACAAGTTATGGAGCAAAGGCGGGGACTGTGATCGCCCAGAATCAGGCCGGCCCAAATGGAGAGCCGAGCGCCAAGATGTCGGTCGTTCAACAAAGCGTTTTAAAATTTGCGAATGGTGAAGAAAAACCTGTCATAGATCAGGCTGAAGTGATTCGCGTTAAAGGGTCTGACGGCGACACGCTCAATTTAGACAGCGGATTGATTGTCCGCTTTACTGGTAATGTCAGCGGAATCCAAACCACAGTTAAGGATTCTAATGGAGGGTTGAAGGAACAATTCACCTTTGATCCAGGAACGGACGCCGGCGCCAAATTCTCCTACGTCAATCCCATCGCGGACGCTTTTACAAATCCCAATGGCACAAAAAGCGACAAGCCAACGGATTCCAAACAAAGCGTCGCCTCTCTTCTGACCTTTGAGAAAACAAATAGAAGCGGATCTGCTGTTGTGGGTGATGAGCAACTGGAAATCACCAATTTCAAGAAAAATGAGGCAGGAAAATTTGTTCCCGATGGAACCGATACCGGAACAAAATATGGAAACGAAATTCATTTTGGAGCCGGTTTTAAATTATTCGGGATTCAATACGATGCCAGAGGTGAAGCCAATCTCTCCGATCTGAAAGATAATGTCGGGAAAAATACGACTGTTCTTCTTCCTACGGGTCAAGTCGCCAACGTAAAGATCGACGGCATAACCACCGCGCCCACCGGTGAACAAACGGTTCAACTCAAGTTAGACAATCCCAGAAATATCTACCAATCCGAAAAGGCAAAAGTGGACATGACGGGGTTCGACCTTCATTACAACAACTTTCGAAGTTTATCGGGTTTGAGCGATCGGTTCCAAGTTCAAGATGATCAAAAACAGACGCATGATTTCACGGCGACAATCGGCAATCGTGGGGACATCAGCCAAGTCAAGTTCTTGGATAAGAATCTTCAGGGATTCCAATTTGATGGGCAACAAGTCGTCAAAGGGTCGGATGGGAAATTTGAGACCGTTTTGAATAAAGCCGATTTAGGGAAACAAGTCGGCGCCTTCTTCGATAACCAACTTGGTTTTGGAACGGTGGAGTATCTCCAAGGAAAAGCAAAGGCCCAGGCCTCCGGGAATACGACTCTCGATTTAACTTTTAATAAAGATGCTGTTGGCGAACAAGGACAAGTTCTTTGCTTAGGTATGGGAGAAGGAAAGAATAAAGTCCAAGTCCTCACGCAGGATGTTCACCGTTCCTATGCGGGGAAAACACAAAAAGGAAATGCCGTTGAGACCAGTTTCTGGATCAATGCGGGAACCGTCTTCAAAGGAGAAGGAGGCAACCTTAAAGCCGTGAGCGGCTCTATCGCCGTCCGTGAAGGAGACCAAGCTTTGGCTGGAGAGGTGGACGAACGGGGCGTGGTTAAGAACGCGAAAATTTTGCTGGAGGGCGGAAGCGCCGGCGAGCCTGGATCGACCGGCCCGGCTGGTGAAGGCGTCAGATACAAAGCCATCGACGGACAGATGTTGGTGACAAATGGGACCATTTATCTTGATAGTGGGGGGAAAGGCGCCGGTCCCACTGAAATGAAGTTTAAAAGATACACGGTTTTCAACAATGAAAGCGTTAACATCCGTAAACTTGAGAAATCGTTTTGGTCGGGAAGCAGCGTTGCGATTGATAAAGATAAAGTCGGTTTGAAATGGCAGCAGCTGGATATCGATGAAGACAGTAAGCCCGTTCTTCGAACAGCCTATCGCTCGAGTATCAGCGTCGGAGATAAAACAGAAGGAAAACTTCAAGACGCCAAGGACGCGATTGGAGTAGAAGCTCTCCAAGCCACGGATGGAATGAACGTCCATTACAGCCAGATGGATGGAGAAACCGACAAACAGAAAAAGGACGGCAAGTCTCTCACTGTTGTCGCCCTTGACGCTGATAACAAGGAAGTTGGAAAAATCAGTTACACAACAACCGTTGTTCAACGCAGCGTCTCCGATGCGCCCGTTCAAACGTCTTTCGGCACACTCGCTCAATCCCATCAAGAAAGCACCGATCTGCGAAACGGTGTCGACGGCCGGTTCATGCGATATGGAATGGAGAACGTTAAAACAGACCAAGTTGCCATCAAGGTAGATGCCGACGGCAAACCGGTTACGTTGAAGGTGAACCGTGTTACCGGGGTGGAAAAGGGGTTCACCTTAAAAGATGGTGAAAAAGACTCGATCACTCGGAAAGTGGAGTATCTGGATGACGTTGTTGTCGCGCCAGGCGAAAGGCTTTTGGAAGGGCATAAGGGGGAGGGAAACTACGTCAAGGGACGCGTGATGCGCGTCACAGAAACTCATCAGATGAAAACTGTTTCTTCGGTCATGTTTTCAGGAAAAGTCGGGAATTTTGTTGAAGATAAAGAAAACGCAGGGCCGAACGGAGAAAAGCAATACAAGTTTGTGGAGTCAAAAACGGGTGACGGCCGGTCTGCCAAACTCAATCTTCAAGCGACTGCCGTTGACGATTATGTTCAAGCCAATCCCAATAGCAGCGAACAGTCCAAAAACGGATTGGAGAGAAGGGAAGCGTTCGCCAATACGGCCAGCGAATTTATCCGTACCGGCCAATTAGCGGGGCAAGAGTTTGATACGTCCACTGCCTTTAATCAGATTTTCCTACTGCGTCCAATGGAAGCCATGGGGTCCTACCGAAACAAAGGGGTGGAGTGGGGAATTTCGGATGCCGTTAAAACTTTTAACGGGTTTACGGTGGCTAGTTCTTATGTCGATTTGTTCACGGGGAGCCATTTCACAACCAGTATGTTAAGCGGCGACATTAAGGGATTGGGGGGTATGAAGCTCACCGGTGTTTCCGAATTAGAAGAAGCCGGCAACGACATCACCAGTTTAGCTCAGAGCAATCTCAAGGAGAACGGTGCGAGTGTAGCCAAATTGATAGATGAGAAAACGGGAATTAATACTCGCCGCGGATT
>PLLH01000045.1:0-38799 GCA_003140895.1 Elusimicrobiota bacterium
AATACCAATAGAAAAAGGGCCATTGTCTATTTTCTGATTAATTGTCGGACCCTTGATGTAACTCATGCTGGGGCCGAATTCAAAACCAGACAGAAGTGGAAATAATAATCCAACACGGCCACCGATTCCGCCCTGTGTTTTTGTTTCACCAGAAGCCGTAATCCCTGTTGTGTGGATCAGATTGACGATGTTTTTATTCGTATTTTCAAAGGATTTGTTAACTCCACCCGTGTCATAAATGTCTAGCGAACTAAAGACAAACGGAGATCCCTCTGCTTTTATTGTTATTAATATCACCCCAATAATAATGAACAGCTTCTTCATGATTTCTCCCTACCCTGAATGAACGGCTTTTCGTCTTCTTTTTTACTGTCTTCGAACCTATCAATTGATTCCAAAGATTGAAATTTATTTCTCTCTTTATTCCTGTTCGATGATATTTAGAAAACCTGTTGTATTAAACAATAATACAGGTTATTGTTTTTCACGATGAATTCATTAAACACCACCATAGAAGCCCATAAGCGAGAACAAAATGTGGCGCTACGCCGGACTCTCGTCCCTCGCCAGTTCAGCGCCTCTTTATCAAAAGCGCTTTCCTCCCCTCTAGTGAAGATCATCACAGGACCTCACCAAGCCAGAAAATTCGAGTACGTTTTCTTTGATGAAATCATAAACTTTCCCCAGTGGGAAAGCTTCATCAACGAAACTGGGACCAAAATTCAGGTGATCCCTTGCCGGAAGTGGTTGTTATGTTGACGATTGGCAGGAGAGAGCGAACTATTGGGGATAAAGGCGCTGCAGATCCGGGTGTTCTTGGAGGATTTCGACGAGCTTTTGACGGGCCGTGTTTCGATCCGCCTCACGCGCGCCTGTCTGAATAATATGGATAAAAACGCGGGCGGATTCTTCATATCGGCCTGTTTTTTTGAGCAGGTTTCCTAAAATATTCTGAAGAAGCGGCGGGCAGTCGTTATAATTCATCGCTTCTTCCAACGTCTTAATCAACTCCGCGTCATTCCCCTTGCTTCGATAAAGAATGGCCGCCACATAAAGATGATACCGGTAAAAAGACGGGTCCCGCTGGATGGCCTCGCGCAACAGTTCCAACGACTCATCAATTCTCACCTGGTTAAACGCCAACGCCCCGGCGGCTTCCAGAATCGCCGCGTTGAAATAGGGGTCCAGCCGTAAGAGGCGAACGGCTTTCTCTTTCAAGCGGGGATAAACCCCGGCTTCGTCATCGGAAATATGATGCCCCCACGGCGTCACCAAGGTCGGTCGCCCCACTTTCCGCTCATCCTCTCCCATGCCGTAATATTGAAGAAGCTGAATGTAAGCGATATCGGCGGCGACGCGGTGAGCTCCCAGAAAAAGGGCGCCCAGATCCCCGGCATAGTTCTCCGACACCTCCAACTCACTCAGCGCCGGGAACGGCCACCGGAAGCGGGACTCAATACGCCATTGAGCAAGAATGACAAGAGAGACAAAAATAATGAGAAACGCCAGATGGGATTTGCGAACCAAAGGAATCGAACGGTTCATCATCGAGGAATCCTAGAATTCTTTTCGAGAGAAAAGAATCATACTCACAGTCAAAAGCGCCCCGGCGTAGGCCAGAGCGTAGAGAACGGCCCACCCGATAAATTCATAGCCGGGAAACCCCGGAATCGCATACATGTCTCTGAAATTAAAATACTGAAAATTCGGGAAAACCGCCGCGGCCGCGTGGAGCACCGTTCGTAAGGGGCCCTGAACGGTTTTATTAATCATGAAGGAGAGCTCGGGTCCGAAATGGCCGGCCACCCAGAAAAAACCCGTAAACACAAGCGCCGAAACGGACGAGGTGGCGAACAGAGAGAAGAAAAGAGCCACGGCCGCCGTGATCAGCATTTTCCCCATCGACATAAAAACGAGAAGGGGATACACGGTCCAGAAAGACCAATCCGCAGTAAAGACTTGAAACCACATGCGATCCGAGACCATCACAAGAACGTGAAGGATCGCCATGGCGACCATCGTGATGGAGACCGCCGCCACAAGCCCCAGAAACCGCCCGAGGATATAGGCCGGACGGCGAAGAGGGCGCGTCAAAAGAAGATAAATTGTTTTCGATTCTATTTCCTGAGTAACCAGGCTCACGGCGCCGAAAACCGCCGTGGCCAAACCGAAGAGCTCCAGCATCACGAGGCCCAAATCAAAAATGACCCGGACCTTATGGCCCGGAGCCAGCGCCCCCAACAACAAGGAAGACGCCAGGATGGCGCCGCCAAAAAAGAGAATGATTTGGTAGAGACGGTTGCGAATCTGTTCAATGATGGTGTAACGGGCGATGGCGAAGACGGAACTCATCGAATGCTCCCCGCGGCGCCGCTGGCTTCCAGCGTCTCAATAAACAATTCTTCCAAGCGTCCGGATTTTTCCTTCCATTCTGATTGATCCAAGAGTTTGACTAGTTTGCCGTCGACAAGAATCCCGACGCGGTGAGCGAGCCGCTCCAATTCGGAAATGCTGTGGGAGGAAAAGAAAATCGTTTTTCCCCGGCTGTTCAAATCTTGAATCAATTGACGGGTTTGGCGGATCCCCAACGGGTCTAAGCCCGTCACGGGTTCATCCAAAATAAGGAGATCTGGATCATGAAGGATGGCTTGCGCCAAACCGATCCGCTGGAGCATTCCCTTGGAAAACTCCCGCATGGGTTTCTTTTTAACCTGATCCATGCGAACCATGATAAGAACCTCATCGATGCGTTTTTTCAAAAACTGAGGATCCATCTTTGAAAGAGACCCATAGAGATGAAGGACTTCGACGGGAGTTAAATTTCGATAGAAATAAGGGACTTCAGGAAGGTAACCAATCTTTTTTTGAGCCTCGGGATGCGGAACCGAGTGATCCAGCACTTTGATGTCTCCCGTCGTTGGGAAAAGGAGACCCAAAATCAGCTTAATGGTCGTGGTTTTACCGGAACCGTTTAATCCGAGAAGGCCAAAAACCTCTCCCCGGCGAACACTGACGTTAAGATCGTTAACGCCCCGGGACACCAGCGTCCGCCCCAAATGGGAACGCTTGTAGACCTTGGTGAGACCTGTGATGGTTAAGATGGCCTCTGACATAGTGACGCATTACCTCGAACGAGTCATGCTAACGCCGTCATCCCGGACGACCGTTTCGCAGGTCGATCCGGGATCCAGTTCCATAAAAATGAAATAAACTTATTTTTATCCTGGATTCCCGATTAAGACATTCGGGAATGACGTCGTCTTACCAACTCCCCCGTAAACGAAAATTTTAGATATGCACTGACCGAACGTCAAGAATCAACGCGTTGGTCCGGATGGCGGCCAGTATCGGCTCCGGCACTTTTTCGTCGACCGTAATGATGGACACCGCTTCTCCGCCCGCCGCTCGACGTCCCACTTCATAACCGGCGATATTGATATTGGAGGCCGCCAGAATGGTCCCGATAAAACCCACCACGCCGGGCCGGTCCACGTTCGTGAGAACGATCATATGGCCTTCCGGAACGATATCCACGCTCAAATCATCGATTTGAACGAGACGGGTCTGATCCGTGTTGAAAATCGTCCCCGACACGCGACGGCGATGTTTGGCCGTCTCAATATCAATGATCAGGAGCGCCGTGTATTCTTTGGAATCCGGCGTCGCCACCTCAATCACGTCAAGACCGAAATCCTTGGCTTTCCCGAGCGCGTTCACGGATGTGACGCCTGACGTTTTCGCCGAAAGAAGTCCGGCCACCGCCTCCGCCGTGAGCGGAGCCACGTTGTGGCGGCTGAGTGTCCCAGCCCCCGTGATCGTCACCTTTTTGATGGGACCGTCGACAATCTGTCCGACGAAGCTCCCCAACCGCTTGGCCAAAAGAAGATACGGTTTGACCGCCGGGGGAAGTCCCGCCGGCAGGTTCAGAGCGTTTCGAGCCACGCCTTTCTCATAAAACTCAACCACGGCTTCCGCCAGTTGAACGGCCACTTTGCTCTGCGCTTCTTCCGTCGATGCGCCCAGATGCGGCGTGGCCACCACGTTCGGATGCTTAATCAAATCGAATGATTTGGGCGGCTCGCTTTCAAACACGTCCAGCGCCGCTCCTTTCACGTGGCCGCTGTTCAAGGCCTCCAGGAGCGCTTTCTCGTCAACAACCCCGCCGCGGGCGCAATTGATAATGCGAACGCCCTTTTTCATCTTCGCGATTGTTTTGGCATCGATCATATTCTTCGTCGCCGCGGTCAAAGGCACATGGCAGGAAATAAAGTCTGCTTCGGCGATCACCTGTTCCGCCGGAACGAGTTTCACGCCGACCAACCGGCACCAATCGGGATCGGCCATCGGATCATGGGCGATGATTTGCATCTCAAGCCCCAAGGCCCGTGTGGCCACTTCGCGTCCGACCCGTCCAAGCCCCAGAAGCCCAAGCGTTTTGCCAACGAGCTCAGACCCCATAAACTTTTTTCGGTCCCACCGTTCCTGTTTCATCGTGGCATCGGCTTGCGCCACGTTATGAGCCATCGCCATCATAAGGCTCACCGTGTGTTCCGCGGCGGAGACGGTATTGCCTCCCGGCACGTTCATCACGATCACGCCTTGCTTGGAGGCGGCGGCGAGATCAATATTATCCACGCCCACGCCGGCACGGCCCACCAATTTCAAATTCTTCCCGGACTCAAGAACCGTCGGGGTGACCTTGGTTTCGGAGCGGACCAACAGGACTTCCGCGGAGCTCACTTCTCTCAAGAGCTCTTCGGGCTTTAACCCCGTCTTAATCGTCACTTCGAATTTTGGATTGTCGAGGAGAGGCGCTAACCCCTCTTTTTCAATTGGATCTGAAACAAGAACTTTGATCATATATTTCCACCTTTATTAGTTTAAACCAGTGCTGTCGCCGCTTCCATCGCCGCTTTGCCCGGCGCCGGAATTTTATATCCCATGTTTCCAAGTGTTTTTTCGAGGGCCGTGAAGCCGACCACCAGATCGAAAGCATCGATATAGCCCATGTGAGCCAATCGAAAAATCTTGCCTTTCAAGTTGTCTTGTCCGCCGGCCACCGAAACGCCATAATCGTTCAACATTTTTTTGATCAATAGACCGCCGTCAAACCCCTCGGGTAATTTGGCCGCCGTGAGCACGGAACAGGGCTGAGAGGAGAGAAGCGAAAAACCCAGCGCTTTGACCCCCGCCTGCGCCGCTTTGGCCATGCGCCGGTGTTTCTCCCACACTTTTTCGATGGTCTCTTCTTTGATCATTCGGAGAGCTTCATTGAGCGACTGGAGCAACGTCACCGCCGGGGTCCACGGCGTTTCGCCATCGGGGATCGACTTCTTGATTCGTTTGAAGTCCCAGTAAAACTTGGGGTGTTTGGACGTCTCAACCGCTTTCCATCCTTTTGGGGACAAGGACGCCATGGAAAGGCCGGGCGCCGTCATGAGCCCTTTCTGGGAACCGGACACCACCACGTCCAAATTCCACTCGTCCATTCGGAGTTCTTCGCCCCCCAACCCGGAAATCGCGTCCACGACCAAAATGGCGGGCGTCTCGCTCACGATTTTTCCAATCGTTTTCAAATCATTCACGGTCCCCGCCGACGTTTCCGTATGTTGGAGAAACACCGCCTTGATGGCGGGGTTTTTCTTGAGGGCGTCCTGAACTTTCTGCGGGTTGACCGGCATTCCCGATTCCTCGCGAATCACCTCGGCATCCACGCCGTAGGCCTGGCACAACTTGGCCCATCTCTCACCAAAAGACCCCACGCTGCACACGAGCACCTTATCTCCGGCGGAGGTCGTATTGGCGACGGCCGCTTCCATGGCCGCCGTTCCAGACCCCATGATCACCAACACATCGTTCTTCGTCTGGAAGACGTACTTCAATCCTTCCTGGACGGAATTGAAGATAGCGGAAAATTCTTTCGTCCGGTGGTGGAGGATCGGTTCGGCTGATTTGGCCGCCACATTCGGCGGAATGGGGGTCGGCCCGGGTGTGAGCAGGTGGTACTTTTTCATGGATTTTTGTCTCCTTTATTATTTAGTGAATGGGTCGCGCCGTCACTGAATGCGACGGCAAGAAATCAATTGGTCCTAGAAAGTGAAACGGACTTTCGCTGAGGAACCGCGTGCTTGCCCGTGAGCGGCTGTAACGCCACCAGAGTCACATCCGCGAACGTCCGAACCGGCACCAATTTCACTCGTTTCAAAATAGTGTCCGGGATGTCGGGTAAATCTTTTTTATTGGCCTCGGGAAATAGAATCGTTTTAATCCCCTCGTGAACGCCGGCGATCACTTTCTCTTTAAGCCCTCCCACCGGAAGCACCCGGCCTCCCAGCGTCACCTCGCCCGTCATCGCCACGTCCTTCATGACGGCCCGCCCTGTCATGGCCGACAAAATGGCGGTGGCCAAAGCGATCCCCGCCGACGGCCCGTCTTTCGGAACGGCCCCTTCGGGCACATGAACATGGATATCTTTTTTCTTGAAGGACGACTCAGAGATATGAAATTTTTTCGACAGAGATTTAACCAGTGAAAGCGCCGCCTGAGCGGATTCCCGCATCACCTCTCCCAACTTCCCCGTCAGAAGAATTTTTCCCTGGCCCGGCGTCACGGACACTTCAACCGTCAACACTTCCCCCCCATGCTCGGTCCAAGCGAGCCCCGTCGCGACTCCCACCGCGTTCATGGTGATTTTCTCTTTCGTGAATTCAGGCGTCCCTAAATAATGGGCCAGATCGTTCAAGCGGATAACAATGGACTTTGTTTTAACGCTCTCTTCCGCCCCCTGAACACATTCAACAGCGACTTTCCGGCACACCTGCGCGATTTTCCGCTGGAGCCCTCGAACGCCGGCCTCCTGCGTGTAGTGATGGATCATCTTTCGCATGGCTTCTTCTTCAATTCGAATGGAATGAGCCGGGAGGCCGTGTTCTTCCAATTCTTTGGGAAGAAGGAATTTTTCGGCAATCGCCGCCTTTTCATCGGTCGTGTAGGAGGAGAAACGAATCACTTCCAACCGGTCCAAAAGCGTATTGGGAACGGTGTAGAGAGAGTTGGCCGTCGCGATGAATATCACTTCCGACAAATCAAACCCCACATCCAAATAGTGGTCGATAAAATTTTTGTTTTGTTCCGGGTCCAACACTTCAAGAAGCGCGGCCGCGGGGTCTCCCCGCCAATCCGAGCCCATCTTGTCGATTTCGTCCAAGAGAATAACGGGGTTTTTTGAATTCACTTTCTTCAAGGCCTGAACAAGCCGCCCCGGAAGAGCCCCGATGTAGGTCCGTCGATGGCCCCGGATCTCCGCCTCATCCCGAACCCCGCCCAGCGAAATCCGGAAAAATTCGCGCCCCATGGCTTTCGCCAACGATTTCGCGAGAGAGGTTTTCCCGGTGCCGGCCGGCCCCACAAAGCACAGGACAGGCCCTTTGATGGCCTGCGTTAATTTCAACACGGCCATGTATTCCAAAAGCCGCTCTTTGGGTTTCTCCAGACCTAAATGATCGGCTTCAAGAATGGTGCGAGCCTCAGCCACGTCCAGCCGGTCCTTCGATCGACGGGTCCACGGCATGGCCACGAGCCAATCCAAATACGTCCGAACGACCGTGGCCTCGGGTGAAAACGGCATCATTTTTTCAAGGCGGCCCGCTTCTTTGAGCGCCATCTCTTCCACGTCGGCGCCCATTTTCGAGCTCTTGATCTTCTCGCGAAACTCGTCCAATTCCTGGCCGACGTCATCCTTCTGCTTAAGTTCCTTCTGGATCGCCCGCATTTGCTCGTTCAAGTAATATTCTTTTTGATTCTTGTCGATTTGGCGTTGCACGCGAGACTGGATTTTTCGTTCCAAATTTAAAATCTCGATTTCCGAGTTCAACAATTCAATGAGTCGCGACATCCGGCTTGGAAGAGACGCCGTCTCAATCATGTCTTGTTTTTCCTCGATGCTGATGAGGAGGGTGTCGCTGATCAAATCGCACATGGTATCCAGAGACGTCGTTTTGGACACGATGGCGATGAATTCATCCGTGACGCGGCCTGTTTTTTTCGCGTATTCGACAAATTGGCGAAGGACCATCCGGCGAAGCGCTTCCATCTCAAGAGGTTTTTCATCGTCCAAAGAGGGAACCTCCACCGATTGGATATCCCCCATCAAACATCCCTCTTTCAGAGACAAATCCAGCAGCTTCGCCCGGTGGCGTCCGATGATCCGAACGCGAAGAAGCCCTTCAGGCATCGTCATGGATTGAAGCACTTCCGCCACGGTCCCATACTCAAAAAGATCGTCGCGATGCGGTTCTTCCACTTTCCCCTGCCGCTGAGCGACGATAAAAATCAGATGGTCTCCGGCGGCGGCTTTTTGAACGGCGCGAACGGAACGCTCCCGCCCGACGACCAGGGAAATTTGAACGTGAGGGAAGACGACCCGATCTCGAATCGGGAGAAGTGGAAGATTCAACAATAACGGCTTTTGGTTTTCTTTCATGTTCTGGCTTTTAATGTGAACGGTTCGACAAGGGGAGTGCGCCGTCTGCCCGTTAGGCAGATTGCTTATCCGCTTCGCCGTAAAGCCGGATGGGAAGTTTTTCTTTCCTGACGACAGCTTCATCCAGAATGACTTTCTTTAAATTCTTCTGTTCAGGCAGTTCATACATGAGATCCATTGTCAGTTCTTCGACAATCGACCGAAGTCCGCGGGCGCCGGAGCCCCGCTTCAAGGCGATCGCGGCGATCTCTTTAATGGCGGACTCCGTAATCTCAAGATCCACGCCTTCGAGACGGAACATTTTCATAAATTGTTTGACCAGGGCATTTTTGGGCCGGGTTAAAATATCCATCAACGACCCAAGGGCCAGCGGTTCCAGCGTTGTGATGACCGGCAGGCGTCCCACCAACTCCGGGATGAGACCATAGGCCGTTAAATCTTCCGGCTGAACATGCTTAATCAAATTGGATTCGACCGACCGCTTTGCAGGCTGGAGTTCCGCGCCGAATCCCAGCCCCTGTTTGCCGATGCGTTTATTAATAATGGGTTCAAGCCCTTCGAACGCTCCGCCGCAAATAAACAGAATGTGGGTCGTATCCACCTGAATGTATTCTTGTTGCGGATGTTTACGGCCGCCTTGAGGCGGCACCGAGGCCACCGTCCCTTCCAAAATTTTGAGCAGCGCCTGCTGAACGCCTTCACCTGAGACATCCCGCGTGATGGAGGGCGAATCGGATTTCCGCGAAATCTTGTCGATCTCGTCGATATAAACGATCCCCCGCTCCGCCCGCTTCACGTCAAAAGAAGCCGACTGCAGAAGCCGAAGAATAATGTTTTCGACGTCTTCGCCGACGTAACCGGCCTCCGTCAAAACAGTGGCGTCCGCGATGGCAAAAGGAACATGCAGAAGCCGGGCCAGCGTTTGCGCGAGCAGGGTTTTCCCCGTCCCCGTCGGCCCGACCAAGAGAATATTGGATTTGCTGAGTTCAACGTCGTTTTTCGACCCGCGCCCGGATTTATCAATCAGCTCAGCCCGGCGATAGTGATTGTACACCGCCACGGAAAGGGTCCGCTTGGCCTTCTCCTGGCCGACAACGTATTCGTCCAAAGCGGTTTTGATCTGGGTCGGCCGGGGCAACGTCCGGATGGCGTGCCGCTGTTCTTCCTCGTTGATTCGCTGAAGAAGGGCGTGGGAATTGCGAATACACTCTTCGCACACATAGGTTCCCTGGCCGCCGATGAGCTTCAGCCCATCCGCTTTCCCTTTCGAGCAAAAAACGCATGTCGGTGAATCGGGTGTTCCAAACGGAGTTTCCACGTCTATGACCCCACTTGCTTAAGTTTAACTCTTGCCGAGGCTTAAAAGTTTCCGAGGCGTGATGACCTCGTCAATTATACCGTATGCTTTGGCTTCTTCGGCGGACATATAGAAATTCCGTTCCATATCGGCCCGCACCTTTTCCGACTTCTGATTCGTGTGTTTGGCGATGATCTCCGTCAACCGGTCCTTCGTTTTCACCAGCGCTTCCGCCTCGATTTTAATGTCGGTCGCTTGGCCCGAGAGGCCGCCGCCCATGAGGAGCGGCTGATGAATCATCACGCGGGAATTCGGAAGCGCGAAGCGCTTCCCCTTGGATCCCGCCGTGAGCAAAACGGCCCCAAACGACATCGCCATCCCCATGCAAATAGTGACGATCGGAGAATGAATAAACTGCATCGTGTCATAAACGGCCAACCCCGCCGTCACCATGCCACCCGGCGAGTTGATATAGAGATTGATCTCCTTGTCCGGGTCTTCCGCTTCCAAATAAAGAAGCTGGGCGATGATCAAGTTGGCGGAATCCGTCGTCACGGCGCCACCGAATCCGCCGACAAAGATAATCCGATCTCTGAGAAGGCGGGAGAAAATGTCGTAGCCGACCACCGCCCCCTGATTCCATCGTTCGATAACTGACGGTATGATCATGCTGCGCCTCCGGTTGACTCTTTGATCTTCGCCTGGGAAATCAGCCAATCAAAAAGCTTCTCGTCTTTGAGTTGGGAATGAATGCTGTCGAGATACGTCTCTCGTATGGTCTTTTCCATTTCCTTCGCTGACGGCGACCCCGCCGACGGCGCCCCCGATCCTTTGACGATCTCGTTGATTTTATTTGATAATTCGTCTTCCGTAACATCAATTTTTTCGGCTTCGCCGATGGTGCTTAGGACGTAAACCAACCGCACTTCTTTTTCCGCTCTCACTTTGAGCTCGGCGGCGTGCCCTTCCAGCATTTTATCCAGATCGGCTTCCGCCGTCCCCTGGCCGGCCATCCGTTTTTTTTGCTGACTCTTCAAATGCTCCACCTGGCGTTCCACGAGGCTCGCCGGAACGAAGAACTTGTTATCCTCCACCAGCTTTTCGATGACCTGATTCTCCAAATCGCGGCGGCTGGCCTGCTTCTTGTCTTTCTCCAGCGTCTCTCTCACTTTCCCCTTTAATTCCTCGAGAGATTTGAGCCCCATATCTTTCGCGAACTCATCATCCAGAGCGCGGAGTTGTTTCTCTTTAATGGCGTTCAGCTTCACCTTAAAAACAGCTTCTTTCCCGGCCAGATCGACGGAGGGCGAATCGGCTGGGAATTTGACCGTGACCTCTTTGGTCTCTCCCGGCTTGGCTCCTTGAAGGCCTTCGGCCAACCCGGCGATGGCTTGTGGAGCCGACATATCAATCAGAAAATTCTCGGCCTTGGCCCCTTCCATGGGCTTCCCGTCCAAAAACCCCTCGTAATCAATAACGGCGAAATGAGTCGAACTCAAGGTCTCCGCTTTTGATTCAGTGAGAGACGCGTTGGACTCCAGCAACTGCTTAAGGGTCTTTTCCACATCTTCATCTTTAAGGACGTCGCTTTTTCGCGTCAGCTTCAACCCTTTATAGGGAGCCACCTTAAAGGTGGGAGCCACTTCAACAGTGAATTCAAAATGGAATGGTTTGTCCGGCGTGAAATGAGCGGTATGAACCACCGGCGTCTGGATGGCGTTGATTTTTTTAACCTTCATGGCTTCCAGGACCCCTTCTCTTAAGAGATCGTCTTGAGCCTGGGCATAGGCCGCATCCTGGAATGTTTTCTTAATCAGCTCGATCGGCGTCTTCCCAGGGCGAAACCCGGGGACTTTGGCCTTCGCTTGAACAGAGGCGAAAGCTTTTTCGATGGTTTCTTTGACTTTTGACGCGGGGAGCTCAACGGAAACTTTCTGAACGCACTCTTTTTCTGAATCGATTTTGACTTTTATATCGTTTGATAATCCTAGAACCATAGTAATGAAGACCTTTTATGTTTAATTTAGTGAGAAGCCCTGAAATTTCAGGAGCTGGGCAGGAAGGGAGTTGAACCCATAAGCCCTTGCGGGCACGAGGTCCTAAGCCTCGCGCGTCTGCCAGTTCCGCCACCTGCCCTTCGACTCGCTTCGCTCGCTCAGGGCAAGCCTGCTCGCAGTGAGCGACCGAAGGGAGTCGAACTGCCACCTGCCCGGTATCCTTAAAAGCCATAATTAGACACCGACGCGGTCCTACGCGTCTCGCAGCGTAGGGCCTGCCCAAATTTGCGCCCGGCAGGACTCGAACCTGCGACCTACTGGTTCGAAGCCAGACGCTCTTCCAGCTGAGCTACGGGCGCATAAAGACAACAAAACTGACTTCGAAAAATGTGCTGGNNCTGGGCCGCCCCGGAATCGAACCGGGAACCTTGTCCTTAAGAGGGACCTGCTCTGCCAATTGAGCTAGCGGCCCGAAACCCATCTCCAATGCAGGCCATAAAAATGGACACGCATGGTATCAAATGAGGCGGCGTTTGACCCCAACTTTTCCGTCAACGCCTTACTTGATGGCGATGAGGTCGACGTCAATAAAATAGATGATTCCGCAGATGTGCCGGGCCAACCGCTCCAGAATCCATTTCAAAACCGGCGATTTGATGAGATACCACCCGCTGTCGTCCCGCCCGCCTTTTAAACTGACGCAATAATCCTTTCGCTGAACCTTGAACCGGGCGTGCGTGTAGTACGAGCAGCGATGGTTAAGAGGTTTCTCCGGATCGTAAAAATCAAACGATTCGCCGTGAAACGTTCGGTAATGAGT
Organism: Elusimicrobiota bacterium; assembly: GCA_003140895.1. Lineage (GTDB taxonomy): Bacteria > Elusimicrobiota > Elusimicrobia > F11 > F11 > PLLH01. The sequence goes on from PLLH01000045.1 coordinate 12,597, forward strand.
GGGGTCCCGAAACGCATGGAAACTATTCCAAAACGGGACTCGAATCGTCACTTTGGCCCCCGGTTTCGACACCCGCCACAGCTCTTCCATCGCTGGAAGGGTGTGCGGCAAGTGCTCCAACACATGACTCAATAGAATTTCATCAAATTCGTTCGCTGGAAACGGCCAGGGCATCACGTTGAGATCATGAACCACGTCCACCCCGTCGATTTTTCCTTTGTCCACGTTCACATACCCGGGCAAAATTTGAAATCCACACCCTAGATGCAATTTCTTCATGTTGATAAAACCGCCTCTTTTATTTTTTCAGCCGTTGTGACGCGAAGTCTTACAGACGAAGTCTTTCAGACGAAGTCTAACGGACGAAGTCTAGCAGAAATTCTCCGATTCGTTTTCCCGCCAACCCATCCACCGCGCCGGTCACCCGTTTAAGGAGCGTGGCCCGCTCTCGCGATTCAAAACCGGGGTTCGACAAATAACGAGACAGCGCGGCTTCCAATTCGCCGGCGTTATGGACGCTGACAAAGGCTCCCGTCTCCGTGATCTTGGCGTAATGCGTGAACTCCATGGTCTTTTTCAATGAATCGAAGTACGGCTCCTCTTTCCGCCCGTCGAAAACAATGTTGATAATAGGACGGTCGAACGCCGACGCATCCAACGTGATGGTGGAGGCCATCGTGATCACGACATCGGAGGCGGCCAGCGTATGGGCCAGATCGTATTCGTCGCCGCGCCCGGCGGTCCAAACGCGGTCGGAGAGCGCCGTGTAGAGAAGCGGAGGATGAGAGAAAATGATCGATGGATCGTTCTTGTACTTGGCTTCAAGGCTCTTCAGAGATTCAATGGCCATTCGATTGGGGTGATGGCGAACCACGAGTTGGACCGGCTCTGGCAACCGCCCGCTCCGGACAATCTCAATCAAAACATCGACAACCTCATCTTGATGCCTCATGTACTGCGGCGTCCCGGCCGCGTAAAGAATCGTTTTTTTCTGAGGATCGCCCCCCGCTTGTTTTAGAAACTCACTTCGAGTTAATATTTTCTCCCGGCGAGCGTACGCGTCAAACTGGGGAATACCGCTCGTAAAAATCTCATCGTCTTTATAACCATAGTAATCTTTCAATTCCTGGCGCTGGATGCCATTCCACACTATCATGCGATCGAACCGAACCGGAATTGTCCGCCCCGGATCGGGGTTCGTGCCCTGCCGGATTCCCGATTTGGACGTTAAATTGTCCCAACTGTGCGGCATGCCGATGATGGGGACACCGGCATCACGAGCGCTCACCGCCACTTGTTGATCCGCCAAATTGAAAAGATGCGTCACGAAAAGGAGGTCGACGTTATATCGAGAAAACACCTGCGCGTAAGCGTCATGCCGCAGGAGCCGCCGATAAAGAAGCCGGAGCGGCCCGACAAAACATCGGTTCCCGAAGAGAAGGGCCAGCAAACGAATTCGAAGATAACGAAGCGGGCGTTGCGCTCTCAACCAATCCCGATAGATGAGCAATGTTTTAATCTGTGTTCGCTTGGTGAACGCCCACGTCTCAACGGGATCCACAATCCGCCGAACCACTTTTTCCAACAGACCGGACTTAAACTCCAACGGTTCAAAAAACACATGTTCCCCGCCGAATTCCTGACGGAACGCCGCGTCGGTGGAAAAAGGAGAAAAAATAACAACCCGGCTTTTATCTTTCATCGTTTTAAAGAAATCGGACCGAAGGAGATTCCGGGCTGACATTCCAAAAGGAATGGTGACGGCAATCGTTTTCATGCCGATGCTCCGGGAACCGGATTTCCGGGGGCCGGATCTCCGGGACGCCACCAACGGGCCAGCAACGCCGCCGCGAGAAGAAAATACGGGATCTGCATCGGAACAATATACGAAGGTTGGATTTTCATCGGCGCCAAACTAAAAATCGTTATCAACGGAACCGCCGCGAAGACCATCATTTCTCTCCACCGCTTCCTCTCAAGAGCCAACCCGGCCACGAACAGGATAAAGAGCCCTCCCTCCACGGCTTTCCCAAAAATCCGGAAGAAGAAGGGAGCGGGATAATCTTTGATGTAGCGCGTCAACGTGCCTCCGGCGGCTTTGAACGTGGACCATTGCGGCTCTGATGCCAGAAGCTGCCACATGCTCCACGGCAGAACCGTGAACTGAACCACCCGTTTCAAAACGCTCTTTGCGTACCACGCCGGGTTTTGGCGGATAATTCTTCTGGCTTCCGTCATCAACGCGTCGTTGTATTCGACGCTTCGAATGGTCGGCGCCTCCGCTCCATATTTTTGTTGGACCAACCGGTCCCAATGGTACGTTCCGTCCAATTCTCGAAGGCCGAATTGATTAAACGCGTCCGCATCGGCAATCCCATCCAGGAGAGACACCCCTTGATGGGGGATCAGAAACATAAACCGGCCCACATGTGATTTATTCCACAGCGACCACGGCAGCAGGCTTCCGGCAATCAGCGCCACGAAGAGAAGAAGTTTTCCCATCGACGCGCGCAGCGGAAAAAGAACCAGCCATCCGACGACAAAAAGGCCCGCCAACAAGAGACATGATTCCCGGACATTGATCCCGAGACCCACCAGAACGGCGCACCACGCCACGCGAGACCAGGAAAAATCAGCCAACGTCTTGGTGAAGGCGAAGAGAGAGAGTCCGACAAAGAATGGGATCAGCCCGTCATGCCCCACCATGACAGACACCAGCGCCTGAGGCACCCAACAGGCGAAAAGAATCGCGGCCCAAAGGCCCACGCGATGAGACCACAGTTGTTTCCCCATTGAATAGAGAGCGAAACAAAGGGAAGCGTTGAGAATGATTTGGATCAACCGAGGAAAAAAGACCTTCATGGATCCCGTCAGAAAAAAAACGAGCGAGAGGAACAGAATATAGCCCGGCGAGCGGCCCCGGTACGGTTGATACGCCTCAGGCGCGGAGGAGCGGAGCTTGAGGAAGTCGTCGATATCAATCCATTTGTTGTCATGGCGGGCCGCCAGAGTCGCCTGGAATTCCCGTTTGACGACGTCGTCGTATCCAAGCCCCTTGCCTTCCACCACGTGCCGGGCCACATCCACAAACATCATGCTGGAACTGGCCCACCCGACGTTATCCGTGTACATCATCAAAATGGTTCCCCGCACAAGAAGAGCGCCCACAAAAACCATCCAAACACTTTTATTCAAGGGCATCAGGGCGGGGTGATGTCGACGGGAATATTTTCAACGATTTGTTTCTTCCCGAGAAGAATTTGGATCCATGTCCATAAGCTGTGGAGGCCGGCGCGGTTCATCGGATAGAAATATTGATACGTGGACCTCGGATATTCCTGGCAGGCCCGGCACAATTCGTTGTTAAAGTTTCCCTCCACATGCTGACGCCGGAGCTCCCGCATTTTCTCCCCGTGCCAAATGGCCTCCAAACTCTCTTTGTTCAGATCTCCGAGCGTGATTTTCCCTTCGTAGTCAAAACAGCAGGGGACAACGCGCCCATCCTGGAGAATCACAACGGATTCCCATAAATACAGGCACGGGACCCGCCGCGCTTCCTTGGCGGGGTAATACCGAAGATCCTGATTGGCCAGCCCGCCGATCTTCTCCACCTGGCTCGCCCACGTGCTGAACCGCTTGATGCGGATTTCGTCCACAATGCCTTCTTTCCGGGTCCCACTGTTCGATAAACCGATCCACTTCTCCCACGGTTTCATTCATAAGAATAATTTGAAGAACCACGCGGACGCGCGATTTAAGCTCATGCTTCTGGCGGAAAAAGGTATGCAAATGGCCGACGACCCGATCGAAGTCCGCGTTCTTGCGAATGTGCTCGTACGTTTCCTTGGAGGCGCCGTCGATGGAACAGATGATTTGAGTCAGCTTCGATTGAAGCAATTCCCGGCCGCGCTCTTCGGACAACGCCGTGCAATTGGTTGAAATCTCGACACGAACGCCGCGGGAGGCGGCGTAATCAATCAAGTGAACCATTCGCTTGTCCAACAGCGGTTCTCCAAGATTATGAAGCCGGACGAGATAGGACGTGCCTGACCATTGATCGACGATTTTCTTAAACAGCGCCTCGTTCATAAACCCCTTGGACCTTTCCATGATGGGGTACGGGCACATCACGCAGGCCAAATTGCAGAGGCTGGTGGATTCAATGGCGAACAGGTTGGGTTTATTCAACGGCTTAAGCAGCCTGTTGTGATAGGAGAAGCGGCTTAGAAATGTGTTGAAATACTTTTTAAACAAGGGATTGGTCCATCCAGGATTTTATCTGATTTAACACCTCTTCAACAGAGAGCTTAGTTAAACAGGCTCGATGGCCGCAATTTTCGAAATTGATGACACCCTTTCCCACTTTCTTAAGCCCCGCCGCGTAACAGGGGCTGCAGGGCGTTCCGTTATGAACGGTGAGGTGGCGTCCTTCTTCCCAGGGTCCGGCGCCGATCCGGTCAGACGGCCCCCAGAGAATGGCCGTCGGCACTCCAATCGCCATCGCGAGTTTCGAGGGACCCGAGTCGTTCGATATAAAAACGGAACAGCGGCTGAGGAGTGCCGCCACTTCCATCACGTTGGTCTCTCCCATGGCGCTCACGATGGACCGATGATAATACCGCCGGAATTCCTCTTCGAGGCCTTTTTCCATTGGTGAACCGATGAGAAGGGCGGGAAGCCCATATTGATTTTCAAGCCGCTCCAGGAGCTCCGCCACTCGTTTCGTCTCCCACCTCTTCCATTCCATCCCCGCACTCACGCCCAAACTAAACCCCACGAATTTCGTTTGCGGAGAGAGTCCCTTCTTCGCCAAAAACGCTGACACAAAAGAATTCGCTTCCGCCGGGACTTCGACGCCGGGGCGAAGAAACAACAATTCTTTCGACACTCCCAGCGCCGCCGCCATTCGAAGCGATTTCCCTATGTCGTGTTCGTCGGACTGGGGAACATCGATCCAAACGGGTTGATTGAATAAAACCCGGCGATAGAATTCCTCTGAAAGAAAATTAAAGCGAACCCAATGCCGGAAGCGTTGAATCCCCTGAGCCAGGCTCCACCGGTATGACGGTTTCCGGCAATGGCCGATCCGTATGGGAATGTTCGCCAACGCCGGAAGGAAAAAACGAACCGGATTGGGATAGCTGACGAGGCACGCGTCAAACCGGGCGGCGCGAAGACGGAGACACGTTTTAATCCGCCCCCAAATCGACGCCTGCGTCCAATCAATAATACGCATGTCGTCAACGTCGGATCCCATCTGAACCAATTCGTGCGCGGAAGAATAAGGGCCTGTGACGAGAGTGATGGCGGCTTTGGGAAAGCCTCGCCGGACGGCTCGGATGGTCGGCAGAAGGAAAATCATGTCTCCCAACCCGCAATAGCCGAAGATCAAAATTTTACAGGGGGAATTGGAATCAAGACGGGGCGCGCCCCGCTCAAAGAGAGTTCGATGAAACCAGATCCAAGCGATTTCAAGAAGCGAACACGTGAGATTAAATAATCGGCGAAAAGATGTGGTGATGGAAGCCCTCGAACGAACTGACGACTCAGATTTAACACCTTGTTTTCGGCAGGTAAAACTATATCAAAAATAGAGTTCCCCTTCGCCTTCGGCGAAGACGGGTGATCGACGGGACTTGAACCCGCAGCCTCGAGGTCCACAACCTCGCGCTCTAACCAGTTGAGCTACGACCACCAGAGAGGGTTACTTTTTTATGGAAGAGGCGCTATTGTACCACAACACGCCGGAACGCCGAAAGGGAAGAGATACGGCTATTTGTTCGGGAACGACTTTAAGAGGTTTACGAGGTTAGCAACGGAGGGAGCCGAAACAAGAAAGAGGGCATCCCGGCTTTCCGTCTTCGCGTAACGCTTTTGTTGCCCCTCCTGGCCCTTCGGCACAGGCAACGCATTCCCGAACACCGTCGTCTTCTGGACCGTGGTTTCAATCGTGATCGACATAAACGGCTGATCGAACCCAGTGGAAGGCGCCGTCGCGGTGCTGTCTTGAAACTCAACCACTCGAATTTCATTTAACCGCAAGAAGAGTTGATTCATCAACGTTCCCTCCACCGGACGCGTGGAGCCGTCAGCGCTCCAGGTTTGGCTGGAATGAGAGAACGAATAGGACGTCTTGCCTGACTGGAGTCGAACCTGGCGAACGTCCGCTTGAGCATCAGGAAACAATGTCTTTAGCCGGTACGCGTTCGCGGTTTGCGCCAACACATATCCGGGCAGGCCAAACGCCACTCGAACCGAATCCTCTCCGGAGAAACGAAGATAACTGTCATTAAATCCATCCGCCATCTTCCCGACATAGGCGTTTAACACCGGAACGTTTTTCCCGGAGATGGTGACTTGAACCCGCGTGGCGTCTTCTTCGTTCACCTTGAACCGCTGATGCTTATCCTTCTTATCGGAAATACTCGAACCGACGGAAAACGTCCGGAGCCGGGACGTCAAGTCTTTCACCGTCCCTTCTTCCGTCTCATCAACCAGGGGCGACGTCAATCGCCAAACGCCGTTTTTCTGTTCCAACGTCACCGCCAGAGGCAGGGCGCGGTTCTCAATCACAATTTTCTGTAAATCGGTGGGCTGAACATCCCTTAACGGATTCGCGTTTTTGGCCATCGGTTTCCCGACGACGAGAAGAACAACGGACGCCCCCACGAGCGCGATGAAAACCGAAAGAAGGAGAACGAGCTTCTTTCCTGAGGTCACGCGCCCTCCCTATAGCGGAGCGGCAACAGGGCGCGGCGAGTTCGCTGCCGAAACCAAATCACAAACCCTACCAACAAGGACAAGAGCGGCAGCACAAAAATCATCAATCCTTTAATCCCAACGCGCGCCGGATCAGACAAGGACTTAAGCGGATGAAACGCGGACTCTTTGGATCGGATCGAAAGAAGAATTTCATCCTGCACGGACCAATCCAGGAGATTCGTGAACATCGCCAGGTTGGAATTCTGCTGCGGATAATCGGAGCGAATAAATTTAGAACTTCCAAAGACGATGACGCGCATGGATTTCCCCGGCTGGCCCGATTCCTGCATGGGAGCCCCTTCAATGAGAAGCCCGGCGTTAAAAGGCCCCTGGGCGGCTTCGGGGGGTTTCACGCGGCGCTGTAAGGGTGAAACAAAAAATGGATTGGCGTCCAACCAACTGAACTTGGACGTCCGGGCGAGCGGCGTGGTACGCAAGCCGGCGATTTCTTTTTCGACAAAAAGCGGCGAAACAAACGACAACGAAAGCCGGTCAATCGGCTTGGTGGCGGGGTTGTCGCGATTAATGTCGGTGACAAGCGGAATATACGGATAATCCACGACATTGATCATCTGGAAATACCCTTGTTGCGATCGAATTTGGATCCGGTCGCACTGCGGGTCGACAACGAGCGCCGGCCGGAATTCAATTCCCCACTCTTTCAAAAGATCTTCCAATCCCGTTTTAACCGGGCTGGTTTTCGCCTGATCCAGCTTCACATCAAACCGGTCGATCAAAAGCCCCAACGTCCCTCCGCTTTGCGCCCACGTCTTCACTTGCGCCACTTCGTCTGCGCCGAGCGTTTGCATCGGCCCCAAAATCCAAAGGGCTTTGAGTCCTTCCGGAAAAGGCTGTTTTAGATCAACGGACGCGACATCGTAGAGTTGTCCCACCGATTGCTGGAGAGCCTCAAGCGTGCTGCTGGAGAGGCTGAGAGACCCGCCGTTCGATACAAAGCCAATTTTGGCCTTTCCCGGCTTAATCAGCCGCTTAACGCGGCTTGTGATCTCATACTCAAGCCCCAGCGTATCCTGAACCATCGGGATCACTTCTTTCTGATCTCCATATTGTATGGAGATGCCCATGAATTTTTCGGCCACCTCGCGCCGGTCCCGCGCCCTGACGTCCAGTTGAACCGCCGGCACCCCGGAATAAACGGCTTCTTCCCTGGCTTTGGCGGATTTGCCTGGATCCAAATATTCGATCCGGATTTTCCCATGCGAGGCCCGGCGATATTCCCCCAAAAGGTCCCGCACATATTGCTCATTCAAATTATAAGGAGAAGGCAGATCGCCGGAAAAAACGATTTTAAAGACGAGCGTGTCGTCCAAGCCCTTGAGCAGTTGTTTCGTTCCTTTCGAAATCGAATAAAGCTGGCCTTTCGACGCGTCAAGCCGGAGAGGGACATAGCTGAAAATAAAATTCGCCGTGGCGAGAATCCCGCCGATCAAAGCGGCGCCGGTCCATGAAAAAATCATGTTCTTAAGGCGCATTCGTTTCATGGTTTTGGATCCCGGCATAAATCAAAATCTCCTTGAGGACAGCCGGATGACGGAGAAATAAAGAAACAGGAATGTCATCGAGCCAAAATAGAGGAAATCCCGGATATCGAACACGCCCCGCGATAAGGTGTTCAAATGAACGCCCACCCCGAGAAAGTCAGCCACCTGAGACAAAAATCCGGGGAAAAGACCGCTGAATTGGCCGATAAAGAAGAAAAACGTGCAGAAGATGACGCCGAGAATAAACGCCACGACTTGATTTTTCGCCAAAGAAGAAGCGAAGAGCCCCATGGCGCCGTAAAAGAAACAAATCAGCAAGAGCCCCAGGAGGGTTCCAAGGCTGGCCCCCCAATCGAGACCGACGCCCGGATGCGCCAGTGAAGCGATGAGAAGAGGATAAAAAACGAGCCCGCCGATTAAAAAGAACGCGAACAACGCGAACCCCTTAAATTTCCCCAACACAATTTCCCAATCGCGCAGAGGAAGCGTCGACAGATGCTCAAACGTTCCCGAACGGATCTCATCGGAGATAAGCCCCATCGTCAACGCCGGCACCACAAACCACAGCAGCCACGGCGCCAGCGCTCCCACGCCGTCAATCGAGGCGTTGTTATTAGCGAAAAACTGAGGGCTGAAAATAAGACCGATGAACCCGTAAAAGAAAACCGCGCAGATAAAAGCGATGGGAGATTCGACGGTATGGCTGAAGGTCCGCCGGGCCAAGGTCCAGACCACGCGAAGATCGATAAATTTAGACATGGGGTGGCGCCTCCGCCCCGGCGCTGTCGAATTGAGTGAGCGCCCGGAACACTTCTTCAAGGCTCAACCGCTCCTGCCGCAAGGACAAGATGGGCCAGCGCTTCTCAACCGCCAAATGAAAAACCGATTCGCGCAAATCGCGCCCCGACTCCGACTCGATCATGAATCCGTCTTCCACTCCATCAACGCTTTTTTGAGCGTTGAGCCGCCCCACGCCCGGCAGCGCCCGAAGGGCCGATTCAATTTCATTTTGAGAGCCCTTCATGGACACGAACAAACGCGTCACGTCCTGCTGGGCTCCCATGAGGTCTGAGGGCGACCCATCCGCCACGATCTTTCCTTTATTAATAATGATAACGCGGTCGCAGGTGTGTTGGACTTCGTGGAGAATATGAGTGGACAGGAGAAGTGTTTTCTCTTCTTTAAGGCTTTGAATCAGCTCCCGCACTTCCTGAACCTGATTGGGATCCAGGCCGGAGGTGGGTTCATCCAAAATCAAAATGTCCGGGTCATGAATAATGGCCTGGGCGAGGCCGACGCGCTGGCGAAACCCTTTCGACAACTCGCCTAATTTTCGTCCGACAACGGATTCGAGAGAACAGGCTTTCAAAACGCTCTTGACCCGCGTCATTCGATGCTCCAGGTCGTGAAGCCCGCGCAGGCGGCCGACGAAATGAAGAAAATCCGTGATTTCAATATCGTCAGGAAGGGGATTGTTTTCGGGAAGATAACCCAGGTGCCGGCGAATCTCAAGAGAATCGGTCCGTAAGTCATGCCCCATGAGAGTGGCTTCCCCCTCATCGGGAGGAAGATAACCGGTCAAAAGCCGCATCGTCGTGGTTTTCCCAGCCCCGTTGGGGCCTAAGAAACCAACGACCTGGCCTTTGGGAATCTCGAAGTCGATGCCGTCAACGGCCACGGTCAGACCAAATTTTTTTGTTAAGCGATTTACGCGAATCATGGTGTCCGATTAAAGTAAATACAAACGTGTGTGACAAACGTCGAGATGGTTTTACAACTTTTACCGAAATTATTTCAAGAGGGTTTAACCGGTTCGGGTCAATCCAGTTTCCAACGGCGCTTGAGCTCCTGATTAATCGACTCCGCGGATTGAGGATCCAATGTGTCACGCTGGCGAGGAGCCGCTTTTTTATTTCCAAGAAGAAAAAATTCCTCGCACGACATCACCTGGGCTCCGGCCCCTCTCACCGCCGCGTGGATGCCGCGATCGTTCGTCACGACCACGGCGTCTCTCGGGTTCGCGAGTTCAGACACCCGTTCTTTAATCACGGTATCCGCGTCCCGATCGCAGGAAAAGACAAGTTGAACCAACGCCAAACGGATTCCTTTCAAGGCGGCCGCGTACCCGTCAAAAACAACCGTGACGGTGTTGCGTTCACTTCCCGTTGGACGGCTCTCCTCCAAATACCGGAGAAACCGCTCCCGCTGCGCCTCGCGGGATAAATCCTCCCAGCGGCGCGTTGAGTGCAGCGCGTTGTATCCATCGATGATGAAATGACGGCTCATGGTTGCGCCTAAGTTTAGCAAGCGAGCCGATGGCGGGATAAGAAATAAGAGAGGTCGCTTAAGCGAAGATGGCCGGGAGAGCGACTTTGTCGATGTTCTCCAACGTGGGCCGATCCACTTCGACGGCTCGCATGAGCCCGTTCAGAAGTTCAAGAACAACCAGGCGAAGTTGAGACGATTGGCGATAAAACTCCCACGTGGCCTCCGTCACCCGATATTCGCCCTGAACGTGGATGAGCGTGTTTTTGAGCTTATCGGACCCAAGAACCGTTAACATCAGTTCCAGGTTGTAAATACTCCCGTCAAAGAAACCGTTATCATCGGAGATAAATTCGATGCGGCCGGCCGTTGGGCCCAACGCTTGTTTCAAGGATTGACTCAACAAAGTTTTAACCGGCACATAAAGAATCCCGTTCCCCATGGACGCGCGGGCCGCTTTGATGGTGGCCACCGCCAAGGGAATATCCGTTTCGTCCTGAACCTTCACGTCCAAAGCGAGATTGCTATCGCCGATCACACTTTCCATCGGATTAAACGCATATCCATCCAACCGCAACAAGGCGGATCGCGCTTGATTGAGCGAAATCGATTGTCGAGGCGCTTCGTTCCATTTTTTCTTGACTAGATCAATCACAACAGCCCTGTCCGCAGCGGAAAGATTAAACAGTCCCTTCCCGCCCTCAACGCCGACAGGCCCGACTTGATCCAGAGCGGCCACGCTCTCCGCCAACACGTTTTGATTCGGTTGATCCCCGTTGATATTCAATAAAGCGTTAGTGATGGCGTCCGCCAATTGTTCGAGGCCCCCCATTTTCTTTGGATGGAAAATTTTTCGCCACGCAACGAATCCGATCAGAGCGACAGGGACAACGGCAACCGCCGCCATCCAGCCGAAATTCCCCATTGCAGACAATGACGAATCAATGGGAAGAACAGAGTTGGAGGCAACCTGAACCGCTTCCTGCGCGGAGGCCACCATGCCGGATCCAAAAATCGCCAACGCCGTCACAAACGGCAACAAAATGGTTTTCGGGAGTTCCAGAAATGGGATGGTTCTTTGTCTCTTTCCCGTGTGGAGACGCCGGGTTTCTTCCACTGCGTCATTAATCAACTTTAACGCGTCGGGATTGGATATACGGTTTTCGGAGATCATGGGATCGATGAAATCTCTCTTTATTTCATTAAACTCAGAAGTCTTGAGGCGGGGCAGTCCAATGGCGAGAGCCTGAGCCAAACCAATCTGATACGCGACGTCCATCTTGGGATATTTAATTAACAAAATGACAATGGCTTCGACTTCCAGATATCCGAATTCACTGGCGTGCTGTATTAAATAAGAGAGCCCCTTTCTTCCCTCTTGTTCTACCCGTTCAAATAATTCTTTCACTTGTGCCTGGGCCTGCAATCGCCATTCCTGCCGCTCAGGAATGGACATCTCCACCGGAGGATTGGAATTCGTTACATCTAAGAAAATGGCTCTTTTTGTTCTCTTATCGAGGGCCATGATAATAATGGAGAATGCCGGGGCGTGCCTGAACCGATAAGATTGATATCGTCCCCAAAGTAAGCGCAGGACAATCAACGCCACGAAAACCCCGCCCAGCCACCAATAATTGATCGAAAAACCAAAAAGAGGCTGGAACGAAGGCAAGGTTGAACCAACACCCTGCGCGAACGCCGTCGCGCCCGACTCCACAATCGGGACGGCCTGTTGCGTGATCTCGGAACCGGCATATGAGAGGGACGCCGCGCCCATCATCAACAAGAAGACACCGGCTTTGGCAACGAGTTTGGGAAGGGCCCTTAATGTCACCCGATCCTCACGCGACGAGTCTTGTTTTATCGACGGATTCGATTTCTTGGGTGCCTGCTCTTCCTTTTTCTCAACTTCTTTTTTCTCAGATAAAACTTCCAGCGTCACTTTCCCATTCGCCAGCTCCACGTTGGCCTTGTTCAACTCAACCTCATCCTGTTGCTGCCCCGTCTGAACGTGAATTTGAGTAATAAAATCGGTCTTCGCTCTGATTTCCGCTATAGGAATGGTAATCGAGACGGACCCGTTCTTCGCATCTTCAACGACGACCGTTTTGCTTCCCTTGAGCGGTTCATTATCGTCATTGAATAACACCCATGTTCCGGCCACCTTCTTCGCGAACAGGCCGAGGACGCGCGTTTCATCTACTCCCTTCACATCCACATGAAACCCGGTGAGTTTTTCTAATTCAGGCGGTTTGATTGTCAGCCGGAGGGCTTGTTGACGCAATATGACATCCGAATTTTCCGCGACATCGATCCATCGGCCAAACCACGTCGCGCCCTGATAAAATTCATTCAATGGCCTTCCCTTGCTGTCAGGCGTCGCTCCACTGGCAGGTGCCGCTTCAGCCTGTTTCGCCTGAGGTCGAGAAGGCGGCGTCACCGGTTTTGTTTTTGGTTCTGTATCTTCCGCCCCTCCCAATAATTCGCCGATTCTCTTCTCGGCCTCCTGCTCAGGCGTATCAAGTCCTTCTGACCCCTTTCCAAACGGATTGATTCCTTCCACGGGTTTATAGGACGGCTCCGCGGGGGGCGGCGCATCGTTCTTTTTTGCTTTGGCCCGGGGCGATGAGGGCGGCACAACCGCCCCTTTTTTATCTGAAAACGCTTCAAACGTGACACCGGACCGCACATTGGACTGATTCATCTGCTTCTCACTTTGCGGATGGCCTGTCTGCACGTGAAGCTGCTGGCCTGTCTGCACATGAAGCTGCTCGATGACAGAGGTCTTCGCTTTAATTTCGGACATGGGAATAACGACAGAAACGGCCCCCGCTTTTGAATTCTCGGACACGACCGCTTTGCTCGATCCCTTATCGACAACCTCCCACTTCCCTCCCGATTTCTTGAGATACAGACTGACAACAAATTGTTTATTCTCCCCTATAACGTCGATCGTGAACCCCGTCAAATCCGCCAGCGTTGACGATGGCTCAGGTTTAACGGTGACCCGCAGAGAGGTATGCTGGAGTATGGCTTTCGATTGATCTTCGTGGATTGTTTTATAGCGCCCGAACCACGGCCCCTCCTCATACCTGTCATCTCCAAACAATTTGACCGGGGGATTTTCAGCCGGAGATTCTTTTTGAACTTCTTCCACAAAGGAAGGATGCCCGACGGCCTTTCTCAGACGGTCTTCTCGTTCCTTGAGCGGCAACACCGGGATGCCTGAAAGCGCTTTAAGAACCTGCTCTTCCTCCCCCAACTTAAATGGATTAGACCCAAACCGGGAGAAAATGACCCACGCGCTGGACGCGCTCCCGTCCCCTAACTTCTGCCAGACCGGAGTCCGCCAACCGTGACCCGTTGCGACCCATTGACCTGTCGCATAGGGCGCCACCATGGCTCCTCTCCCATCAATGCTGAAAGCGCGTTCGATAGAAGCGTGTAACGCACCTGCTTTGGCTAAATAATCGATGGCGGCCGTTTTGTCTCCCTCCTCCCATGCCTTTTTTGCCGCCACTTCGTACATCAGCATGAACCCGCCCGCCCCTTCGATCCACCCCAGAGGGTGGTACCCGCCACGGCGGAACCCGTCAGAATCCCCCACGGGTTTCATCTTAATGAGAGCCGCCTCCGGATCAGTGAAGTCCGGCAGAATGACTCTCACGGTTTTGCCATCAAGGCGCGTAAAGGTCACATCAACAAGGCTCTGTTCCGCCCTCAGCACCAATTTTTTAATCGTGTCCAAATCCATCCGATCTGCCGCTTCGGCGATAGACCACGTATAAACGTCCGTCGCGTGAACGGTGTCCGGCTTCCCATCCGACATCCCTCGAATAATGGTTCCCTTCTCTTTATTGAGGGCATTTTTCTCAAACCAAACCCACGCTTTATCGGCAGCCACATTCCATTTGGGATTTTGGGTGACCTTGCCCAACATGTTAAAGAAGGCGTACGTACCCATGTGAGGCTCAACATCGACGGCCGTCGGCGAGCGATTCCCATCATGAATTCCGCCATTCGCGTCTTGCATTTTGAGAAGACCCTCTCCCAAACGAATGGCCTCGGTACGGTATTTCTTTGGATTCACTTGAAGGAACGCCATCCCCAGCCACGCCATGGGACCCGGTGCCACATGATAGTCAAGCAAAGCCCGCCCCTGAGGCGCTTGCGAACGGATGTCCATAGCGCTGACCACCCCTTCCACCGCCATTTCTCCGGCGCGGGTCTGGACGCGAATTCCATACACACCATTCAAATCTTTTTTCGCTTCCACCTCATTCCTCGACGTCTTCAATCGAGCAGCGACATAATCCAACAGCTCTTCCGCTTCCCTTTGATGTCCGGCCAACTTGAATTCCATGGCGTTATGAGCCAAATCATAGGTGAAATACACGTCTTCATACTCCGAATACCCAAAATAGCTGGGAAGAAGTTTGGTTTTGGGGTCGCGCTGATTCAGAAGGCCTTGGGCTACTTTGTCAACAAATTGGTTTGCGTTTAATTTGGCCGGGGTGGTCGTTTTTTCCTGATTCTGGCCCTGTGTTTGTGCGGCGGGAACATTGTTCCGCACAGGCGGAGCCGCGATGGCACTTAACCCATTCCCAAGGACTCCGGTCAACATGGCCAAGATGAGCAGTTTTTTGACCGGCGACACGGCCCATTTGAGCGGCCGCCCTGTCATCGTTCTGAGTGACAACAACATCAATACCAACAAGAAAATGGGAGCAACAAAAAGAGGATCGACCGAAAATCCCAACTGGCTCAAACTCCAATAAGCCGCCGCCACAGCTGAGAGAGAAGAAACGAAGGCGACGGTCAAAATTTTATGGTCCCGGGCAAACCGGACAAGGAGCCGGCCGGAACGCCCCTGCACTTCTTCAGACGACGTCCCCGACATTTTCTGTTGAACCACGGCCTGTTGAAGAGGAGCCGTCAATCCCAGTTGAACGGGAGAAGGAGAAACAAACAGCTTTTCCCCTTTAAATAACTGATCCAGAGGGGTTTTTTCTTGAACAAAAGCGCTCAGATAAGAAGTCCCGGCCTCACCGTCCACTTTCGTCACGCTGGGAACGAACGAAAGAGTAACAACGCCGGCGTCCGCCAACCGCTGATCAATTCCCGGAGAATGAAATCCGCCCGTCACCAAAACACCGACGGAAACATTCTGTTTCTCCATCGCCTTGAGAAGATTGTCGGTTATGGCCGCGTCGCGCGCTTCGGCTTCGCGGTAAAACCTTTCAAACGAAGAAAGATTCAGTTTATAGTCTATAGTCCATGGTCTATAGACGATGGACTTATATTCTTTCCACTCGTCCGGCGTCAGCGAAAAATCAACCAGCTTCCCGGTTAAATGAAGAGCGGCGGATTGGGCCATCACCCGTTTCTCGTCCACTGTTTTGGAAAGGGAGGCATACGCCTCGTCTTCCATGTTCTTCACGCTTCGGAACAGTTTTTCGGAATTGATGGTGTCCGATAGAAGGACGTATTGGACATACGCGTCGAACGCCTTGAAACTCTCTAACCGGAGCCCGTTCTTCTCGCAGAGAGTTCGAAGCGTTTGATAAAAATCCGTGTGGCGAATCTGTCCCAGCCGATAAGCGATGCTGGCGTTGAGGAGTTCAGCGCTTTGAGTTTTGTCACTTTTTTTGACGAGCGCTTTCAGGAGAGCGTTTCTTTCTTTTTCAACCTTCGCGTAATCCAGCGAGGTCTCCGTCCGCCACGCTTCGAGGAATACCTCCACCTCCGTCGGAATAGTTTGCTTCTGTTGAGAAAGGAATTGAAGGTACGACCCCATGGAAAGTGATCCATTTCGATACGCCTGCACCTTCGCGTCAAAAGCGGCCAACGCGGGCCCAAAAACGGCTTTTTTCTCTTGCGTCAACGCCGCTTCGGATTGCTTCAACTGGGTTGTCATTTCTTTTTTGAGCGGGAGGGACTGTTTGTAAGCATCGACGTTGGCGTTGTAATGAAGAAAATCATCGACTCCAACCAGGGAAGGAATAGCCGTCTCGCTGACGAGCGCCGCATGGACCGCTCCCGAAATCCGGTTCTCTTTCAACAAATAATCGGCCACGATTCGAGTGGCGTCTTTATCGGCAAAAGAACGAAACGATGACAAATGGACCGGAGCGAAAGCCCCCTCAAGTCCAATCAACCCGACTTTTCGGCTCGTGATAAGAGAACGCACAGCGCCCCCAATATTATTCTGCGCTTCGGAATTCAGGTGAACGTCCTGGATATGAACAATCGTTTTGCCGTTCCGATTCTCGGGAACGGAAATCGCGCGAAGGGACCCAAACAGGGAGGGAAGCGCCTCGGCAATCGACACCACCGACGATTGAATCTCAGACGGAAGGCCTCGTGTGATCTGCAGGGAATGAGAAGACGTGATTGAAGATAAATGGGAAAGCGGGAGGCCGTTGAGGACCTGAGACGAATTCGATTGCATCGAGACCGGCAGAGCGGCCAACGAGGGAGAAACGGTTTCTTTGTTGTTCGCTTGTTCAAGCCGGCGTTGCCGCTCGGACCAGACGTTGGTTTCAAGAGCGTGAGCCAGGACGCAGTTGGAGACAAAAAAGAGAAGCGCCAGGACAGCGGTCAAACATCTAGAGATGACTGATTTCATACCCCTCCGAAACCCATGGTGTCGTCAGGCAGAGAGTCCCATGTCGAGCACATGAAATCCCGCTAAGGAGTATTTAACAGGAATCGTCTTAAGTTTCCCTTAAAATCAGGTTAACAAGTTGTAAACATTGCTCTAGAAATCGCATTATTTTTCGTTTTTTGGGAGTTTTTAAGCCCTACGGCAGAGTCGGCCCCCTTTTTCAGGGGTGCCCCCGTTAGGACGCTGGAAAGATGAGGCGGAGAAAGCGGCCCAACGTATCGAGGCTTCGTTCCTCATCGATGGCGCGAAACCGCACTCCCACCCGAGGGCCGGGGATGAGCGTCAACGTTTTCCCTGTTTCCGCCAGAAGAAGTTGGAAGGACGCCTCCGGGAGTTTGAAGTTGGCGCGGAAATAAATAAGGAGCCCTTCTTCTTCCTGATGCACTTCGGAAATTCCTTTTTGGCCGATGATGATCCGCAAAGAAGCCGCGTCCAATAACGTCTGAACCGGCTCCGGAAGCGGACCGCACCGATCCACGAGTTCCTCTTTAAGCTTCACCAGTTGATTCGAATCCGCCGACAGAATTCGTTTGTACATTTGAACCCGTTCAAACTCGGCCGGCATATAATCTTCAGGAATGTAGGCAGAGAGGGACAGTTCCAGAAGGGGCCCCGTGAAATCCTCCTCCACCAATTCCCCTTTCAACTTTTGAATTTCCTCGTTTAAAAGCCGGCTGTAGGTTTCAACCCCAACGGCGGTCATGTTTCCGTGCTGCTGCGGCCCCAGGAGATTCCCGGCGCCCCGAATTTCCATATCGCGCATGGCGAGGCGAAACCCAGACCCCAGCGCGGTGTATTCCCGAAGCGCCTCAAGCCGCTTCTTGGCATCCGTCGTCATGCCGGACGCGGAATAAAAAAGATAACAAGATGCCCGGGTGCGGGCGCGCCCCACCCGCCCTCTCAATTGATAGAGCTGCGCCAGGCCGTATTCCTCCGCCTCTTCCACGATGAGCGTGTTCACCGAAGGAATATCGAGACCGGATTCAATGATCGTCGTCGACAAAAGAACGTCAAACTTGTTATGCAAAAAATCGTGCATGGCTTTTTCCAGCTCGTGCTCCTTCATTTGGCCGTGCGCCATCACGATCCGAATGGACGGAAGGACGCTCTGAAGCCAATTTTTTCGGGCGAGGAGCGTTTTCACCCGGTTGTGAACGTAAAACACCTGCCCGCCCCGATCCAGCTCCTGTTGAACGGCCTTCACCATCACGTCCTCATCGAAAAGACCGACGTGGGTCGACACCGGAAGCCGCCCTTCGGGAGCGGTCTCAATCACAGAGAGATCTTTGATGCCGCCCAACGAGGAAGCCAGAGTCCGGGGGATCGGCGTGGCCGTTAAAGAGAGCACATCCACGGTTTCCCGGAGCGCCAGAAGTTTGCTCTTTTGTTTGACGCCGAAGCGGTGTTCCTCGTCGATAATCAAAAGACCCAAATCGCGAAACTGGGCGTCGGCGGAGAGGAGCCGATGCGTCCCAATCACGATATCCAAGATGCCTTTGCTCATTTTCTCGATGACGGGCTTTTGTTCCGCGCGCGTTTGAAACCGGGACAGGAAACCGACCGTGACGGGATAATCGGCGAGGCGCTCGGAAAAATTCCGGGCGTGCTGCTCCGCCAAAATCGTCGTGGGACAAAGGAGGGCCACTTGCTTGCCGGCCAAGGCGCATTTGAGCGCGGCGCGCATCGCGATTTCGGTCTTTCCGAAGCCCACATCGCCGCAAATGAGGCGGTCCATGGCTTTCGGGTTCATCATGTCGGCTTCCACTTCCTCCAGCGTCTTGACTTGATCGGGCGTCAAGTCGTACATGAAACTGGATGAAAATTCGTCCTCCAAATGAGTCCGCGGCGGGAATGAAAACCCCGCGCGGATGGAGCGTTTGGCGGCTTTTCGCAAAAGATCCGCCGCCAGCTTCGCCACATCTTCCTTGACATGGGAACAGATCCGCTCCCACGACGCCGTATCCAAACTGGAAAGAGCCGGGCGCCGGCCCTCGGCGCCCAAGTACCGCTGAACTTGTTGGATCTCAAAGATGGGAACGTACAGTTTATCTCCCCCTTTGTATTCAATGGCCAAGAATTCGGAGGTGACGTTCTTGACTTTCAGAGGCCGGAGCCCCAAATACCGCCCGATGCCGTGTTTCTCATGGACCAGGTAATCGTGAGGCCGAACGTCCATGACCGATCCAAGACTGCCGCCCCCATCGAACTTAGGCAGGCGAACGCGTTTGCGATACCGCCCAAAAATTTCACTGTTGGCCAAAACGGCCAGGCGCTGCGTCTCGTGGATAAAACCATGCTCCAAAGCGCCGATCAGCAAGGTCGGCATCCAGGAAAGAGGGAGGCCCTTCGCGAACGCCATCGGATCGCTCAAGAGTTCCTCCAAGCGGTCTTTTTCGCCGCGGTTGTGGCAAAAAATGGCCACGCGATAATCCTGATCGTGCCAATCCACCAGTTGTTTTATGAGAAGTGGGATCTGTCCGGCGAAGGAAGGCGGAGCCCCGAACGACCGCTCCGTTCCGTCTTGATCGAAGGGACCGACGACAATCGGTTTGACCCCAGGCCCCAGGACTTCGATCCCCTTCGGCTCCGGCTGGGAGGAAAAGAAGACCACGTTCAGCTCAGGCGTGACATAACGGATCAACGTGGCCTCGGACCCGGCCAGAACGGGGTGAAGAGTCATTTCGGTTAAATATCCTTCGGAACGTTGAGAGAAAGGATCGATGGGGCGGAGGGCTTCAACCGTATCGAAATTCCAAACGATGCGGATGGGGCGATGATCCGACGGAGGCCACACGTCGATGACCTCCCCCCGAACGGAATATTCTCCCACCTGCTCCGTCCGATCGGTACGGGAGTAACCGCCGCGAGAGAGAACGTCGAAAAAGGCCTCCCGGCCGATGCGCAGGCCCGGCTTAATATGAAACGTGCGTTTTTGGAGCTCCTGCGGCGGATCACACGAAAGCGCCATCCCCTCGACCGAGGCCACCAACGCGCGGGCCAAACCAAAAGCCCATTCGGTGAGAGAAACTTGGCGGGCCGCCTCGTCATCCACCGGATAGCCCACCACGTCAAACGACGGCGGAAGCCCCCACTCCGACATTTTGAAAAGAGATTTGATGTCATCCACCATCCCAAGGACATCGTCTTCTGTTTCAACCAGGATAAAGGACTTGGACGGGCTGTTACGCGTGATAAACCACCAGGGGAACCCTCCGCGCGGAACTCCCCCAATGGACTGAACTGAAGCTAAACGAGGAGATATCTCAGAGGGCATGGATGTCCAAGCGGACCACTGTTTCGATATGAGAGGTCTGTGGGAATAAATCCACCGGGGTGACCGATTTTATTTGATAGGACGAGCTCAGCATTTTCAGATCCCGCGCCAGCGTGGCGGGGTGACACGAAACGTAAATAATTCGAGACGGTTTTAACGCCAGGAGTCCCTGTATCACCAACGGATCGCATCCGGAACGAGGTGGATCGAGAATCACGACCAGGTTGTTCGAATCGAACCGCTCAAAAAGAGACCGATGAGCCGGAAGAAAAACCGACTCCACTTTCAACGTCTCAAACCGGACGTTTTTAATCCCGTTCCGCCGGGCGTTCATCTCAGCGCCCTGAATGGCGGAAGGCACTTCATCAATTCCGATGACGTAATCCACTTTCCGCGCCGCCAAAAGCGCCATGGCCCCGACGCCGCAATAAAAATCCACCACGCCATGCCCCGGCTGAAGATCCGCTTCGGAAAGAACCTTTTCATACAACCGCTCCGCCGCTCCCGTGTTCACCTGAAAAAAGGCGCCCGGAGCGTATCCCATCTTTAAGCCCAACACCGGCTCAACGATCTCATCCGCGCCCCAAAGAGAAATCCACTCGCGCCCCAAAATAACGTGCGAGCGCGCCGGCTGAATGTTTTGATGGAATCCGATCATGGACGGACAATCCGAGCGAAGCGCTTTGACGACGTCGTTTTGGGCGGGGAAGGCCGGGGTGGCTGTGACGAGCGCCACCAACGCTTCGTTGGCACGATTGGTTCGTACCAAGAGGTGGCGAAGCCACCCGAGGTGCCGGTCTTCATCGTAGATCTCCCAATGAAATTGAGCGGCAAGGCGTTTGACCGACCGGAGGATCTGTAGCGACACCTCAGGTTGAATGGGACAATCGTCAAACTCAACGATCTCATGGGACCCCGGAGCGTAGAACCCGGCGACCGGGCGGTTTCCCTTGTTTCCAAAAGGAATTTGAACTTTGTTCCGGTAGCGCCAATCGTCGGGCGAGGCCAGCGTTTCTCCAATGGAAAGGCCCGCGAACCCCCCGATGCGCGTTAAGGTTTCAGCCAGCAACTCTCTCTTGTATTTTCTCTGAGTGGCGGAGGCCATGTGCTGCCAGTTGCAGCCTCCGCACCAGGCAAAGTTCCTCCCGGGTGTAAAATGGAGAGGGCAGCGAGGAAGGCACCGATCGGGTGAGGCGGAAAGGACGTCTGCGGGAATCCAGCGGGAATAATGCGTCTTCTCAAATTCGCATTGACACCGAATCGACTCCGCGGGCAAGCTATACGGAACAAACGCTACTTTGTCAGACGACCCGCTTCCAGACGGAATCCGGCCAATGCCATCCCCCTCCGGCGTCAGCCGCTGAACATCGATGACCGCGTGTTTCACCTGACGATTTACAGAAGACGGGAGAGGGCGTCACGCCCGGTCATCCCAATTTTAACGCCTTTTTTCGCCGCCGCTTTTGTCACGGCGGCAATATCGGCCTCTAACAAATCATTAACGGTGCATACGCCGCGAACCAGAGCCGCCGCGTCCCCTTTTTTGTCGGCCGCTTGGATGTCTAAATATCCGCACATCACGAATCCGCTGTCTCCATGAACCAAGACCAGCGAGGCCTTGGGCAATTCAATTTCCACGCCAATGCCCGTTTTCCCATTAACGACCACATCAACACTTTTCATAATTGTCACACTCCTCAAATCGATTTCGGGATTATCCCTTTCCCCCCCGATCAACGTCAACATTAATCTGGTGGGGCGGGCCAATAGACAATCCCCGCCCGCCAAAAAATTTGTTATCGTCTGGCTTAATGAATGTCCGGCGACACTCCCTCACTCTCCCTCATCGGTCTTCAAGGCGATGACCCAGCTTCTCTTGGCCAGCATCGGCAGTTATCCCCGAATCGGCGAAAATAAAGATCAGCAGCGGCATCGGCGGGCCGTCGCCTTCTTCCAAAACAAAGAGATTTCCGCGCACGCCTTCCGCGACGTCGAACAATCCGTGATCCAGGAAATCGTTCGGGAACAAATCGAAGCCGGCTTGGACGAAGTGACGGACGGTCTCGTGTCCTGGATCGACCCCATCTCGCACCTCTGTTCCAAACTCTCCGGCTTTGAAATGACCGGTCTGTCCCGTTATTTTGATTCCAACTTTTACTACCGCGTTCCGATGATCGTGTCAAAACCAAAACGGAAAGGGCCGCTGCTCCTCCCCGAATATCAATTCGCGCAAGGAATTTCCAACAAACCCGTCCGCGTCGTCATAACGGGCCCGCTCACGCTGGCCTGCCACACGACCTCCCAGGTCCCTTCGTTCAATTCCCTGGCCTCCCGAGTGGCTTTCTTCAGTGAGATCATCGCCAATGAAATCGCCAACTTGGCCGACAACGGAGCTTCCCTCATTCAAATCGATGAACCCGTTATCACCACATCGCCGGAGTTATTCCCGCTTCTTAAAAAAGGGATGGAAACGATCTCAAAGAAAAGGGGCAAAGTGTTCCGCCTCATTCTGGCGGTCTTCTTCGGCCCCATCGCCCCGCTTTTGGATCAACTCAAATCGCTTCCGGTTGACTGCTTGAACCTGGATTTTTCCAGCGACGGCAAACGATTGTCCGATCTTCTTCTGGCCGGGAAATCGCCAACTCCCCTCGGATTGGGGCTCCTGAATGCCCGGCACACCCGGATGGAACAGATCGATCCTCTCCTCCATTTTCTTCGCGACATGATTGAAAAAAACAGTCCGTCCTATCTTTACCTAACGCCGTCCACCGGATTGGAATTCCTTCCTCGGGATCATGCGTTGGAAAAACTGAAGCTCCTGTCCAAAATCCGAGAGGAATCAAAATCCTGGACGACTTGGGAGGGACCGCGTGTCTAAAAAAAACGATCAAACGCTCCCGATAAGCCCGGGCCGTAAAAAATTGGCCTCTTTGGGAATCAACCTCCCGCTATTACCAACCACAACCGTCGGCAGTTTTCCATTGCAACAAGAACTCAAGGAGATGCGCTTCAAGGTCTCCCGCGGGGTTCAGCAAGCCTCCGATCTGGAACGGCGTGAAAAACTCGCCGTTGACCACTGGATCAGCATTCAAGAGAAGCTGGGGTTGGATATTTTTGTGGACGGAGAGGTGAACCGGGGCGATTTCATCGGCTTTTTCGCGAAAAAAATAAGCGGTTTTACCCCCGGCGGAACGGTGCGCGTCTTTGGAAATCGGTATTATAAGAAACCGATCATCGCCTCACGATTGGAATGGAAAGAGCCCATCACTCAACCCATGTGGCACTACGCGCAGCGTTTGACCCATAAACCGGTCAAAGCGATTGTCACCGGCCCCTACACGCTCCTCACCTGGTCGTTCAATGAATATTATCCGTCCAAAGAAACAGCCCTGATTGATCTCACGAAAATCATTCGCCGCGAAATCCAGACGCTGGTCGACAGTGGCGCCAAAATCATTCAGATTGACGAGCCGGCCCTCTCCACCCAGCCGGACGATTTCCCCCTGATTTTAGACTCGCTCAAAGAAATCACAGCCGGATTTAAAAGCTATTTTATCCTGCACCATTGCTATGGGAATTTGGCCGAGGTGTGGGACAAAATGCAGCGGATCCCCGTCGACAATTTTGATTTGGAAACAACCAACGTCCCGGTTTCGCTCTCAACGCTGTTTAAAAAATTCCCCACAAAAAAAGACGTGTCGTTCGGCGTGATTGACTCGCATTCGGCTCGAATCGAATCCCCGCGACTCGTGGGAGATCGGATTCGGGAAGCCGCCAAGACGATACCGGCCTCTCAACTGTGGATCTCTCCTGATTGCGGCCTCAAAACAAGAACCAGCGATCAAGTCACCGAAAAGCTCACCGTCATGATCGATACGGTGAAAAAATTCAGAAAGAAATAGACCTTTAAATAAAAATGGGCCGCCCTACGCTGTGAAACGCATAGGACGACCCATCAATCGCTAAAGTGATTTAAGGATTTAGCAACCGCAAGGACTCTTAGGACCCATCACAATCACCTCCTCGGTATTAATTCCGAATCTCAACTATTCACCGCCGAAAAATATTCCTTCGCTTTTGTCGGGTCCGCTTTCATCGTTTTGGCTCCCGGCTTCCAGCTGGACGGACACACCTCGCCGGTCTTTTCAACCTGCTGGAAGGCCGCCAACACTCGGAGCACCTCATCGGGGTTACGTCCGACGGACAAATCATGGACGACTTCATACGCCACCTGGCCTTTGGGATTAATCAGGAAAAGCCCGCGCAGAGCGACCCCATCTTGAGTCAGTACCCCATAATTGGAAGCGATCGTTTTTCCGAGATCCGACAGCAGCGGATAAGAAATCGGCCCCAACCCACCGTCTTTTCGCGCGGTATTGATCCACGCCAAATGCGTGAATTGGCTGTCAACGGAACAGCCCACGATCTCCGCGTTTAGTTTCTTGAAGTCATTGATCCGATCGGAGAAATCAACGATTTCCGTCGGACAAACAAACGTGAAGTCCAATGGGTAGAAGAAGAGAATAAGCCATTTCCCTTTATAACCGCTCAACGAAAGCTCCTTGAACTCCTGCCCCACAACCGCCGTTCCTTTGAAGTCCGGCGCTGCCTTTTGTACGAGACTCATATAATGACTCCTGTTAATGAAGGATTATTTTGATGCTTTTCCGGTCCCGCGAGGAATGAGGCCATCCTTCCCCCATTCTTCAATTGTCACCTTCTCTACAATAACAGGCTTCAGGGGCCGATTGTTCCCGGGATTCTGAGCGACCAGGCTGATTTTTTCAACCACATCATACCCCTCGATCACCTCACCAAAAATGGTGTGTTTCTTGTTGAGCCACGGCGTCGGCGCCACGGTGATGAAAAACTGGCTCCCGTTGGTACCGGGGCCGGCGTTGGCCATCGCCAGAATGCCTTTCTTATCGAATCCGCGCGGCGAATTAAACTCGTCTTCAAACCGGTATCCCGGCCCGCCCGTGCCGTTTCCAACGGGATCGCCGCCTTGAATCATAAAATTCGGGATCACGCGGTGAAACGTCAATCCATCATAAAAAGGCCGTTTGGCTGTTTGGCCGCTCTTCGGATCCACAAATTCCCGCGTCCCTTCCGAGAGGCCAACAAAATTCGCCACGGTTTTCGGAGCGTCTTCCGGGAACAGTTTGATCAGAAAGGATCCTTGATTGGTTTTGAACGCCGCGTACAGCCCCGGCGCCTTGCTTGTATTGTTTTTCATGGTTTCAGCCGCCGATGAAAAGGAATAAGCCAGAACTCCCATCAGTGCGCCAACCGCCAATTTTAACAAAACTGCTTTTGCTTCGAATTTCTTCTTCATCAGAGCGATTTCCTCCTTTGATTTTTTTATGAATCAGATGCAACTGGAGGCGTATCTTATCTTTTACTTTCGGGGTTGGAACAAAAAAAAGCCCCCATCCGCCGCGGCGGATGAGGGCTTAAAACCAATTTTCGTTTAGGCTTGCTGTTTCGCCAGCTCCGCGGCCTTGAGAAGTGTGCTGATCGTGGCCGACCGAATCACAACCCATTTGTCCGCCAGGTTCGTGATGATGGTCCACATGGCGATTAAATCATCGTCGGCGCTATAAAGATCCGGGCGTTTGGACAGCGTGACCAACTCAACTTTTCCGCCCCCTTCATTATTTATAACCGCGAACAACGCCCCAAATTGACGTTGGGCCCTCATGTTATGCCCGGCCAACCTCTCGCCGGCGAACC
>PLLH01000045.1:38842-47585 GCA_003140895.1 Elusimicrobiota bacterium
TGGTCTTCTTTTCCACCATCGCTTGGGCCAGTTCAACCATAAGATCGGCCGCGTCGCTCTCGACAAACTCACTCCCTCTCTCCCCGATATGAACCGTGATGGTTTTATCCGTGACACCGGCCTTGCTGGCCACATAAGGCACCACACTATTCGAGATAAACTGGGCCTGCCCCTTTCGAATGAGATCCAGAAGTCCCAAAACAAAAGCAATCACACCTCGTCGTTCCGGGTTATCCGCTTTCGAAAAATCAAGAGGCACCAGATGATCCGCCGCGGCCTTTTCCAACTCCAACGACGTGACCTCTCCGATCGCGTAGCGCTCCACTTTCGGAGCCGATTGGCTCAAGAAGGACAACGCCCTCTCTTTTCGCGTTGCGATCGCGTTGGCTTTGGCCAATTCATCGTCGTTCACGCCGACCAACGCTGCATCCAACCGAGCGGCCTGCTCCGCCAAACTCTGAGCTGACGCTGGCTTTGGTGACGACGAACGGCCGAAATAACGAGCGGCAACGCTCACCAAGAATAAAAATAGACTCATTGACGCTGCCATATAAAAGCCAGCCACAAACTGTGGTAAAAACGAAGAAGCGATAAAAAGAACAACCGTCAACGCAGCCACTACGGCCACCAAGCTTTCCACCGTCGCCCCGCCTTTGCGGTCGCGGCCTTGGTTTTTCGCGTGTTCGATGGACGGTTTTTCGGCCGATGGGCTGACCGCGGCAGGCGCTGAAGACTCCGCGTTAAGCCTATGAAGCTGTTGAATCCACTTGAGAAAATGGACATCGTCACATGAAACTTGATCGATGGATTTCTCCCCCAATAAATAATCAATGTAATCCGCGGCGGAAACCGTCCAGGCCAAGGTCATTGCGCGAGGGATGGAGACAATTCGATCCCCCACTTTCACTTGTATTTTGATCGGATATTCCTGCGCTTCAGGAGTGGCCAGGTATCTGATCCACTCCTCACGGCTTTTGTCCTGAGCCCCCCGGCGAGCGACAGACCACTGAGCTCTCCTTTCTAGATTAATTTTCCCCTTCAGCTCAGATGCCGCCCCCGCAAAATCAAAGGACGCTTTAAACAACTTCTCTTCGGCTTCGGTAAATTCAAGTTCCCCCGCCAACCCCATGGCCTTTCCGAAGAGACTTCGGAAGGCATTCACTCCCTGTTTCTTCATGGCGAGCAATAGCCCCTGATTGGGAGATTCATCTTCCTCCGTGGTCCCGAAGAAACACCGGTTCACCAAATCAAGAACACCCTGGATCTCCTGACGAATTTCTTCAACTCGAGCGGTGTCATTCTGTGACTCAGGCGGAATGACGGCGACCACCCAGTTGTAATCGCGGTTTTCCATGCCCGTTCCGGAAGGACGGTATGTCACAAGGATTTTATAAGTCACGCCGCTCTGTTCATATGTGAATCTGAATTGAACTCCCTCCTCAGGGAAACCGAGAAAGCTCTCATCATATTTCATATCACGGAAAACCTGCGTGCCTTCGTCTTGAACCAAATTGAATTTCCCGAAGAAGACAAGGTCTTGCTTGAAATCCTCCGCTCGGGCGGTGGCAAAAGCCAGCGCTTTTTCGAAATGGGCCATGTTGATGATTTTTTGGGAGGCCCCTTCAGCTCCGCGGTATCTTGTATAGAGATTGGCGGTGGCGGTTATCTGTCCGATGCGACCCAACATCCCCATATAAGCTTGATAGAGGGATTTTCCGGCATATTTCAGATAGGCCACCAGCTCGGCAAATTTATAAGAAGCCAGAGAGCCGTCTTTCTCCCTGATGTGTTCATCAACGATTTCGGCTTCCTTTCCAATTTCACACTGGAGCCGGCCGAACTCCCCGTACCCATTGCTCTCTTCCACTCCCGCCATGATGTCCAGATGGGCCAGGACTTTTAGCTTCTCAACGAGTTGAGAAATGGCCTGTTCATGTCCTTCGGCACTCGGGAACGCCGCCACAACCCGGGCTTCTTGCATAATTTCATCGATGAAACTGACTCGCCCCTCTAATGGCTTGTATAAATCATCGAGCGTTTTCTTTTCAGTCTCTTTTTCCGACCTTGTCATTTGACCGCGGATGGCTGCCAGAGCCTCCTCGGGCTTTGTCTCCTTCCCAAGAGAAACCGCACGCCAAGCCATTTTGGCGATGTCGAATAATTGGTCCGCTCTTTCGGCCAGGAGAGTGAACCCGACCCAGGTGTCCACGACATAAACGTGATAACCATTCCTTTGGTAAAGCGCCGCGATATCCGAAAGACCAGAGGTTGTCATGTGGGATTTGATGACGACATAAACCTTGTCTTTCCGAAGCTGGCCCTGTTCTTCCAGAAGAGCGAGATCGTTGTAAACAAGGAACATCCAGGCATCATTCGCCGTGATATGAAGCTTATCGTTAAGTTTCGTCGCCATTAAATCTTTGACCTTCGATATAAGGGCCGGTTGGTCGGACTCGGGGATACTGTCCTCGATGTACTGAATCAGGGCAACAAGGAGTGGTTCTTTGACATTTCCTTGGATGCCTTGGGGAAGGTTGAGAATCATCGCCGCTCGATCGATATCTGGATCCGTGGCTTTCATCAAATCATAAGCGTTGAACTTCTGAACCGCTTGGTCGATATTGGCCAAATCTTCACCCGCCACCTGTATCAGAAAGTCTCTGAAATTTGTGACGCACGCCTCTAAACTCCCGGGGTCCGGCATACCCACTTTCCAACCATTGATAAAGGCCGGGAACCGACCATCGACTCTGAGAGTGTGTTTTTCTATCACATCAACTAATTTATAACCCATTCTTGTTAAGAAACCGGGAAAATTACCGGCATCGACAGCTCCGGCTCCGGAGAAAGCGGTGTAAAGAATTTTCACCGCGGCACGAATAGCGATAATGGACTCTTCCAAAACCTGGCGTTTTGTCTCGTCCAACATCTTCAGAAGCCGTTCTACCGAAGAACGCGCTTTAACATGGTTGTAGTAAGGCGTATAAATATCAACCGATTCGATATGTTCATTGGTGACAGCCTCATCTTTGTCTGAAAGCCAACGCAAATCGTCCAACCGAATGGCAGGTAAATGTTTGACTTGATCCTGGTTTTTCACCGGATGTGCGTGACCCATTAATTCTTTATCCAGGTTTTCTTCTGGAGCGGAAGCCAAATCAAGACGCATATCCCTATAATCCACCATGTTTCGAAACGTCATGATCATCTTCTGAAAAGAGGGACTCACTTGGGACTGTAAATATCCAACAACGAATTTAAACCCATTGTAATTGGGTTCGCTGTGGCTGGCGGAGACGAGAAATCCAAATACGGATCCGAGCCGGCTGGCGGCATAGACCAGGATAGGCATCCCCGCCACAGCGCTGAACAAATCGACTTTGTGGCCGTTCCGCAGGAAAAAGGCCGCCAGCATTTTAGACCAATGACGGCCGTTTAACCGGCTATCATAGGCGCTGGTCACTTTCCTTCCGAGAAGATCCTTCTTGAATTTCTCTTCAAGTTTTATTGTCACATTTGGGACGTCGCCTCTTTCCTTGGCCTTATCGTACAAACCGTGTTCTTTAAGAAGATTTGGCAGGTTAACTTCTGTGGCTTTGGGATGCCCTTCGACATAAACTCGCAGTTGAGTCATGATGAGGCTCGCCGTGGCCGCCTGCTGCAGGATGGTTACAGCGTTAATCGTATTGGGGCCAGCCAGAACGGGGGCGAAGGGATTGCGGCCAAATTCCTCCAGTTCCAAAAGGAGAATTCCATCGAAACTGCTATTGACCGCCTGATTGCGTATTCCAGCGGTGCCGAATTGACGCCAACCGGGACCGAAAGCGAACAATAAATCGTCGGTTCGGCTTTCCAACATCGCCCGAATCATGCCGATCTTTATATAAGACGGAATATGTTTTTCTTCCAACCACTCCTTGATGAACTTCTCGGCCTCGACAGCCTGCTTTTGATCATTCGGGGCCATGTCCCCATTTTCAACTTTTCTGTCAACAAACGCTTTCAAGACGGCCAGAGCCCTTTCTCTGACCACATTGGTTATGCCCTCATTGCCCGGAGAATTCAAATCGGTGGATAGTTCGCGAGCCAGTGTGGATTTTGCGATCATCAGCATTTGAAAAACGTCGTTGATTTTGTAACGCTTGGCTATATTTTTCGAAATGTTTGGCGACAGCTTTTTCCCTTTCAAATTCAAGTAGTTGAAGCGCTGGCCGATATCAATCATGCGCTGAGCAATTTCCATTCGGCTAAATCGATGCGCATGATAATCTTGCGCGAGCTGAAGAAGTTCACTTCTGAATGGAACAAGATCCGTCCCCTCGATGATCCGGTCATCGATCTGCCCCAAGATGTCTTCGGTGGACATATTTTTATCCAAAATCTCCTGCACAATCTCAAATGGCTTTTTTCCGTTAAACGGAACCGCCATTGTTGGTGACGACGGACGACCGAAATAACGAGCGGCAACGCTCACCAGGAATAAAAAGAGACTCATTGACGCTGCCACATAAAAGCCAGCCACCAACTGTGGTAAAAACAAAGAAGCGATAAAAAGAACAACCGTCAACGCAGCCGTAAAAATGATCAAACCACCTACAGACGCAGACCCCCTCTCCTTGTTTTTCTGTTGAGAGGATTTTTGAGTTGAGGACGCCGGGCCGGCAGGCGGTTGAACCGCGGTGGGTTTTGCCGCCACAGGAATGTCCAAGAATTTCTTTATGTCATCCGAAGGCAGTCCATATGCTTCCATCATCATGATGGTCAATAAATTCGACAAGAGAGGGTAATCCGGTTCCCGCAAGAGAACGTTCAAAACAAAATCCGGCCGCGTCAAAGCAAGAAGCATTAACCGTTCGCCAACAACGGCCAATGACTCCATCGTAACGGGACTATGCAAAACCCTCAAGACACTCCCTATTTCTTCTGGAACAACCTCCGCTTTAACGACAAGATCTTGCACTTCGACCAGCAATTGCTGGACATCTGTCAGATTGATTACTTCGCGAGGGGAAAACTCATGATGGACATAATCCTGTCCAAAAGAAATAAAGTCATTGAGAGACCGCGTTCGACCCAGATACGAATCCAGAGCCTGATCCAAAAACAAGTCGATTCTGTGAAAATCCTGACGTCGAGCGACAACCGCCTTTTTGCTGCCGGCGGCCAATGAAATCAACTCAAATTGATCGAAGGGCCGGAGCGCGGCCGCCGTAGCCGCATGAAGGGGCGCCAAGGCTTCCGGATGTCCCAAAAGCTTGTCCAATCCGGAAGGAGTCATCTGGAAAGCTGTCAACATCATCCGTCCCAACACGCGAGCCAGCAAAGGATATTTCTTACCCTTCAGAATGACATTGAGCGCGATATCGGGGCGGGAAATCACAAAGGCCATTAAACGACCCATCCCATCGTTGGCGTTCATCTCAATATACCCATTCGAATCAATACCGAAATAAGCTTGGGCAAAAAGAAGATGCCCCATCCCTCCATACATTCTCGAGGAATTATCTTCCACGGGGGCCATGTCTCCCGCCAACAAATTGATTTCCTTATTAAGGTTTTGAACGAAAACCATCAAATTGTCCGGGGCCATCGTCCCGGCCATCGCTTTTTTCTCCTCAGCATTCCACACTTCAGAAGAAGGGTCCCTCTTCGTAAATTTGAATGAGCGGTGTTTATGCTCGGTGTCCACGACAATAACTTTTGTATGGTCCCCCAATGGATTCAGGATGGCCTTGAACCGTCCGGAACCGACCAGTCTCTTTTGGATCGGCCGTTCATCCCCCAAACCCTCCCAATCCACTATGGCGACTCCCGCCAAAACAGGAAGAGCCATAGCGAGCGTTCCTATGACAGGAGAGGCCGCTTTCCAAAGCGCTTTGAGAGCAGAGGGTGAAGGCGTGCCAAAAACCATCAAACATCCCCAAAGAATCAAGAGGGCCGCGCCGGCAACGACCGCTATCAACACAATCATTTTGGGAATCGAAAATCCACCTCGACGGAGACTCGGATAAAGGCCACGGAGAGCGGGGATGTCCTGATCGCTCTGCGAGGAGCGATAGACCGGCGCGGCGGATTGTCCCGCAGATGGACCCACCCGATTCTCCATCTGATTCAAGAGACCCGCCAAGGCGGGGAACTGTTCCCGCTGATCCAGCACGGCTGTTTTAACCCATGGGCCCTGTGTTTTAAGAAGGGAATCCAATCCGTTCAACAAAACAATGAGTGGCTCCGCGTTTTTGTCCAACGGAACACGCGAGTCTGCCGTCACAAGAGGGAGAAGCGACACTTCCAGAGGGCACCCCGGCCGTTGGGATAACACATCAAGCTCGTTCCCCAATTCCTCAATTTGAATCCGGATTTTCTCGGAAGAAACACCTGATTGAAGCAGCTGAAGAGATGCCGGATCGAAACTCGGCATTCCCTTCGACCGGACCAAATAAGCGAGCATGGCTTCTCCGTCTGCCGAGAGGGCCACATCGTCTTTCCCTTTGAGAGCGAAAGCGTCCGGCGCAAGGGCGTCGAAGCGTTCCACTTCTTCACTTGAAAATCCATCCGGTGAATCACTAAAGATCACGGCGGGAACGTGAGAAGAAAACTCGGAGGAACGAACGGCCGTTTTCAGCTCTTCCGGAACCACATAGACGCGATCCATTAATTGCATGATGAGGCCAGTCAGAATCGGAAACTGTTTTTGAACCCGTTGATCGGACACCATCGCGAGATAACGGGACGGGTTTTCGGCCATACAACGGCTCAGCCAATACCCGACGAGACCGAGAAGGTGATCAGACTCCTCTTCCACAATAGAACTTCCCAACTCATGATCAAGAATATTCCCCGCTCTGAAAATCGGCTCATTCTCCGCCCAGAAGGTTTGACGCTGAAACGCGGTGCGGCCGTCAAGGCTCACTGGAATCCGATTGGAGTAGAGCGCGCCGCAGAAAAGACGAAATTCTTTTCGGAATTGGGACAACAATGAGAGCCATCCTTCATCATCTCTCTGTAAATTTCGAAACAACTGAACGAATTCTTTCTCCGAAATCGTTCTCAAATCTTTCCGCCCTTCGAGCCGGATCGATTTATCTCCGAATTTAATTTCAACAGGAGGCAGCGCCCGGTTGACATTCACGCCGACAAAATTCGGAAGCAACCCTTTAGAGAAATAAACGCCTAAAATGGCGGTGGCGTAATAAGGAAAAAGCGTGGTCATCGCGAGGGCCGTCCCGCCGGCCAATAAACCAATAGGAATGAGAATCGAAAGATGAAGCAAACGGCTCCAATCGATAGGGCTATGTCGTGCCGGCGACACGTGCCCCTCACCCTCCTGAAAAGACAGGAGTTGAGACTCCGTTAAACGGCGCGCGATGCCTCGAAAAATGGTGGAGATGATCAGGTTTTGCCGCGTTTCCCAAACAATCGAATCTCTAACTTCATGCGGATAAGCGAGCACAAGTGACTCAAAATCGTCATCCAGAGCCTCGATCAGTGAATTGGCCTGGCCGATCAACACAAGGCGACCATTCCGGTCTTTCCGATCCTCGGCATATTTAATCAACGCGATTAAATGACAGAGATCCTCCAGGGTTGAAACATCTGCCTTTATAAGGGACGCGTCAGGTAAGAATCCCCCTTTAATAATATTGCGCAGATCCTCTTGGAGAGCGCGTAATCGACTCACTAAAAACTCGCCGGTTAACCCACCCGTGACAAGGGAATGCGTTATGTTTGTGGCAAAACGATGATCAACATTGTCCTCTTCGCCACTTTCCCGACTGAAATACCCCGGCTGCTGCAACTTCCGTACCGGACCTTTCCCGGACAGCCCATGTCCATTCTTTCGATAGAAATTGAGGCCCAACAGGGACGATCCATACATGTGGAAGAAATCATTCATGGCGATGGCGAGCCCACTCGCTAGATAACTCAACGGCACCAAGAAAAGGAGAAGAATACTCTGTAAAAACACGCTGCCGGATCCCAGGGTTTTGGGATTCTCTTTTGTTGTGAGATGTTGAGGCACTGCGAAGGAGTTATGAAACAGGGAGCGCAACACGCTCGTCGCGGCCGGATAAAGCTCCCAATTCTCAGAAATAAACCGATAGGCAATGGCCGGGTTTTGACAGACGATCTCATCTAATTCCTGTGCAACCTTGACCAATGTCTCATGAGACATATTTTCGATCACGGGCTTGACCGGTTCGGAGGTCCGCAAGAAATCAGCTGTTTTCAATCTTTTGACGGTCCCCCTCAACTGTCCTCTCAATTTCTTTAGTGCGGACCTTTGCGAAGGAGGGAGAAGCGCGCTCAACACAAGTAATTGTTTTTCAAGAGATCTCAACCGGGTTCTCAACGATTTACTTTCATTTCCTGCCGTCATGATAAGAAGGGCATGCTCTTCATCAAGAGGTTGATCATTGATTCGGATAAAACCGTTTCCGACATGCGGCGCGGATCTGACTGGAACGATGGGGGTAGCGGTATAACGACGCCCAAAAATAGGGAATGGATTCCACTGGGCCCAGTTTGATTGCGACACAGCCACAACTGTCTCTTTAAAAAGGCCCCGGAAGAAGCCGCTCACCTTTGACACAAAAAAGGAAATCCACCCTTTCAGCCGGACATGAACGGCATCCGTTTCCAAATCAACAACGCTCGTCTTAAAAATCAGTTGATTGGGGTGCCGATCAAAAATAGGAACCTGAAGGCGCAACTCGCCTACGCGTTTGACGTATCCGGCAGCAAG
>PLLH01000022.1 GCA_003140895.1 Elusimicrobiota bacterium
GTTCCCGGCCCCGGAGCGCTCCATTAAGATATTTGATTTGTTTCTTCACCCGGGAAAGGAGATTCCGATATTTTGCGCGACATATCTTTGCTTCCTGATATTTTTTTCTATCCCCCTCAGACATTATTCCTTTATATACGAACCGGACTTTCCCACCTTCCCGTTGAGCGAGATACGCATACTCTTTGCCACGAATGACTTTGATAGATAAAGATCCTTTGGGAAGTTCTCGGATTGCTTTTTCATAAGCCTTCTTCATCCTCTTGGAGTTCTGCAATTCCTCGCATAGGACTCCCTTTATCACACCACGCATATTATTCCCCTGTTACCTAACATTGTTCACTAATCATACATAGGTTAGGTAACATTTTCCAACATATAATTCAGGGAAAATAATCAACAGCACAATGATTCATAGTTTTGATATTTAAAGAAAGAAATGGTAATTTCGTGCTGCAGGTGTCAACAACGTTGATGTCTCTCATTCAAACAATTGCCGTCGATCCCCTCAGACTCATCCCCTTCATTATAGTAGGTACAAACCCCTCATAATTCTGTTGACAGTTTTGTCAACAAAGAGGTGAAATGAACTATGCAAAAAGGAATCCACTTAAAAAAGATTAGGGAAAAGAATGGGATGACGGTAAGGTCTTTTGCCGAACGATTAAACGTAGCACCTTCCTATATTTCGCGAGTTGAAAACAACAAGGTTCCGCCATCCAAAGAGCTCGTCAAATCGATTGCAAAGACTTTTCAAGCGAATGGTGACATTCTGCTTGCCCTCACAGGGCACTTGCCAAATAAATGGCAGAAAGCCGTTCGAGAGACTTCGCATCTTCAATATGGGCAGGTGCCAAAGGCAAATGGTGATAATGGCCCAACCCCTATTAAATATGGGCTTGAACGTCTTGTTTTGAATGGATTGGGATCCCTCGTCGATCCGCTTTTGAGTCTCTTTCCATCAGGATATGTACCTTCTCCGCAATTGAACGAGGTTTATGAACTGAAACTGGCGGCTTTAGAAGCCAACTTACTTCGGCCAGCGGATCTGATTGATCGCGGAGCTTACTTCTTGGAGATAAATGGCCAACCTACAAACCATTTCCGGGTTTGCACGGGAAAGCCTTTGCAAATTGGTAAAGATGGAAGCCTCCGATTAAAATCATTTTTCAATACTCATCAGTTCAAAACAAGTTACGCGACTCATGGGCTATTTCCTTACCGTGGGAAATTCCATCCACAGATGATCAAGGCCATTATCAATGTGATGGGATTAAAGCCAGGCGATAAAATTCTGGATCCCATGATGGGGAGTGGAACAACCGTCATCGAGGCCAGTCTGATGGGAATTGATGCCGTTGGGGTCGATGTCAGCCCGTTTTGCGTTTTTACGAGCAAAGCAAAGCTCGGGGGCCTCAATGTGCCCCTACAGCATCTCCAACGAACAATAGCCGATAAAGTGTTAATTAAAAGGCAGTTTGACTACTTGTCGTCGAAGAAAGGGCAAGAATCCATTGTTGATTCCCAATTTAAACCAGATCACATAACTCGGGACGCCTTTAACCTTATTGCTTTGGCTTATTTGGACAGCCAGGGATTTGCAAGACGGAGCGGCAGAAATTCTCACAGTGGATTCTTTGAGGAAGTTTTAAAGAAATACTGTTTCGCCATCGATAAATTTCAATCGGCGAAAAAAGGGTTTAAATTTGAATTAGGACAGGGCGAAGTCCTGGAAGCCGATTCGAGGCATCTCCCGCTTCCGGCCAATTCAATTGATGGGGCCCTTTTCTCTCCTCCATACAGCTTTGCGGTAGATTACTTGGATAATGATTTAACTCAACTCGAATACATGAAGTGTGATGCGGATAAATTAAGAGATTCTATGATCGGGTTACGAGGGAAGAAGGGCCGCGAGCGAGTAGAAATTTATTTCGATGACATGAAGAAAAGCCTTCAGGAAATTAAGCGCGTGCTAAAACCGGGAAAATATTGTGTGATCGTTGTCGGTTCGAATTCAAATCAACTTTCGGAAGCGTTGGGGCTTGATCCTGATTCAGATGAATCCAAATTTGGTCTTGAGATGAAGCTAATCGAAATGGCCAATGATCTAGGTCTCAATGCCGAGTTGACCCTTCGACGATTAATTGTTGGAATGGCGAACTCCATGAGAGAGGAACACATCTTATTTTTCAAGAGTAATCCCATTGCCGAAATGAACTGATATGCACAGCAAAAACCATAATCAAAGCGTTAGACCTAAACCAGCCATAGAAACTAAGCTGGGTCAACTCTTCCAAATGGATTGCATCCCTCTGATGAAGTCCTTGGAAGAGGGATGTGTTGATTTGGTATTTGCTGACCCTCCTTTCAATTTGAAAAAAGAATATGGCCCGTCTTCCAATGATGATAAAAGCGAGCAAGAATATTTGGATTGGTCACACCGGTGGCTCACTGAAGCGGTCCGGATATTAAAACCTGGCGGCTCCCTCTTCCTCTATAACATCCCCAAATGGAATCTTCAATTAGGCGCTTGGCTGTCCCAATACCTCACTTTTAGACACTGGGTCGCCGTTGACATGAAGTTTTCCCTGCCAATTTCCGGACGTCTCTATCCATCTCATTATTCGCTTCTTTATTTTTCCAAAGGTAAAAAACCAACCCGGTTCTCCCCACCAAGAGTTCCGATTGAAACCTGCCGCCATTGCGGAGGAGAAATCCCCGACTATGGTGGTTATAAAGACCGGATGAATCCCGAAGGCGTGAATATCACGGACGTCTGGCGTGATTTATCTCCAGTTCGTCACTTCCGATACAAACGCCGTAAAGCTAATGAACTCTCGATTAAAATGATGGATCGAGTTTTAGATATTGCCTCAAAAGAAGGAGATTTGGTTTTCGATCCATTCGGTGGGAGTGGAACCACATATATAACGGCAGAATTAAAAGGAAGGAAATGGATAGGATCCGAAATCGAAGACTGCATGCCTATAATTGAAAGGTTTAAGGCCATTGAGGGTGAAAGAGCAATTTGGCTGTCTTTGAGAAAGAAGGTGAATCGCCTGTTTTCAGATGAAGCTATGAAGCTCCGCCAACGGAACGGCAAAGATAACTCAAAATATCGAATAAATGGGAATGGGCATAACCCGCTTGAAAAACCCTTGGTCCTTTCTGCGAGAGAAAAATCTTAAATTAAACCAACGCCCGCCCATCAGTTCCCTTCGGAATTCGTGGAATCCCTGCCTGTAACCCGTCGTGTTCCACCGCGATGACTGCCAAAACGCCCTCTTCGATGGATAGGGATTTCCATAAATCAAAGTAAGGCTCAATTTCTTCATAATTTCCAATGCGGTCAGTCAGATACTGGTACATCTCCCTCGTAGGGAGAACCAGAATTCCACCAACAATTTTCTTGCGGAGCATCCCCAAGGCCATTTTATTTAGAGCCCGATGAGATGAAGAAATGTTTCCAGTTTCCCATTCAATGGCGATAAATCGGCCATCGTGAATCTTTTTGGTGGCATCCAAAGGTCCTGGCTTTTTCCGAGCCGCGACCTCAATTTTCGTTTCTAATTCCCACCCGGCTTTATTAAGAAGCAAACAGAAGGCCTTTTTTATTGGGACAACGCCGTTCCCCTCTCCACGCTTCTTCCCTTTCTCCGAAGGATCAAACTTAAATGAGTTTGACCCCTTTGGCCAGACAAGCGCTTTAATA
The DNA here is from genome assembly GCA_003140895.1 of Elusimicrobiota bacterium. GTDB lineage: Bacteria > Elusimicrobiota > Elusimicrobia > F11 > F11 > PLLH01. The sequence continues at coordinate 3,713 of PLLH01000022.1, forward strand.
GCTGCCGACACCTCTTGATAACTTTTTTCCCATTCCTTTGAATTGGGGAAGGCCCCAACTTTCAACAAATACTCCGTTTTGATGATTTTCATTTTCTCTTCATCCCCCTTTCCACAAAAAGAAATAATTTTGAGGAGGGGACGCCTAAAGCCTTTGCCAATTTGAAAATGTTTTTAAGGGAAACATTTCGAGAACCGCGCTCAATGTCACTGATGTATGTCCGGTGGAGTTGAGCTTTATCGGCAAGGTCTTCTTGGGAAATCTTTAATTTTCCCCTGAAGTGGCGAATGGCTTGACCGAATATAGGTCCTTCGGAAGGTGAATTGGAGGCCTTAGACATAGGGAGAGAATGCGAAATTGTCAGACTATAAGTCTACAGACAATAAGTGACACTCTGATAGGGTTTATCAATAAGGTTGGTTTAAGAAGTTAACGGGGTCCTCAGGTTGACATAAGGGATGGGAACGGCAACCACCCTTGGGTTTTAAAAACCGGGGTGGGAAAATGATCTCCCACCCCGGTGTAAACTCCACGTTTAGGAACAAAGACTGCGCAAGTTGCCAGAAACTGTAGTTTTGTAGGCTGTCATAAGTTCCGTTTGTTCCTGATCCGTCGAGTGTTTCATCTCTGCCGACGCCAATGAGAAGAGTAAGAAGTCAATGGCATTGCGAAGGTTGGGATCCTGCGCATAGGGCTCAATTATCCTTGAATAAAAAGGATGAGCTGTATTTAGTTGGATGACTATTGTGGCTCCGTCGGGATATGCCTCGTACAACTGGCCTTGGCTACCGAAGTCCACTTCTTCAAACTTACAGATCCTTCGTAGGCGAGTTGTTTCTTTATCAGGAGTGGTTGGTCGATTTTTCTGGTCAACCTTTTGCTTTGGTGCTCCTTTATTTTCTTGGGGTGGATTTTCCGTCGGTTTCGGTTTAGGAGGCAACTCAAGAATCTTCGCTTTCTTTGCAATCTCTTGCTCAGATTCCGTATGTTGAACCTGATCGATTTTACTCTTGGTAGACTTTTTAAGGTAATTCTTGCGAATATACATTACGTGAGGATTTACCAACGCACTGATTTTGTCCGCCAACGATTGCTTCAAATTAACCCGACTCTTCGCAAAGTTAATTTGAATTGCCTCATCTAACTTTCCTGACACATGAATTTCTGCTCTGAACCTATTTAAGGCAGGATTCTTTATGTAGATATTTAAGCTTGAACCGTCGACGATCTCACGAAGATTCCTGAGTATATAGAAGCCCTGGCCTGCTTCGTTAATGGACAGATCCCGTGCTACCTCGGTAGACACTTCAGGTAGAAAGGCAACTTTTACCCGAACCATTTCTTGGTTATCTTCATCATCATCCCCACCAAAAACATAAGGAAAGGTTTCATCCAGGATAATGCGACTCGGTTCATCATGGATTGGATTTAATGGGTCAAAGGGTTCGGCCTTTTTTCCATTAACTATAATCGAACGATTGTTCTCTAGAAAAATGCGAAAAACTCTGGAAACGCGCTTCCGCAAGATGTCTGAGGCCACACTAAGATTGGAGTTGGTCAGACGGTCCACCTTTAAGAGTTGCACTACGGTGCCAGTATTCCCGCCTTTTGTCATTTGTACGAACAATTCTTTGTCATCTGACGTAATTCCGCCAATAACCATTTTAAATCGATTCTCAGCGATCATTTCATCGATGTCAGTTGTGCCCTTCAGAAGCTCACCAGATTCGGTCTTTGTGAGGATGACCACACCACGACACAGTGACAATGTGGCTGTTGTCAGTCCCATCCCAAAGCGACCAAGATCTGTTTCCGGGTTTTTATCAACCAAGGACCCCAACCGCATTGCTTGATTCAGGCGCATCTCATCCATACCACTTCCATTGTCGCCAATGACAATGGTCGGTTGCCCCTTATCTTGTTTCCACCATACATTACACACTGTGGCACCCGCATCCAACGAGTTATCGATGAGGTCCATTAAGGCCGAGTAATTATCGTAACCAACATGGCGGAGTGACTCGATTAACTTTGCGGCATTAGGTGGGATTTCAACGACATTAGACTTAGTTTCTGACTTTGTTAATGTTTGCATTTGATTTTCCTTTTTGTTTTCGATGTCCGAAGACACCAAAAACGTTTAATTCCTAAACGGCATCGCCGTAAGGGAGAACAAAGGAAAAAATGATTGGGAAATTATTGATAGAAAAAGTCAGGCTGGATACTGCCAACCCGTCTCGATGTGGACCTGCCACCCCAAGGCGTTTATGAGCTTTTTCGATCTCAATGGAGACATCCCCACCAAGTCCTACTTTGAACTCGCGTTCCTTTTACCACAAATGGAATTGGGTGGCAACTTCAACCTGGACTGGGAAGCGGTTTAATTCAAATCAAAAAAATGTGATTTCCGACTTGACCTCTTTCCCCACCGAAGGTACCCCTTCTACGTTCACTTCGTGAACTTCGAAGGGCTCTGCTCCTCCTGCGCCATTTGGGCTTCGGGGGGCTTCGCCATCCGAAGCAGCCTTATGGCGAAGGATGTATCCGGAACAATTGACATCGGCAGAACGGCTTGATCGTATCGTTGAAATCTTGGTGAGAGCGGGGCTCAAGTTATCTTGGGAGGGCGAGGGAAACATATCGGTTAATTCACCTGATTTTTCTTCATAGTTGTTTTAAAAACTCCGTATCGCCGTTAATGAGGGCCTGTTTTTTTTCGACGGGTCCAACGTTTAATTTGGGATTCACGTCTCAGAGCCGATTCTAAACATCTATGAGGTTCTTTCCAAAGGAATTTCAAAGGAATGCTGTTGCGGGTGTAAGGGCCGCCGCGGCCGGCGTTATGTTGCTCAATCCGAAGGTCAACGTCTTTGGCTGACCCAACATATATGGCCCCATTTCGGCAGAGAGCCGCGTACACCCACCACGTTTGATTGCCCAGCATAATTCCCTCCACCATATTAATTAGAGGGGTATTAAGCTGCCGGACTAGGATTCGAACCTAGACGAGCAGATTCAGAGTCTGCCATCCTACCATTAGATGATCCGGCAAAAAGTGAGACAAAAACGGATTCCCCTTCGGCTTCAGTCGCTGCGCTCCTTCCGCTCAGGACGGTTCGACAGGATTCCTCGCGGTGAGCGAGGCCGAGGGCCGAGTCGAACCGGAACCTAGACGAGCCCTTCGGCTTCGCTCAGGACAGGCAGATTCCCTGTGGTGAGTGAGCGCCGTGTGCGAACCGAACCAAGAGTCTGCCATCCTACCATTACTTGTGGTGAGTGATCCGCCATGTTTCTTGGCGGAGAATCGAACCAGATGATCCGGGAATAAGAGGGAGGATTATATTACTTGAAGGGGGGAGATCCAATGAATGAGTCGAAGGGGCGGTTTATTGGGAGCTGGCGATGCGAATAGAAAGCGAGATTTGATGCGGAAAGGCGGCGCGAATCTGTGGCTATTTCTTCTTTTTCATCGCCCAAACCATGATGGCGATCAACATCCCAATATTGGCAAACATAAGGTTCTCCTCGACGGAATATTCTCAATCAAGGGTAAGGGAAAGCGGACTGTTTTCAAGGGGAATTAAGTCAAAAAAAGGGGGTCACATTTGTTCGAAGACCGGTGGACTCGGAGAGTTCTCCTCCAACAGACGCAATAATCTAGAATCCCTCCATGCCGGCCATTCACTGGATGAAGAGAAACGCCAATGTTCTGTTCTTTATTGGCGGATTTATTTTCGACACGCTCACCATGGTGCGAATCGATTCGACGCTCGACCTATTGTGGCAGCTGGGTTATATGGTCGTCATCACCGTTCTCATGATCGCCCAAATCCGGCTGGCCCAGGGGCGCTGGGCGCCAACGGGCCGGATCGCCAAATACTGGACGTATGAAACCGAGGCGCTTCACTTCTGTTACGGGGGTTTGTTAAGCGGCTTTATTATTTTTTATTTCAAAAGCACCTCGTTCTCCCGTTCGCTTGTTTTTTTGACGCTGACCGCGGTGCTCATGATCGGCAACGAAATGCCGCAGGTACGCAAGTGGGGAACGCATTTGCGCCTGGGGTTGTACGCCTTTTGCGTGGTGTCGTATCTGAATTATTTACTGCCGGTCTTGATCGGACGAATGGGATGGCCGGTTTTTCTTTTGGGGTGGACCCTGGCTTGCGCGCTCACGTTTCTGGTGATGAAAGCGCTGGCGCGCACCGCGGAGAACCCGCCGGCGGCCTTTAAGCGTTTCAGCGCAAGCCCCGCCGTTGTTCTGGCTCTCATACTCGCTCTCTACAGCCTCAAGCTCATTCCTCCGGTTCCCTTGTCGCTGCGTCATCTGGGCATTTACCGCTCCGTGGAAAAAGAGGGGAACCGTTACCGTCTTGTTTCGCGCCGGACGCCGTGGACCCGTTTCTGGGAAACCGACAATTTGTTTTTTCCCGCCCGGCCGGGAGACGAAATCTATTCGTTTGTCAGCGTGTTCGGCCCGCGCCGGTTTACGCACAACATTTATATCCGCTGGAGCGTCTGGAATCCAGACCGCAAAGAATGGCTCACCTCCGACCGGTTCCCCATTGCGCTCACCGGCGGGCGCAGCGAAGGCTTTCGCGGCTCCATGAAGAAGCAAAATTACACGCCCGGCCGCTGGCGGGTGGAGGTGGAAACAGAAGACGAACGGGTGCTCGGTTCCAGAACATTCCATGTGGAAGAGGATTTGTCGACGGGCGAGAGGAAAATGAAAGAGGAGTGGTTCTAACGTAGCCGGGTTATGATTTTGATTGGTTTAAGGCGCGGAAAACCTTGATGGCCGCGAAGGCGTCGTTGGCGGCGTAAAGAAGCTGCTGGTCCGACAGATGAGGGGCCGCCCAATTCGAGGTGCTTGTTTTTTTCGATTTTCTGAACCGGCGGCGGAAGGCAATGGCCACGGCGACTTTGACGCCCACGCCCCGTCCGTACCCCCTGGCCGAAAATAGGGTTTCCAAATCGAGAACGCCGCTAGGCGAGACTCTTAGCTTGCCGCGGATTCGTTTGAGGTCGTCGCCCAAGCCAAAACCCACCTTTTTGAGCGCCGGCAATTTGATCAGCGCGGCCGCGGCCGCGCGGCATTCGGCCTGATGGAGCATAAAAACATAGGCGCGCGCGAGCGTCGAAAACTGCGCGACATGAGGACCGTGGGAGATCTCTCCTTTTCTAAAGGTGGGTTTGGATTCGGTGTCAAACCCCACCACCTCCGCGAGGGCCAGTTCATCGAAGGCTTGGGCGGCGCCTTCCGGCGTCGAGACCACCACGATGTGATCGAGGCGCAATTCCTCAAACCACGGGAGAAGCGCGATCTCATCGGGTCTTGGCCACGGGATTTTCCTGCCCGTGGGCACGCCCCGATGTTTCTTCAGCCGTTGTCGCAGCCAGTTCCAAATCAAATTCAGCGCCATCATTTCTCTCACTATACCACGAAACGAAGGGGGAGCTAAAAAAAGCGGCCCCCTGTTTCCAGGGGACCGCTCCTGCTAAAAGTTTACTTTAGCGTATGTAGGGGTTTACCATTTTCCGGAATTGCCGCCTCTGTCTCTGCCACCGCCGAAACCGCCGCTGCGGGGTTCCATGGGTTTCGCCACGTTAACGACGATCTTGCGCGATCCAACGGAACTGTCGTGCAATTTCTGAATGGCGGCCTGCGCGTGAGCGTCGTCCGCCATTTCAACGAATCCGAAACCGCGTGAGCGGCCCGTTTCGCGTTCAATGATCAATTTGGCGCTGGCCACGGGGCCGAACGGGACGAACATTTGCTGCAGATCACCTTCGGTTGTTTCAAACGGAAGGCTTCCTACGAATAACTTTGTCATAACTGCTCCTTTAATTTTTTAATTACAGAACCGACGTTTTAGATTCAAGAAGACGCCAGTCTAGAGAAGAAACAGGAACGTTTCGTTCGGAAGGTTCAGCGAGGTCTTTCCCTACTACGAGGAGGATGCTCTGCAGAGGGGATTCTGGCATTTATGGCCCTCGCCTGTAAAGGAAGAATAGGTGCGGCGACCCGATGTTTACTAAGATAGCGCATGGGTTTTTCAAAATTTCATCTTCCGCCGGAATTGTTCAAGGCCGTCACCGCATTGGGATATGCCGAGCCGACGCCGGTTCAGGCGAGCGTCATCCCGGAAGCCATGCAAGGCCGCGACATCCGCGCCTCCGCGCAAACCGGGACCGGCAAGACCTGCGCTTTTGTCATCCCCCTTGTCGCGAAACTTCTTCGTCAAGGACGGGCTCACGGGGCCTCGGTTCTCATTGTGGCGCCCACGCGCGAGTTGGCGAACCAGGTCTATGAAGTGGTTGAAACCTTAAGCCGGCACACCGCCATTAAATCCGCTCTCATCGTGGGAGGAGCCAATTCCACGCGGCAGTTTCGCCAACTTCGCGCGGGCGCTGACATCGTCGTGGCCACGCCGGGCCGGCTCCTGGATCACATCAAACAGGGAAACCTCTCTCTTAAGTCCATCCACACCTTTGTGCTGGACGAAGCGGACCGCATGCTGGATATCGGCTTTTTGCCGGACATTCGGCGCTTGTTCTCGATGCTCTCGGGACGGCAGCAAACCATGCTTTTTTCCGCCACCTTTCCGGGGCCTGTTCAGCAACTGGTCCAACAGTTTTTAAAAAACCCGCACTATGTGGACTTGGCTCACTCGGCTCCCTCTCAAAATGTGACGCAGATGGTTTATCCGGTCCCCCACGCGCAAAAGGGGGCGCTCCTTCAGGCGATCCTGGAGGTGGGGAATATTTATTCGGCCCTCATTTTCTGCCGCACAAAACGGGGCGCCAGCCGCCTGGGCCAAACGCTCCAACGGTTGGGCAAATCCGTCGCGGTGATCCACTCGGACAAAAGTCAGATCCAGCGAACCCAGGCCCTGCAGGGTTTTAAGGATTCGAAATTCCAGATTTTGGTGGCGACCGACATCGCGGCGCGCGGCATTGACGTCAAAGGCATCAGTCACGTCATCAACTACAACGTTCCCGAGAAACCGGAAGATTACGTCCACCGCATCGGGCGGACCGGGCGAGCGGAAGCGATGGGAGACGCCTTTACCCTGGTTTCTCCGGAGGAAGAGGCGTATTTAAAACGGATTGAAAACTTTATTAAGAAACCGATCCCGCGCGGCGTGATCCCGGATTTCCCTTACTCCTCGGCACCCCACGTTCTCTCGCAACAACGCCCGGCCCATCAGCACCCATCCCATCAGCACCCGGGCCCGCGCCATCACCCCCAGCGACATCCGCATCACCACGAACACAAGGCGGGACCGCCCAGACCTTTTGACAACCGTTCCGGTGGCAACCGGCCCGGTGACCATCGGCCCGGGGGCGCGCCGCAAGGTCATCCGGCCACTGGGTCTCCCCGCGATTCGTCCGGCCACGGAACCGCTCCCTCTCTTCATCCAAAAATCCATACGCACAACAACCGGCCTCCGCAAAAATCCCACTTTAAAAAGCGCTTCCATTGGGGTCGTTAATCTTAAGGACCGCGTAAAAAGGTAAATACACACCCCCAGAGGTGATTATGGTACCGTCCTCATATCAGCCATGAAATCCCATTCCGACATCAGAAAAATCGCCTTTCTCGGCAATTACATGCCCCGCTTGTGCGGCATTGCCACCTTCACCACGGATTTGTGCACCTCCGTGGCCGCCCAATTTCCCGAGGCGCGGTGTTTTACCGTCGCCGTCAACGATGTGGCGGGCGGATACGACTACCCCAAAGAAGTCGGCTTTGAAATTGAGGAGCAGAACGTGGCCTCCTACCAGCGGGCGGCGGATTTTTTAAGCATCAGCGATGTGGACGTGCTGTGCGTCCAGCATGAGTTCGGCATTTACGGCGGCCCGGCGGGCGGATACCTTCTGGCGCTGTTGCGCGATCTGAATCTGCCGGTGGTGACCACCCTTCACACGGTGCTGAAAGATCCCGGCCCCGACCAAAAGCGCGTGATGCAGGAACTGATCCAGCTCTCGACACGGCTCGTGGTCATGGCCCAAAAGGGAAAAGAGTTTCTTCGTGATATTTATAAGGCGCCCGAGGCCAAGATCGACATGATTCCTCACGGCATCCACGAAACTTCTTTCGTGGATCCCAACTTTTATAAGGACCTCTTCGGCGTGGAGGGCCGGCCGGTGCTCTTGACGTTCGGGCTGATCTCTCCCAACAAGGGGATTGAAAACGTGATCAACGCCCTGCCAAAAATCGCGGTGGAATTTCCCAACGTGGTTTACATTATCCTGGGCGCCACGCATCCTCAGCTTCTACGGGAGCAAGGCGAGAGCTACCGTTTGAGCCTCGAGCTTCTGGCCAAAAAAAACGGGGTCGAAAAGAACGTGATTTTTTATAACCGTTTTGTCGGCATCGACGAACTGAAAGAGTTTATCGGCGCCGCCGACATCTACATCACCCCGTATTTGAACGAATCCCAAATCGTGTCCGGATCGCTGGCCTATTGTTTCGGCGCGGGAAAAGCCGTGGTGTCCACGCCGTATTGGTACGCCCAGGAGCTTTTGGCCGACAACCGCGGCGCGCTGGTCCCCTTCGCCGATCCGGGAGCGATCGCCAAAGAAGTGACGGGACTCCTGCGAGACGAAACTCGCCGGACCACCATGCGCAAAAGCGCCTATAAAATGGGCCTCGAGATGGGATGGGGCAATGTGGCCCGTTCGTATATGCAGACCTTTGAACGGGCCAGGCGCGAGCGAGCCAGCGTCACCCGGAAACTCTTCGCGGTGAAAACACTGGACAAGCAGCTGACCGAACTTCCCGAGATAAAACTGGACCATCTTTTCCGCATGACCGATTCCACGGGCGTTTTCCAGCACGCGATTTTGGCCGTGCCCAATTTTTCCGCCGGCTATTGCACCGACGACAACGCCCGGGCCCTGATTTTGACGGTGCTGTTGGAAGAGTTGGGGGACGACTCACCCCCGCTTCGAAACGCCGCCACCACCTACGCCGCCTTCCTTCACCACGCTTTTGATCCCGGCAAGAAGCGATTTCGGAACCTTCTGGGGTTCAACCGGTCCTGGATGAAAGAGGAGTTTTCGGAAGACTGTCACGGCCACGCTTTGTGGGCGTTGGGCGTCTGCGTGGGCCGATCCAAAAATCCGGGCTTCCAAACCCTGGCCGGACAAATTTTCGCGCAGGCGCTGCCGCCGGTGCTGGAGTTCAGCTCTCCCCGCGCCTGGGCCTTGGCGCTGATCGGAGCCCATGAATACCTGCGGCGCTTGAGCGGCGACCGGGGAGTCAACCAGATCCGCGAGGCGTTGACCGGGCGTTTAATGGACCTCTACACCCGCACCGCCACGCCCGAGTGGCCGTGGTTTGAGGACTCGCTCACCTATATAAACGCGAAACTGCCTCAAGCTCTTATTTTAAGCGGTCAGTGGACCGGCCGCCCCGACGTGGTGGCGGCGGGTCTTAAAATTCTGCGCTGGCTGACCGACATCCAGAGCGCCGAAGGGGGCACCTTTCGTCCCGTCGGCTCCAACGGTTTTTATAAACGCGACGGGGAACGGGCCCACTTCGACCAGCAGCCCATCGAGGCGCAGGTCACCATGTCGGCTTGTCTCGAGGCGTACCGGGCGTCCGCCGATGAGTTTTGGTTTTCTCAGGCGCGCCGCACCTTCGATTGGTTTTTGGGATGGAACGATTTGGGAACCCGGCTCTACGATCCCAACACCGGCGGCTGCCAGGACGGGCTTCATGTGGACCGCGTGAATCAAAACCAGGGCGCCGAATCCACGCTCGCGTTTCTTCTGGCGCTGGCGGAGATGCAGCAGGCGCAAAACGATCTGGTCTCTTTTAAGAATCTGGGTTTGCCGCGACGTGTCTAAAACCATTTCCATCCGCCGAACCGAGCTCACGCTCGCGCCCGATCAACGCCGGGTTGTCCTGCGACCTCTCCGCTACGCGACCGATGCCGAGTACGCCGGCATCCTCAACCGGATTTTAGCGCTGGAGGGGAGCGAGGTCCGGCGCGTCGTCGGCCGGGTATTGGCGGATTTTTCTTCTCGTCATCGGCGGCTCATTGAGCGGCTGTTGGACCGCACGCGACAGCTGGAAAAAGTTTTACCTCCGAACGGGAACATGTCGGAGGAGCGAAAAATTCTGATCGGTTCTTACTTCAGTTACGAATACGCGCCCGAGTCGGCGGCGCTCTTTAACCCGTCGATCGTCCCCCATCCCGACCAGTCGGGGTTGCCGCGGGGATCCTTGCGGTTTCTGCTCAGCCTCCGGTCCACCGGCGAAGGGCACGTCTCTTCCATTTCGTTTCGCAGCGGCGTGATCGACGCGAAAAATAACATCGCGCTGGATCCGGTCTCGCGTTATCTCGCCGAACCCGAACTCGTTGAAAACCCGCGATACCAGAAGGCGCTGTTTTCGCGGAAACTTTCGGAGATGGGCCTTCGTAACGATTGGTCCGGGCGCGTGATGGACGGTTTGGGAGACTCGTTCAAGCTGGCGGAACTGCGAAGCCGGCTTCGCGAGATTCTCAAAGAAACCTCTCCCGGAAAAAATGTTGACGACGATCCGACCGCCAGCGGGCTGTGGCTGTTGGCCAAATCGAACTACGAAATCCAATTCTCCTCCGACCAAGAGCTTTCCGAACGGATCATATTCCCGGTGACGTCCCTTCAAAGCAACGGCCTGGAAGACGTTCGGCTCGTGGCGCACCGGGACGATCAGGGAAAAACCACCACGTACGCCACCTACACCGCCTACGACGGCCGGAACGTCCTCCCCCAACTTTTCGAGACGGAGGATTTTCGGCATTTTAAATTCGCGACCTTAAACGGCCCCGGCGTGCAAAACAAGGGGATGGCGCTTTTTCCCCGCATGATCAACGGCCGCTTCGCCATGCTGTCCCGGCAGGACGGGGAAAATATTTTTCTCATGTATTCCGACAACGTGCATTTCTGGAACGACGCGCGGCCGGTTCTGTCTCCCCGCTATCCATGGGAGTTCATCAAAACGGGAAATGGTGGCTCGCCCATCGAGACGCCGGAGGGATGGCTGGTCTTAAGCCACGGCGTGGGGCCCATGCGCCAGTATTGTCTGGGCGCTTTTCTTTTGGACTTAGACGATCCCTCCAAACTCATCGGCCGCCTCAAAGAACCATTGATGCGTCCGGAAGGCGCTGAGCGGGAGGGGTATGTTCCCAACGTTCTTTACACCTGCGGGGCGCTTTTACGCGGGGACCAATTGGTTTTGCCTTACGGGATGTCCGATCGCGTCACAGGAGTTGCTTTTGTTTCCTTGCCGGACTTGTTGGCAAATCTAACCTCCGTGTAAAACCTGTCCCCGCAGCGGTTGAGGAACCTTAGGTTGCTCCCTCTTCGACAATTCGTACAATGACACTTTGATCGATGTGGAATCGTCTAATAGGCAGCGCGGTTTTAAGAAAATAAAAACAAGGAAGAAAAAGAAGACGATGATGAGTAAGCTTTTTCTCTGATGAAAACAGCGATTCTGGCTTTTTGCATGATGATCGCGCCCGCGGCCCTCATGGCGGCGGAGCCGTCCACCACGACGGCGCGCGGCATAACCTTGGCCGAGGCCTATCGACTCTCGCTCGCCAAGAGCGAGACCCTCGCGCAAAGCGCGGAAGGCGTCAAAGAGCTTGAAGCGGCCGAACGCCAGATCAAGTCGGCGTTCCTGCCGTCCTTGAACGGAGTCGCCTCGGAGTCCGCCGTCGATAAGTCCAAAGCCAAGGGGCAGGCCGGGATAAGCTTGAACTACTCCCTCTTCTCCGGCATGCGCGACTATATCACGGCCCGCTCGTCCAGACTCAAGACCAGCGCTGCCAGGCTCGATCTGATCCGCGCCAAGCAGGCCCTGTATCTGGACGTGGCTCAGGCCTATCTCAATCTCACCAATGTGCGCCAGGAAATCGGGATCCGCCAGGATCAGCTGGCGGTTTCCTCCAATCGGATCAACGTACTGGCGGGGCGCGAGGCGGTGGGCCGTTCCCGCAAAAGCGAACTCGTGGCCGCGCAAACCCAGTTCGCGCAGGATGAGTCCGCTCTTCAGAACGCCCTGGGAAGGGAGGATTTCGCCCAGCTTCAGCTGGGTTTTCTGACCGGACTGGATGATGAGGATCTCTCGCCGGAGCTCCTTCCCGTGCCTCAACACCTCACCCGAGAGACCTATCTGCTGCAAGCACAGAAACGCTTCGACGTGGAAGCGGCGCGGAAAACGTTGGAGGCCGCTCAGCTTGACACCGACGCGGAAAAACACCTTCGTTGGCCTTCATTGATCGCCGGGGCCGACTATTACCTGAAACGTTCAGCGCCGGATCAAGACGTCAACTGGGACGCCGGGCTGACGTTGAACCTGCCGCTTTTCACCGGAGGCTTTATCGGCGCCTCCGTGGATCTGGCCCAGGCGCGCGCCAGGGTCGCCGAGCTCAGTCTGGCTCTTGCGGCCCGCCAGGCCGACACCGACGTCAGGGAAGCCTTCTCCATCCTGCATCATTCGGTGGCCACCATGAATTCCCTCATAAAAGCGGTTGCCCTGGCCGAGGAAAACGCCCGGTTGCAGAATCGGGATTACACCTACGCCCTCGTGACCAACCTCGACGTTTTGAACGCCCAGAACACGGTGCTGCAGACCAAACTCAACCTGGAGCTGGCGCGCGCGCAGGCCTGCTTGGCCGGCATTCAGCTCGACTTTGCCGCCGGCGGCCTGGAGTCTATACCGGAGGACAAATGACGCTTTCCGAAACTTCCATAAAGAACCCGGTTTTCGCCTGGATGCTGATGGCCGGGCTCATCATCTTCGGCAGCATTTCTTTCATGCGCATGGGAATCAGCCAGCTCCCTGACGTGGACTATCCGGTGGTCTCGGTGAACATCCGTTTGGAAGGAGCGGCTCCGGCGGTGATCGAAACCTCCATCGTCGATATCGTCGAGAGCGCGGTGATGAGCATTCAGAGCATCCGCAGCGTCACCTCCCAGTCGGAAAACAGCGAAGGAACCGTGACCATCGAATTCGATCTCGACCGCAATATCGATCTCGCGGTCCAGGACGTCCAGGCCAAAGTCAGTTCCATCCTGCAGAAACTGCCGAAGCAAATCACGGCGCCCACCATCCGCAAATCGAATCCCGAGGATCAGCCGATCCTGTCGTTAACGCTCGAGAGCGATAAATATCCGCTCAAAGATCTGATGTCCTACACGAACGACCGCATTAAAGACCAATTCTCGACGGTGGCGGGAGTGGGAGACATTGCCTTGGGCGGTTACCGCGACCCCAACCTGCGCATCTGGGTGGATGAGAAAGCGCTCAATAAATACGTCCTTTCAGTCAATGACGTCATCAACACGATCCAGAACGAGCATCTGGAATCCCCCGCGGGCCAACTGATCGAAGGGAAGCGCCAATTGAATGTCCGAACTTTAGGCGAAGCCAAAACCATCGATGATTTCGGCGATCTGGCCATCAATCAGCGCGGCGGACAACCAAACTACAAATTGATTCACTTAAGACAAGTCGCGCGGGTTGAGGAAGGCATGGCCGACGCCATGAGAATCAGCCGCGCCATGGGAACCCCCGGAGTCGCATTGAATATCTTGAAGCAACGCGGATCCAATGCCGTCGCCGTGGCCAAAGCCGTGCGGGCCAAAGTGGCCCTCATCCAAAAAGGGTTGCCCGAGGGAATGAAACTGAGCGTGAACTTTGACAGCACCCGCTACATCGAGCAAGCGGTTGGGGAATTAGAACTAACGCTGATTCTCTCAGCCTTCTTAACGGGACTTGTCTGCTGGATGTTTCTGGGATCCTGGTCCTCCACTTTTAACGTTCTTCTCTCGATTCCAACTTCCGTCATCGGAACGTTTACCATTCTCTATTTCGCTGGATTTACTCTCAACACGTTCACCCTGCTGGGGCTCAGCCTCTCCATCGGCATCGTCGTGGACGACGCCATCATGGTGCTGGAAAATATTATTCGCCATCAGGAAATGGGCAAAAACAGGTTTCTGGCGGCCCTGGCCGGATCCAAGGAAATCACCTTTGCCGCCATGGCCGCCACCGTCTCCATCGTGGCGATCTTTTTGCCGGTCGCCTTCATGAGCGGCGTGATCGGAAAATTTTTCTTTCAGTTCGGAGTGACCATCACCGCCACTGTTTTGCTGTCCCTTGTAGAAGCCCTGACGCTCACCCCCATGCGTTGTTCGCAGTTCGTTGAAGTTGAAAAACGGACAACCCGGTTCGGCCAAGGATTCGATCGGCTGATGGACAAAACACGGGATCTTTACGCCGCTTCGCTTGCACGGGCGCTGAATTATCGCGGGAGGGTGATTTCCTCTGCTCTGGTGCTCTTTGCGTTGAGCTTCTCGGCCCTTTTGTTTCTCAACAAGGAATTCATTCCCTCCGAGGACCAGAGCCGGTTTAATGTCCGGCTCAAAACCCCGGTCGGCTCCTCGCTCGATTATTCCGACAACAAATTCACTGCGGTCGAAAAATTTCTCTCGGAGCGGCCCGAGGTGGACCGCTATGTTATGCAGGTGGGGGGAGGGTCTCCCGGTGACTCCAACAGCGGTTCCGTCCTCGTCACAATGAAGGACCGGGGCAAACGCGGTATCGACCCCACCGTAGGGCACGAACTGAGTCAGCAGGAGCTCATGACTGTCTGCCGGAAACAGTTCAACAAAATCCCTGACGTGCGCGCGGTGATTCAGGACCTTTCCATCAAAGCTTTTTCCGCCTCCCGCGGGTTCCCGGTGGAGTTCACGGTTCAAGGACCTGATTGGGGAAAATTGGCTGATTATTCCCAACAACTGATGGACGGTCTGGAAAAAACAGGTCTTGTCACCGATATCGATTCCAATTATTCGCTTGGCCAACCCGAACTCCACGTGGTGCCCGACCGCAAGAAAGCGATTGAGAGAGGCGTGAGCGTCGCCAGCATCGCCGACGTCATTCAATCTATGATCGGTGGCGTTGTCGTCGGCACTTATGAGAAAGGCGGCCACCGCTATGATGTGCGCGTGAAACTTGAAGAAGGGAAAGAAGATCCGCGAACAAAAGTGAAAAATCTTTTCGCTCGAAACAACCGCGGCGAGTTGGTTCCTTTATCGGATCTCGTCACGCTGGTAGAAGAAGATTCCATGGTGGCCATCTCGCGCAGCAACCGGGAACGGTCCATCACGGTTTACGCCAACGTCAAGGCGGGGGAATCCCAGCAAAAAGCCCTCTTGGCGGCCCAGGACCTCGCCAAAAAAATTCTGCCGCCGGCTTACCACATCACCCTGACGGGAAGTTCGCAGACATTTACCGAATCCCTCCAAAGTCTTCTCTGGGTTCTGCTCCTTGGCATTGTCGTGGCTTACATGGTTCTGGCGTCGCAGTTCAACAGCTTCATCGACCCTCTTTCGGTGCTGATGGCGCTTCCCTTCAGCGTCTCGGGTGCGCTCGTGGCCCTGTTTCTCGCCCACCGGTCCATCAACATCTACAGCATCATCGGCTTGATTTTGCTCATGGGAATCGTCAAGAAAAACTCCATCCTGCTGGTGGATTTCACAAACCAGGTGAGGAAAAGCGGGGAACCGTCCGTCCTCAAGGCCCTCTTGACGGCGTGTCCCATCCGCTTGCGGCCCATTCTCATGACCTCGGTCGCCACCATTGCGGGCGCCATCCCCGCTGCCCTCGCCCTCGGCCCGGGAGCAGAGAGCCGGATCCCCATGGCCATCGCCGTCATCGGCGGCGTCATTTTTTCGACCTTGCTCACGCTGTATGTGGTTCCTTGTTTTTACAGCGCGATGTCGCGCTTTGAAGGAAAGAAAGAGCATGAGAATCTGCCGTAAAGGAGCCGGGCTCGAATCCTTTAGCGGGGCCAGGCAGGGCGTTTTATCAAAGCGCCTTCGCGCGGTCTTCAAGTCGTCAACAATTTAAACCATGAACGAGGGGGAAAAATGAAAAAGCTCTGGATGCTGTTCGGCGGGATCGTCGTTGTCTCGTTTTTAATATTGGGCTGGGTCGGAACGCGGATTTATCAACAAGCGCCTCCGATCCCGGATCAGGTGATCACGACGGAGGGAACCGTCTTGATCGACAAAGGCCAAATCACGCGGGGCCAAAATGTGTGGCAGGCGATGGGTGGAATGGAAGTGGGCTCCGTGTGGGGCCACGGCAGCTACGTCGCTCCGGATTGGACCGCGGATTGGCTGCATCGGGAGGCCTCGTTTATTCTCAACGAATGGGCGAAAGCGGAATTTCATTCGGAATACGCCCAGCTCCCCGACGAATTCAAAGGGCAATTGGAAAGCCGGCTGCAAGGCCTCCTCCGGAAAAACACCTATGACGTTGAAAAAAAGATCATCGTCATTGATCCCATCCGAGCCCGGGCGTTTGAGGAAAACCACGCTCACTTTTCCGACGTGTTCCGGAACGGCCGTTCGGATTACGCGATCCCCAAAGGCGCCGTGGTGGATCCGGGACGTCTGCGCGATATGTCTTCTTTCTTTTTCTGGACCTCCTGGGCCGCTTCAACCAATCGGCCGAACGATCACATCACGTATACCCACAACTGGCCCTACGAGCCGCTGGCGGCCAACCGGCCTTCAGGCGAAACGGTGGTGTGGACCGGCGTGAGCGTTCTCATGCTGTTGGGCGGCATTGCGGGCATGGTGTGGTTCTATGTTTCGCGAGGAAGCCCCGTGCCGGAGAAAGGCCCGGACAAAGATCCCTTGATGGGCGCCACGCTGACGCCCTCTCAAAAAGCGACGCTCAAATATTTCTGGGTGGTGTCCGCGCTGATGGGGGTTCAAATTCTGGCCGGCATCGTGGCGGCCCATTACGGAGTGGAAGGCTCCAGCTTTTATGGTTTTCCGCTCGACCGGTGGTTGCCCTACAGCGTCGCCCGGACCTGGCATGTTCAGCTGGGAATTCTCTGGATCGCCACCTCCTGGCTGGCGGCCGGGCTCTTCATTGGTCCCACGGTCAGCGAAGAAGAACCCAAAGGGCAACGGCTGGGCGTCAATCTTCTCTTTGGAGCTCTTCTTATTGTTGTTGTGGGGTCGATGGCGGGGCAATGGCTCAGCATCTTTAACCGGCTCCCCGGAAACACCTGGTTTTACTTCGGGCATCAGGGGTACGAATATGTCGACCTGGGGCGCGTGTGGCAGATCGGCTTGTTTGTGGGGCTCCTTCTGTGGCTCTTCCTGGTGGTTCGCGGAATCCGTCCCGCGTTGAAAAAACCAGGAGACATCAAACCACTCCTCACGTTGTTTTTGGTTTCAACGACGGCGATCGCCCTTTTCTATGGGGCCGGGTTGGCCTGGGGCCGCCAGACCCACCTCTCTCTCGTTGAATACTGGCGATGGTGGGTGGTTCATTTGTGGGTGGAAGGGTTCTTCGAAGTATTCGCCATCGTTGTGATCGCCTTCTTCTTCACAAAATTAAACCTCATCAACCCCCGGTTCGCCGCCAGCGCGTCGCTTCTGTCCGCTTCCATCTATCTGGCGGGCGGCATCATTGGAACGCTTCACCACTTGTATTTCTCCGGGACGCCGACGGTGGCGCTCGCCTGGGGCTCGGTGTTCAGCGCGTTGGAAGTCGTTCCGCTGGTTCTCGTGGCCTACGCCGCGTGGGACGACTACCGGCTTTCCAAAGCCAAAGACTGGGTCAGCAATTACAAGTGGCCCATTTACTACTTTCTGGCCGTGGCCTTCTGGAACATGGTGGGAGCCGGTCTCTTCGGCTTCATGATCAACCCGCCCATCGCCCTCTATTACATGCAGGGTCTGAACACCACGCCGGTTCACGCGCATGCCGCGCTCTTCGGCGTTTATGGGATGTTGGGGATCGCCCTTATGCTCTTCTGCCTCAAGGCGATGAACCCGGGTCTCAAATGGAACGAGGGTCTCCTCAAGTTCTCCTTCTGGGCCATGAACGGAGGGCTTATGGCGATGATCCTGCTCTCCCTCCTTCCGGTGGGGCTCATGCAAACGTGGGCGTCGGTGGAGCACGGATATTGGTACGCGCGAAGCCCGGAATTTTTAAAGACGCCGCTCATGCAAACCTTGAGGTGGCTCCGCGTTCCCGGAGATACGGTGTTTGCCCTGGGAGCGTTGGCGTTGGGGTGGTTCGTCTTTTCCGTCTCAGTGAAATTGATGAAGCGCTCTGCTCCGGTTGCGGCCAGCGCGCCGTCCCGCTAGGAGGAACCATGTCGAACAAAACGACCTCTCATGTTCATGAGCCTCTCGTGGGACGCGTCCAGAAGATCGATCAACTGGCGGCCTTCCAAAAGGACTCCATCGTCAGCACCCGGGTCATTCAAAAAGCGGCGGGAAACGTCACGTTCTTTGCCTTTGATGAAGGGCAGGAATTGAGCGAGCACGCCGCGCCCTTCGACGCTCTTCTCTGCGTCTTTGACGGCGAAACGAGCGTGATGGTGAAAGACGCCTGGCACACGCTAAAAACGGGCGACGGCATCATTCTTCCGGCCAACGTTCCTCACGCCGTTAAAGCCGTCACCCCATTCAAAATGATGCTCACCATGATCCGCTCATAACACAAGGAACGCATAAGACGAGGAGCGTCCACGCCCCCGCGCCGGTTACTTTTTCGGGACGTTTTCCGGGCTTCAAGAAGAAGTCGGATGGAGTAAGCGCCACGGCGTAAGCCGGGGTTTGATCTTCAGTGGCAGATGGCCGCGCGATCTCCTCGCAACTGGAATTCACCAAGCGCCCGTCCAATAACAACGCGATCACGCCCTTCGCCTTTGGCGCTGTAAAGCGCGGTGTCAGCGACTCTCAAAAGCTCATAAATACTGCTGCCATGATCCGGATAGGCGGCGATACCGATGGAAACAGCGACGGCGGGAAGCGGCTTGCCGTTATGTTGAAACTCAAGGTGCTTAACCTCTTCCCGTAATTTTTCGGCGCGTTTCCAACATTCATCCAATGGAATCCGGGGCAGGATGACCAAAAACTCCTCTCCTCCGTATCGACATGGGATGTCGTTGCCGCGAACCTGTAATTTCAGAAAGTTGCCCATTGCGTTGAGCACAACATCGCCCGCTTCATGTCCGAAGGAATCGTTTAGTTTTTTGAAGTAATCAATATCGAACATTAAAATTCCCAACGGACGCCGGCTTCGGATCGACCGTCGTAACTCGCGATCCAAAGCCTCTTTCATGTAGCGCCTGTTGAAGAGGCCCGTAACGGCATCGTGAACGGACTCTTGCCGCAACGCGTCGCGTAATTTCAGGTTCGCCATCGCCAAGCCAACATAATCCGCCACAGTCCCGGCGAGGTCTTGCTTGGTTTTGTCGATCGCGTTCACCCTCGGCCCCTCTCCCGCTAATGCTGGAATCCTCTCAACGCACTGCAGATGCAAGACTCCTTGAATCTCACCGTAGGCGATCATGGGGGCGCATAAATAATTTTGTACCGGCTGGTCGAGGTGCTGGCAGAAAAGTTTGGAGCCCAAATCCTCTTCATGGGCCGAATGGACGCGTCCCCGTCTTAGGCCCACGCAGTCGTTTGGCGCAAACTCCTGTTCCCCCTGAAGCGCCTCGCCCCATTCGATGGCAACCTCGACGCAGTTTTGGGAAGCTTTCATGACGAACAACGCGCCTTGTGTGCCGGGAAAAAGTTGGATGGCGAAGCGCGACACCACGCGGTAAGCCTCCTCGAGGGAAACACAGGTTTGAAGGGAATCTCCCATTTCGCTCAAGAGCTCAATTTCCCGGTTGCGCTCCGCCAGTTTTTTTATCGTCAGTCTCAGCGACTCGTTGGTTCGAGCCAGCTCGTGTTCGGCGATCTTGCGATCCGTGATATCGCGGATGTTGCATTGAATCACCTCTTCTCCCCCGGATTCGTAAACGTTGCTGACGAATTCGACTTCTTTTGACACTGCGTCCCTGGTTTTCAGAGGTAAATCTTCATACCGAACATATCCTTTCGACTGCAATTTTTTAAAGGCCGCCCGAGCTCTCTCCGCATCTTCAAATAAGCCGATTTCCCAGAGTTCTTTCCCAATCAGTTCATCCTCAGAATAACCCAACAGCTTTTTGAGAAAAGCGTTGACCGCGTTTATTTTTCCCGTCGCCGCATCGAGGATGAGAATCCCGTCTTGAGCTGACTCAAAGAGCCGGCGGAAACGGACTTCGGAAGCCGCCACGGTTTTTTCCGCCCGCAAACCATTAACCTTATTGTCGAAAGATTCCTTGTTCGGTCTTTTATTATTACCATACGTCATAAAAGAAATCCTCCTTCTTCAACAATCTCGGATTTGGGACCTCATGTCGAATCAAGTTTCTCGCTCAATTCGTTAAAGGTTCACAAAAGGGAGGTATTTTTTAAGGCGCGGCCGAGCCGCGCTCTTAAATCAGCCCCATTTTCTTATAATAAGATTATACAAATTAATTATGTCAATCATGTCAATCATATCGTTCCGGAGTGCCCTGGCGGACCGTGTTCCGAACTGCAAGAATATGCCATGCTTCGGTTTACGTTTTGCCGATTTGGGGCCGGCAAACCAACGTGCGCGAAAGGCCCCGCTCAATGCGCCAAACCGGAACGGACAGGGTAGCACGTGAAAAACCAATCAAAAGGAATAAGGGAAACAAAACCGGTGCGCGTGGTGGTGATAGGGGGCGGCGCCGCGGGATTTTTTGGGGCCATTTCGTGCGCTGAAGCGCACCCGAACGCGCAGGTCACCATCCTTGAAAAAGACGCGCATGTCCTCGCCAAAGTGCGGATCTCCGGCGGGGGCCGCTGCAACCTCACCCACGCGTGCTTCGATCCAAAGCTCTTGGTCAAAAACTATCCCCGGGGAAACCAGGCGCTCCTGGGGCCGTTCCACGCGTTCCAACCCAAAGACACCATCGCCTGGTTTGAAAAGCGCGGCACCCCCTTAAAGACCGAACCCGACGGGCGAGTTTTCCCCGCGACGGATACATCGTTCAGCATCGTCACGGCATTGAAAGAAGCGGCGCGCCAGGCCGGGGTTCGCCTGAGGACCAACGCCTGGCCCACCTCCATTAAAACAGCGGGGCCGGGCCCATTCACCCTCGCGCTCAACACGGGCGAGTCCATCGATTGCGACCGCCTGCTTCTGGCCACCGGAAGCGCCGCGGACGGGCATTCGTACGCCGCCGCCCTCGGGCACGCCATCGTGAAACCGGTGCCGTCTCTGTTCACGTTCACGGTTCCCGACGAGAGGTTGCGTCGGCTGGCCGGCATCGCCGCTCAGAACGTCTCCCTTCGAATCGTTGACACCCCCATAACACAATCCGGCGCCGTCCTCATCACGCATTGGGGGTTGAGCGGTCCGGCCGTGCTTAAATTATCCGCGTGGGGCGCGCGGTTCCTCAACGAAAGAAATTACAACGCCGCCATTGAAATCAACTGGATCGGAATGGATCCAAAAGACGCCCTCCAGGAACTCCTCAACACCAAAGCGGCCCACCCCAAAAAAACCGTGGAGGTTCACGCGCTTTTCTCTCTTCCGCACCGGCTCTGGGACCATCTGGTCCGCGCGGCGGGCGTCGAAGGCCCCCACCGCTGGGCCGACGTGTCAAAAATTCAGATGGCCCAGTTGACGAGGGCGTTGACGGCGAACCTCACCCGGATACGAGGGAAAAGCCCGTTCAAAGAAGAGTTTGTCACCTGCGGCGGCGTCTGCCTGGACGAAGTGAATTTTAAAACAATGGAAAGCCGGAAGCATCCGGGGCTCTATTTCGCGGGAGAAATTTTGGACGTGGACGGCTTGACCGGCGGTTTTAATTTTCAAAACGCCTGGACCACGGCGTGGCTGGCCGGGCGGGCGATGGGGCAACATTGAAGAAACGGTTCCGCCTGTTTTTGATTTTTTTATTTTCCGTCCACGGTTTTTCCATCGACGCCGGGGCCGCCTCCCAACCGCGTTCCGATCAGACCAATGGCGATAATGATTATTCAAGGCCCGGACTCTTCACATTTATTCAAAAGGCCCCGGGAGACCTGGTGGACGTCGCCCACGAAACGTTCCGGAAAGAAAACACCGGCGCCTTCGTTTGGATGGCCGTCGGGACGGGTGTTCTCATCGTGATGGATCAAACGCTCGTGGACAAAGCGCACCGGTTGGGAACTCGTCTCGGGATATCGCATACCGGATATCAAAAAACGTTCGCCCGCGTCCGCGTCCCGCCCACCTCGAAAGACTTGAACTTTGAAGGACCGTTCGACTCCGGAAGCGCCTTGTACTTCTTGGGAGATGGATGGACGGACGTGGTGATGATCGGCGGCTTCATGGGGTACGGCCTCGTCCAATCCGATAACCGCGCCCTTCAAACGTC
>PLLH01000079.1 GCA_003140895.1 Elusimicrobiota bacterium
AGCCCGATGGAATAAAGCGAGGCGCAAAACCCGATGGCGCGCGGAAGGCGTTTGCCCGCGACGGCCCGCGTGTATCCAAAAAGGCCCACGTGCAGACGCCTTTTCCGGCGGGCCGGAACAAAAGCGGCCACCCGGTTAATCAAAGGCGTCAGGAGTTCGACTTGTCTGGCGAAGGTGGTCGACATCTTCTCAATAATCGGCAACACGCGCTCTTCATCTTCAAAAGGAATCGGCGCCCCGCGTTTGGCTCGTTTAATGTCCGCCACGGCGCTCCTCACCAACGCCTCGGGATAATCAAACTTAAACGCCGACTGAACCGTAAAGGTCTGAACCGACGGATAGCCTTTCAACAAACGTTTCGTGGAGGTCGGCGTAAAATTGCCGCGGAACGGCGCGGACCCCAGTCCCACGATGGGGTAAATGGGGATCCCCACTTTCTTCTCCAATTGATGAAGCTTGTACAAAGCGATCTTGATGAGAAGGACGGCGGAGGTCGAGCTGTAGCTCATCGCCGGATCGGAACGCGCCAGAAACACGCGTTGATACGGAAGGTCTTTATCCTGAAGATAGCCTTCGACGATGGAATCGGCATGGAGCAAGGAGCTTTTGTTTTCAACCAGGGGAATCACGGACACGTTCCGGGGCGCGAAATCCCCCACCCATTCCTTGACCGTAATGTCTCCCGGCATCACCGACCGGTCGGCCTTGCCGGAGACGAAATCCCGGTAGTAATGCCAAATCCGGTTCAACTCCAGGGAGTTGGTCGTCATCGGCAAAATGATCTCAAAGATGGGAGAAATATCTTGATGGTAAAAATGCTTGGCCAAATCATGAGAGCGCGGGATGCTTTCTAAAATTTCCAGCAAGACTTTCGCCGTGCCTTTTTCCCACGCCGGGTTTGGCACGCGAAGGGTCAGAAAAACATTTTTGCCTAATTTCTTTTTCTTAAAGAACGCGCCATGCTGGGACAACAGTTTCGACACCACGAATTCATCAACTTCTTTTCCTTCGTGATCCCACATCTGCTCATCGCATCCCAGCCGGTTAAACGCGTAGAAAGCCTCATGCACTTCCTCTTCGGCGTTGAAAACGGGGCCGGACGCGAACGACGGGGGGCTGGCGTTATCGGGATGCTGGGTGCTCATGCACCGCGGCACGATGAAATGATCGCTCACACAGGTCTCCTTTGGGTTTCTTCTTATCGTAACAGTTTTGGTTGGGAATAATTCCTTATCAAACTCTTTTCAAGGCGGCCAACCACCGGCATTCCCGCTCTAAATCGTCCAAGGATTCATATCCCATTCCGCTGGCGGGTTTCCCCTGGGACAGAACCCGCGCTCCACGGCTCTGAAACGCCGGCGGCGCCAACCGGACCACGTCTTCCACCAGTATCCGAAAGTTGCCGAAGGCGTTATACGCCTTCCGCTCCTTCAGAAATGAATAGTCAAAATAGCGCGCGTCGATCCGCAAACGAAACGGCGGGTGATCATAAAGAAGGTCGAGAAAAAAAACCTGTTCTTCTCTTTGTTCGATTTTCTCAACTTTCTTCTTCTTCCCGCCGACACTAAGTGGAATCCCCGTGGACATCAAGATCCCTAAGCTGAGCGCTTTCTGCCCCATGGACGGGCCCGATTCCTTTTGAACGGTGCGCGTCGTTGTCTCGTTGAACCCGGCGGCGCCGATCACGCAAAGCCGATCCCAGCGGAAAAGAGCGACTTCCCCTGGTTTCATGGGAACGCGAATCCCCTCGGAGGAAAATTCCCCTTTGGTGATCATTTGGGCGGGAGGCAAGGAGACGAGAGTCGAGTCCGGCACGACAAGACAGGAGACGCCGGAACCGGCGAAAAACGTTTTCAGTTCCTGCGCCGCCGTCTCATCCATTCCTTCCGAGAGCACACCCCACGCGTGTTTCGCTTTATGCATCGCATCCAGAAACGGGACGTTCAAAAATTTCGCCAACGCCTCGGCGATGAGACGCGACTCCGGCGACACCGGATCGGAAAGAAGAAGAGAAAAAAGAGAAGCGGCTGGCTCATTCATACGGTATGGGATTATCCCAAAATCGCCGAAGGAAACTAAGGAATCTTTCGCCCTCTTTGGGTGTTATAATGAACGACCTATTAAGGAGGATGTATGAATCGACTCAAAACAATGATGTTGTTGGCGGCGCTCACCGCTTTGTTTATCTGGATCGGCCAGGCCCTGGGAGGCCAGAGAGGCATGATCATGGCCTTGATCTTTGCGGGCCTCATGAATTTCGTCTCGTATTGGTTCTCGGACAAAATTGTCCTTGCGATGTATGGAGCGAAGGAAATTAGCGAATCGGAAGGCCCTGAACTGTACGCTCTGGTGAGAAACCTCACCCAGAGGTCCAGCCTGCCCATGCCGAAAATCTACATGATTCCTCAAGACACCCCGAACGCGTTCGCAACCGGGAGAAATCCGGAACACGCGGCCATCGCCGTAACCTCCGGGATCATGAGTTTGCTTAATCGGGACGAGTTGGAAGGCGTGATCGGGCATGAACTGAGCCATGTCAAAAACCACGACACTCTTATTTCCACCACCGCCGCCACTATTGCGGGGGCCCTCAGCATGCTGGCCCACATGGCCATGTGGGGCGCTATGATGGGCGGCGGACGCTCTCGTGACGATGACCGGGGCGGGAACCCCCTGGTGCTCCTGGTCGGCCTCATCGTCGCCCCTCTGGCGGCCTCTCTCATTCAAATGGCCATTTCCCGTTCGCGCGAATTTTTGGCCGATGAATCCGGCGCCTCCATGACGGGGAACCCGTTGGCCCTGGCGGGAGCCCTCAAGAAAATCGAGTCCTTCGCCAAACGGATCCCGCTGCAAGGAGGCACTCCCGCCATGGCGCATCTGTTTATTATCAATCCGTTGAAAGCGGGAGGGATGGTTCGCCTGTTCAGCACGCACCCGTCCACGGAAGAGCGCGTCCAGCGATTGGAGAGGATGACTTTGGGCCCGATCAGCTAATAGAAAGAAGGCGAGATCGCACGACGACTAGTGAGGGTGATACTCCGTGAGGATGTATTGGACAATCTCCTCCATGCGGATGGGAAGGCTGGTGGCGGGATCTCCAAGAGAGGCGTCATAGGCATAGAATCGGTTATTGGAATCGAGAGCGATATCACCAAATCCGGGATTAACGCCGGCATTGATCCCGCCGTAAAAATCAATCGCGAGATTGCCGGCGGGCGTAAACGAATCGCTTTTTCGAATGGTATCGGCCAACATAAAGAAAGCCTCAAGAGTGAGCTTCGATCTCATGGCAGCCCAGTCACCGGTGATTTCGACCCGATCCGCGATGATCCCCGCCTGATGCGCCTTTGACGCCGCCGGATCCGGGTAACCATACGGTGCAAATTGGCTGGGGTTCGTTTGAATCGTATCTGTTTTGTTTTTCTTGGTGATGTCCCCGCCAATTGTCACGGTTTTCGGCGTGACAAAGAGAATTTGGCCATTGATAATCACATCTCCCTTAAAATCAATCCCGTCCTCAGCAAAATAAATATGATTACGAACAGCGCCCGCAGGGCAGCTTCCGCCTGGGCATCCAGGCTGGTATTGCTCGCCAGCCGCGATCGTCAGTACCGTTCCGGTAGGGGTATAGGCTCCGGCGATGGCCTTGGCTTGTTGTCGGTAATAATCAAAATAAGCGTCATCCAATGTGGTCAACGCGCGAAAATCTACTTTCTGAGGAATTCCGCCATAGAACGCATCGCCAATGACAACTTTGTCTTTGGGGAACGTCCCATCGGCCGTTGGGAAGCACCCCGTATAGTAATCAGCCCCTTTAACTTTCGTAACGGAGGTGGCGTCATAGTCAAAATAAAGGTCGGTCCCATACACAATGCCGGCGCTTAAATCAACGTTTTTGGCGATCCGGCACTCGCCGTTGATGGCGGCGAAATACGCCCCCGGATTTTTGATCTGCACGATGCCGTGTTTTCGCACCGGAGCGCTCTTCTCGGAATCGACCACTGTCTTGTTTGGATCTTTGACCCACGCCGACACGATAAAATGATAGGAAGAGGGCAGCAAATTCGCCGACACCGCGGGCCTCACTTTAACGGAATAACGCCCCCTCAAAATTTTCCCGGTGGAATCCATCACTTTCTCTTTCCGCTTCATGCAAAAAAATCCGTTGGCATCCGCCTCGCCGGTGCCCCCGCCTGTGGTGCCGGGGGGATTTAAAATTTTCCCGCAGTCCAGGTCGGCGTCGTTGGCATTGATGCTCGGATCGTCTATGGGCGTCGGGGACAGATTGAGGTCATACGAAGACAAGTCCGTGCTTCCCTCAAGCTCTCCCATGGACCTCACAAGTCCCACCGTCGCCAGCTCCACCCCGGCGTCTTCCTTGTACCGATAGGCGGATTGAAAAAAGTCGACCCGAATGAATTGAATGATGGCGGCGGTCGTCATCAAAATGGCGGCGCCGATAACCAAGGAAGCCACCGTGGCCATTCCACGAGAGGCGGGGGTCCCGATTCGTTTCATGGGAGGAGTGACCTCCGGCGGCTCAAAATGGAAACATGAACGGTGAATTGTTTCGGCGTCTCCGTCCGCTTTTGGAACGAATAGCGAAACCGGAGGTCCACCAAAACCGACTCCAACATCTCATAACCGGTCGTGGAATCTTTGGGAAAGCTGAATAAATCATACCCCGCCGGATCGGCGATGATCCCTTTTAAAAAGAGAGTTTCTTGCCGGAGCGTTTTGGACGAAGCGGGAAATTCGGACACCCGGCGGATACAAAAGCCATGCCCGTCCGGGGAAGGGACGACCGAATAATTGATCGTCCCGAAATTATCCTTGTTAAACATGTTGTAGTCCATGAAACCAAACCGTTTCGTGTCCCACTGAGCGATGGTTAACGTGTCATCGTACGGTTTCGGAATTTTGAAATCAGGGGCTTCTCGAACATCGCGCGTGATCTGGTCTAGAAAATTTTTAACCTCGGAATTGACAACGACGATTTGTTGTTGATTCTTAAGGGCATTCAACACCTTCACGGCGATGGGGATCATCGCCGAAATGACGCTTAAAAGCGCCACGGCCACCATCACTTCAACCAACGTGACCCCTTGGTTTTTTTTCATGCCGATTCTCATGGGTTAGAACGTTGTCTCTTTTTCGTCCGGGGGAGTCGTGGTGGGATCAACCCATTCGAAGGTAAAATCTTGATCAATATTAACTCCGTCATAGCCTTCAATCCCATACCCCATTTGTTTCCGTCCTGTCATCCACACTTCCACGTCAATATTCCAACCTGGGATTCCAACGAACATGCGTTCCGCGTCTCCAATTGAAATGATGCTTCCGCCAGGGTCCCGAAGTTTCGTTGCTGAGCTGAAATCATACATTCCTTCAGCCGTCAGGTAGGTGGAGGATGCGCCGGAGGCGGACACCTCCTGATACCCCACCGTTGTGGTGACACGGCTGTCGCTGGCGTCCCGCGTCACATAAACACCCACTCCCGCTCCGACGGCGTTGACCGTTGTGCCGTCCGCCATTTTCATATAGACATGACCCGAGATCCGGCCAAAATGGACCTTCTTATAAACGAGAAGGAAGAGGGGCTTCGTCGTAGCGGAATTAATAGGCGGTTCATACCGGCTTGCGCCGCTGTTGTAATACAAGGGAACTCCAATCGTACCGATTGTCGAGTCGCTCTTCCACCACCCCAACCCGCCGCTGCTTCCGTTTCGATCTGACGCATCCTCCCAATTCGGGTCATTGAGATCGATGGCGAGATAGATGCCCTCGCGATTTTCAGACGGAGCGACAATAATATCGCCGGCAGACTTCTCCTCTTGTGGCNNATTCGTTTTATGGTTGGCGCCCTCGATTTTAGCCGTGTCTGCGCCCGCGTCGGATCGGGGATTGGCGGGCCAAGAAGTGTCCGCGCTGGACACGTTTCCTTTAGCCACGATCTTGGGATCAGGACTGAAATTATAGGAGAGCGTCTTAAAAGAATGGTCAGGATTCTTTTCCTGGGCCATTAAATAATAAATCGCATTCTTGTTTTCTTCCACCGTGGACCCGCGGCAGTAATAAAACACATATCGGTTGTTGCCAAAGGCGGGATCCGTTTCAGCATATCCAAGCGTGTTCTTCCACTGTGGGATGCTGGGCAAAATCCGATACTCCCCGCTTGGGTCGGCCTCTGTAAAATCGAACTTTCCATCCGTATGGACATAAGTGGGATACTCCACATTCAGAATGGCATAAGGGGGCGCGGGGGGCGTTTTGGGTGAGGTTCGAATACCAAACGTCGTAACCAGGCCGCGCTTCCCCTTCCCGGCGCTACAATCAGCAGTCAGATCCTCGTTGTAATATTCAGCTCCGCACTGGCAACGGTCGTCAG
The DNA here is from genome assembly GCA_003140895.1 of Elusimicrobiota bacterium. Classification (GTDB taxonomy): domain Bacteria; phylum Elusimicrobiota; class Elusimicrobia; order F11; family F11; genus PLLH01. The sequence continues at coordinate 6,389 of PLLH01000079.1, forward strand.
GCGGGAAGGGACTCACGGTCGTATCCACAATCCGGCCCGTTAAATTGGCCAAATCTTTTTTCTTTAGAAGCTTCAGGGTCCCCACATTTTTCAAATCAGCATTGTCCCGGGTAACATAATTCGGGTCGAACAACGATCTTTTTTCAACGCCTGACAGATCAGTCCAGTAAGGATATTGGTCCCAGAAACTACTCCATCCATTGGGATAATTTGCGAAAAGAGCCTTTGATGGGATCGTGACATACGCCCGCAGATCTCCAAAGACGCTAGCCCCCTTATAACGTCCTCCATACGGTTTGGTGTAATAGTCTCCAAAATAAGCGTAGAAAAACTGCAATGAAGAATTCGGGTCGTCTACGACAAAAACCGGAGCGAACCCATTGGAACCGTTGGAGAACGTGTCGGAAGGGAAAATGGGAAAAAGCTCAAAATGGGTGGCCTGGTCGAATAAATGCTGCTGATAGTAAGAGTTGATGATTCGGGGCCCCACATTGTGCTGAGTAAAAACCCCCGCGCTATCCGTCACAGCAGACCTCATGCCATAATAACCATCACGAACAAAACCGCCCATCCCACCATTTCCTACGCCATTTCGATAGCCACTTTGGTAGGCCTCTGTATAGTACGCATGAATCTCATCGCCATCATGGAGATTGTACATATACCCGGAAATAAATCGCGAAACGACCTGAACACCGGAGACGGCGGAATTGTCTTTATCAAACTTATTTCCATCCCATTTGGCTCCTTTCACCTTCCCCCTAATCCCGCCCATTTTCACGGTGTAAAAAATAGATGTTTTAACTCCGTTGTAAATATGTTTTCCATAATCCCCGGAATGAACCCCTCCGGAATCCGTGTTATTGTATGGATTCCCATCCCAATCCTCTTTTGACGAGTCAACGGAATACATCTCGCCGGGCATAACGCGGAAGAAGGGACAGGCCTGGCCGGTGGGGCACGCTTTTGTATCTCCATACTGGCCTTTGTTGGTATACGACGGCAATGATGAGTTTAAAGCCACTGTGGAATCGAAATAGGTTGTGTCAAGATCATACGCTGGGGCCGCATAGTAATGCGGATCTTCGCCGGTGTCTGTCGCCTCTTGATTTCCGTAAATCCAATTAGCCCACGTATCAGTTGGAGATTGGGATCGGATCCAGGGAAGCTGATTGTAATAGTTCTTATCATATCCCCCCTTACTGCTGTCGGGTTGATACGTCGTATTTTTGATGCCCACGCCGTGCATATAGAGACGATAATTTCCTGGGCAGACATTATCAAAGGTATAGGTCCCGTCGGAGTTAGTGAGGATGACGTTCTGCGCCACCGGATAATAATTCCACGCAGAGTGGGAAGGGTCCGCCCACGTCGCGATTTCCCGGCGGAGAGGAACCATCTCAATAATAAAATTGCCATCGATGCTCTTTTTCCCGTCAAAGTCCTTAACCGACCCGGAGATGGATCCGAACGGGGTCATCTCGACGGTTCCCAGATCCGTGGCTTTTCCAGCTTCCACCTTGATGGT
>PLLH01000012.1 GCA_003140895.1 Elusimicrobiota bacterium
ACTTAACCAACACGTGGGACGCGTTCTTCTTTGTCATCGTTTCGATTTCCCCAATCCAAACACCTTATGGAGCAGCTTCACGGCTTTCGTGCCGTCCGCTTCCCTGATCACACACGCCACTTTGATTTCGGAGGTCGAGATCATCTCGATGTTGATTCCGGCCTCGGCCATCGTGGCGAACATTTTGGCGGCGACGCCGGGATGGCTTTTCATCCCCACGCCGACAATAGAGACCTTCGCGACGCTTTCGTCGGAGACAACGGCTTTCGCCTTCAATTTGTTTTTAACCGCTTCCAAAATAGTCAAAGCCCGTTTGAGATCCGGCCGTGAAACGGTGAAAGAAATATCGTTCGTCCCATCTTGGGCCGACGACTGGATGATCATGTCGACGTTGATGCTGTTCTCGGCCAACGCGCCGAAGATGGCCGCCGCGACACCCGGCTGGTCCGGAACCTCAACGATGGACAATTTGGCTTCGTTCTTGTCGAAAGCGATGCCGGAGACCACCGGCGCCTCCATGTTCCCGTTGTCGTTTTCTATTAATGTGCCTTTTTTCTTCTCTAAGCTCGATCTCACGTGTATTTTCACTCCATATTTTTTTGCGACTTCAATAGAACGCGCTTGCATGACCTGCGCGCCCGACCCGGCCAATTCCAGCATTTCATCATAGGAAATTTGAGCTATCTTTTGGGCCTCCGGGACGATCCTCGGATCCGTCGTGTACACCCCCAAAACATCGGTAAAAATCTCACAGACGTCGCTCTTAAGCGCCGCCGCCAAGGCGACCGCGGTCAAATCCGACCCGCCGCGCCCCAACGTCACGATATCTTCGTTGGGATTCAGCCCCTGAAACCCCGCCACCACCACCACGCGTCCTTTGTTGAGCTCCGCCAGGAGCTTCGTCGGACGAATCGAGGTGATGCGCGCTTTCGTATGGACCGCGTCGGCTCGAATGCCGGCTTGCGGCCCCGTGAGGGAAATGGCGTCCAGGCCGTGCGTTTTGATCGCCATGCAGAGCAGCGCAATAGAGATCTGCTCCCCGGTGGCGAGCAACATATCCATCTCACGGCCGTCCGGCTCGGAGGTGATGCCATTGGCTCGTTCGATCAAATCATCCGTCATGTCTCCCGGCGCGGACACCACCACCACCACCCGATTCCCTTCTTTTTGGGTTTCAACAACACGGGCCGCCGCGTTCTTTAACCGCTCGGCATCTCGAACGGAGCTTCCGCCAAATTTCATCACGACAATGGGACGGCTCATTTAACAATGGCTCCTTGTTTGGCGATTCCTAAATTCATGGTTCGGCTTTTGACCCCCACTTGCTTAAACGCCCGTTCCATCGCGCGAGCGACACGAGCGGCGTTGGACGGTTTCACAAAGCTGAGCATCGTGGGGCCCGCGCCGGAAAGGATGACCCCTTCGGCCCCGCTCGCGAGCGCGGCTTTTTTAACCCGGTAAAATCCAGGGACCAATTTGGACCGGTACGGCTCGTGCAACCGATCATTCAAGATATGCCGGAGCCAGTCATGACGGCGTCGAAACGCCTCTCGCATAACGGCCACGGCGGCAATATTGAACACCGCGTCTTTAAGCGGAACCCATTTCGGCAGCACTTTCCGGGCTTTCCTCGTCGGCAACTCAAAGTCGGGGATCGCCACCACCATCCGAAGAGACGGGTTGGGCCACTTGATGTTCATGATCGAGTGATCCAAAACAAACGACGCCCGAACGCCGCCTTCAATGGCCGGGACCACGTCATCCGGGTGCCCCTCAAACTGGCTGGCCCAGAGTAATATGCGATCGCGTTTAAACTTATTCCCCAGCAGTTGGTTGGCGGCCAAAAGGCCGGACGCGTAGGCCGCCGCGCTGGACCCCAATCCGCGGCCCAGAGGGATACGGTTCAGGCACGTGAGCTCCAACTGAGGAACTGAACGGCCCGCTTCCTTAAAAACCTTTTTGATCGCCTTGAAAATAATGTTTCGCGAATCCCGATGAAGCGTGCGTTCCCCCTCTCCCTGAATATGAATGACCGGGGGGCGCCTCGCGGGTCGACGACCCGATGGTCGACGACCCGAGGGTCCCATGACCGTGACAGAGAGCTCGTTATAAAGAGAGAGAGCCAAGCCCAGGACATCAAACCCGGGGCCCAGATTCCCGCTGGTCGCGGGCACATTGACCTTCACGTGTCGTCTCATAACCGTTTATTTTAGTGGAGTACGGAGGATGCGGCGACTTGATTCTTATCAAGCGCCGTTTGAGCGTCGTCGCTAATTCTCATAGCGCAAAATTTGGGCCCGCACATGGAACAAAAGCGGGCGTCTTTATAGCCCTCGTCGGGAAGCGTTTCATCGTGCTTCGCCCGGGCTGTTTCCGGGTCCAGCGATAATTCAAACTGGCGGTTCCAGTCAAACGAGTACCGCGCCTTGGACAACGCATCATCGCGGTCGCGAGCGCCGGGGCGTCCGCGGGCGATGTCAGCGGCATGCGCCGCGATCTTGTAAGCGATCACGCCCTGCCTGACGTCGTCCGAATTGGGCAGAGACAAATGTTCCGCCGGCGTCACGTAGCAAAGAAGCGCCGCGCCGGACCATCCCACGATGGCGGCTCCTATGGCGGAGGTGATATGGTCGTACCCGGGCGCGATATCCGTGACCAACGGGCCCAACGTGTAGAAAGGCGCCTCGTGACAAAGTTTCTGCTGGAGCTCCGCGTTCATTTTGATCAAATGCATCGGGACATGGCCGGGGCCTTCGATCATGACCTGAACCCCGTGTGCCCACGCCTTCAGCGTGAGGTCTCCCAACGTTCGGAGCTCGCCCAATTGAGCGTCGTCGTTGGCGTCGTGAAGACACCCCGGACGAAGCCCGTCTCCCAGAGAAAAGCTAACGTCGTATTGCTTAAAAATTTCGCAGATCTCGTCGAAATGAGTGTAGAGCGGATTCTCCTGGTTGTGCGCCGCCATCCATTTGGCCAAGATCGCCCCGCCGCGCGACACAATCCCCGTGATCCGGTGGCTCGTCGCCGGAATGTATTCTCTGAGCGTGCCGGCATGAATTGTTTGATAATCCACGCCTTGTTTGGCCTGTTTCTCAATCTCGTCCAGCAAAATTTTCGGAGTGAGATCCTCCAACCGTTCCACGTGAAGAAGAGCGCCATAAATCGGCACGGTACCGATCGGAACCGTGCTGTTCTCGATCATGTTGGCCCGGATCCCGTCCAAATCGCCGCCCGTCGACAAATCCATCACGGTGTCAGCCCCGTAATGAACCGCCATGTGAAGTTTTTTTAGTTCACAGGCCAAATCCGATGTCGTCGACGAATTCCCGATATTGGCGTTGATCTTGCAATTAAAATTCATGCCGATGATCATGGGATCCATCTTGTGCTTCAAATGGTTGATATTGGCGGGAATGATGGCCCGACCGCGAGCGACTTCGTCCCGAACAAATTCCGGGGCGACTTTTTCTTTCTCCGCCACCCGCGTCATCTCCGGCGTGATGTCTCCGGAACGCGCCCGCTGCATTTGCGTGATCAACCCGCTCACTTTTTCTCCTCTAACCGAACCGCCGCCTGTTGACGGTTCAGCCTGACTTTCTCTCGAAATCGTTGGGCGGCTTCTGCCGGATCTGAAGCGTCAAACAAGGCTCGAACCACAGCCACGCAAGGCGCCCCGGCCGCCACCACATCGTCAATCGTCGACTCATCTATGCTGCCAATCACAACAAAGGGAATTCGAAGAGCCGCTTTGTACAACCCGATGAGCGACAACCCCACTTCCGGATATCCCGGCTTGGTCGGCGTGGCCCAAATGGGACCGCAGCTCACATAATCCGCCCCGGCCTTTTGGGCATCCAACGCCTGATTCAAGGAGTGAGTGGAAGCTCCGATGATCTTCCGATGCCCCAAAATGTCCCGCGCGACTCCAACGGGCATGTCGTTATGCCCCAAATGAACCCCGTCGGCGCCGGTCGCCAAGGCGACATCAACGCGGTTGTTGACGATAAAAAGCGCTCCCGCCTTCTCGCACCGGTCCTTCAGCTTTCGGCCGAGAGCAATCATCTCCCGGTCCATTCCCCCGTAGCCCCGCAACTGGAGAGCATCGATGCCGCCCCGAAGCATGGCGTCCACTTTCTCCAGCATCGTGGCTTCGTCTTTGGCGAAGGAGGTGATGCCGTAGAGCAGCACATCCGAAAAATTGAGACGTCGGAAAAGTTTGGGGGTCATAATCTCTTCAGGAGCCTCTTTTCCTCCGTGTAAAGTTGATAACGAATTTTTTTAAACTCCGGCGCGGCGGCCGGCGAAAAAACCTTGCTGAATTCTTCAAGAACGCGAACCGCTTCCTGGGCTCGCCTCATATTGGCGGCCGCCACATCCGAAAGACGCGTCCGGCCGGTTTCAACCACGGTTCGCCCGACGTCGGCTCGGCTGTCCCGGGCTTGAATTAATTCGCTGTAGCGCGCCGCCGTAATCCGATGAAGCCCGTGACGAATCGCCCGTAAGCGAACGACCATCGGTTTATCATTCCACAGAAACCGCGCCGTGTCTTCAAGGACCCGAAGTCCCTCGCGGGCCCGGTTTAAATTGGCGTCCAACAGACGCGCCGTGCTCAGATCAACAGGCCGTTTTTTTGTTCGAGCGACGGCCATACCGTTTCACAATCAGATCAATCAGCCCCGAGGTGGACCGCCCCTTAAGAAGCGGAATCCGAACCACTTTCTTCGCGAACTCACGTCCTTTAATGGAATCCGCTTTCCAATCGCCGCCTTTGGCCAGCACGTCCGGCTTGACCATGCGGATCAGCTTCTCCGGCGTATCCTCATTAAAAAAAACAACGTAATCGATCAAGGCCATCGCCGCCAAAAGCGCCCCCCGCTCGTTTTGGGTGAGGATGGGCCGCTTGGGCCCCTTTATCCGTCGGACCGAGGCGTCCGAATTAAGCCCCACGACCAGAACATCGCCCCATTTCCGGCACTGTGAAAACACTTTCAGATGGCCGGCGTGAACCAAATCGAAACAGCCGTTCGTGAAAACAATTTTCTTTTTCTTCCGGCGTTCCTGAACCAGCCGCCTGTCTAATTCACGCCACGACAAAAGTTTCCGCTTCATCAAATCCACTCAAGCCGTCGCTTCTTCAACGAGAGCGCACAAAATATGGCCCACGGTGATATGCGCCTGTTGAACATAGGCTGTGTTTTTTGAGGAAACGCACAGACAAAAATCGCACTCGGCCTTGAGCGTCCCGCCGGTTTCTCCGGCAAAACCGATCACCAAAGCTCCTTTGGACCGGGCCGCTTTGGCGCCTTCAATCACATTGGCGGACATACCGCTGGTCGAGAGCGCGATCACGACATCGCCGTCGTTCACCAGGGATTCGACTTGCCTCGAAAAAATCTTCTCAAACCCAAAATCATTGCCGATGGCCGTGAGGACGGAGGTATCCGTCGTGAGGGCCAACGCCGGAAGGCTTTTCCGCTTCCGATTGGCGTAAGCGCACACAAACTCGGCGGCCATGTGCTGGGCGTCGGCGGCGCTTCCCCCATTTCCAAACAACACCACCTTCTTGCCTTTTCGTAGAGCTTCCATGAGCGCAACAGCCGCTCTTTCTATTAACTCCGTTTGGGACGCGAGGTTCCCAATGACCGCGCTGGATTCTTTGAGGCGATCTCCGATTCGAAAGTTATTTGGCATGGCTGTTCGCTCCATTCGGGCTGAAATATTTGTCGATGAAATCCGTCGAAAATTGCCCTTTCCGGAAGGCCGGATGAGCCATCACTTTTTGATGGAAGGGAATCGTCGTTTTAATCCCCTCAACCGTGAATTCACGAAGCGCCCGGGCCATGCGGGCCACGGCGGCATCCCGCCCCCGCGCCGATCCCACAATCAGTTTCCCCAAGAGACTGTCATAATGAGTCGGCACCGTGTATCCCGCGTAAATGTGCGTGTCCACGCGAACCCCAGGTCCCCCTGGAAGAATGAGCCCCGTGATTTTCCCCGGCGACGGCGAAAAATTGTTATCCGGATCCTCGGCGTTGATGCGGCATTCCATGGCGTGCCCCAAAATCCGGACATCGTCTTTGTCGTAGCCGAGTTCTTCCCCCGCCGCCAAACGAATCTGTTCTTTGATGAGGTCGATCCCGGTGACGATTTCCGTCACCGGATGCTCCACCTGGATCCGCGTGTTCATTTCCAGAAAATAAAAATCACTTTCCCCGTCGTAGAGAAATTCCACGGTTCCCACCGTCACGTACTTCGCCGCTCGAGCGGCCCGGCGGGCGGCCTTGCCCATCTTTTTCCGGAGGCGATCCGTCACGAGAGGCGACGGGGATTCCTCCACCAATTTCTGATGCCGGCGCTGAATGGTGCAGTCCCGTTCGGGATAGCTCACCACGTTGCCTTCCATGTCACCCGCAATTTGCACCTCAATGTGATGCGGGGACTCCAAATATTTCTCAAGAAAAACGCCGGCTTCTTTGAACGACAACTTGGCTTCGCCTTGAGCGGCCAAGATGGCGTCTTTGAGCTGGCCTTCTTCAAAAACGATTCTCATCCCTTTCCCGCCGCCGCCGGCCCGGGCTTTGACCATAATGGGGTAACCGATCTTCTTGGCGATTTTAAAAAGCCCCGGGTCCTCCGCGGACACAGGGCCGTCCGTTCCCGGAAGAACGGGCACGCCGTAACGCTCAACCAGCTGGCGCGCCATCACTTTGTCTCCCATGTTTTTGATGGAGTCGGGGCTTGGTCCGATAAATTTGATGCCGCAGGACTCGCACACTTCGGCGAAATGGGCGTTTTCAGAAAGAAATCCATACCCCGGATGAATGGCGTCGGCTCCCGTGATCTCCGCCGCCGAAATGAGCGCCGGAATATTCAAATAACTGTCGGTGGCGGGCGCGGGGCCAATACACACGGATTCATCCGCCAAGCGGACGTGCAACGATTCCCGGTCCACATCCGAATGAACGGCCACCGTCGGAATCCCCAGCTCCCGGCAGGCCCGGATCACGCGAACGGCAATTTCCCCGCGATTGGCGATCAAAACTTTTTTAAACATTACTCTTCCCCTTCCCCCGTCGATTCCTCCATAGGACCCATCTCAAAGAGAGGCTGGCCGTATTCCACTTTCTGGCCATCGTCGACTAAAATTTTCGATATGATCCCTTCGCAAAAACTCGTCACGTCCGTCGGAATTTTCATGCATTCCACGACACCCAACCGGTCGCCCGGTTTGACATGCTCTCCCTCAACAATCAAAGGGGGTCTGTCTTTCGATACGGAGCGCCGGAACGTGCCCACCAACGGAGAACGAACCGTAAAGTCCTTCTTTTCTTCCTCCTTGGCGGCTCCATTTTTAGAGCCGGCCTTGGGGGACTGCGCTTTAACCAAACTGCCGCGCTTAAACGACACTCGAAACCCTTTGTCCTGCCATGTCACTTCGGTCAGCCCATGGCTCTCGGCAAACGTCAGCAGTTCGCGGATTTTTTCTTCAACAATTGGTTTCATTCTTATTCCCCCTTTGGAAGTGAACCGGCGTTACGATTGCGTCGGGCTTTAAGCCCGCTCGAGATATTCTCCCGAACGCGTGTCGACTTTCACGACATCGCCTTCGGTGATGAAGAGTGGAACCGCCAACTCAAGCCCCGTTTCCAGCGTGGCCGGTTTCACCATGTTGGACACGCTGTCTCCTTTGACACCCGGAACCGTCTGGGTCACTTTAAGTTGGACGGAGGCCGGCAATTGGATGTTGAGAAACTCGCCATCCAGATACAGGGCTTCCACGTCCATGTTTTCCATGAGATATTTTTCTGAACCGCCCAACTGGACCACGTTGATTTCAAGATCCTCATACGTTTCCGCGTCCACGAAATGGTATTTCTCGCCCTCTTTGTAGAGGTACTGCTTTTTCTTCCGGAGCAGTTCCACGCCCCGGAATTTTTCGCCGGACTTGAAGGTCCGTTCGATGATGGCGCCGTTACGCAGATTTTTGAGTTTGAGGCGCATCATCGCGCCGCCTTTCCCCGGTTTGTGATGCTGAAACCAAACCACCTGCCAAATGTTGTTGTCGTATTCGAAGACGGTCCCGTTTCTGAATTCAGATGTATCAATCATTGTTCACTCCGTAAGTCCGTCCAACCTGCCAAACGCCCCACATTCCCCAGAGTTGTCATGCAATTGTGTTCAGGGCGGCTTTGCCGCTTAAGAGCCAAGCACACAAAACCGATTCGGGATGAGATGCGAAACGAAAATTCCTTTAATTTGGATTGTTAGCGGAAAATTAATATCTACCTGGTTAAAATTTCTGAGCCAAAGGGCGTAACGAGAAGAGTGTCTTCAATCCGGACCCCGAAACGACCCGGGATATAAATCCCCGGTTCAACCGTAATAACCATGCCGGCTTTCAGCTTATCTTTGGCCCCCGGTCCAAGGCGTGGATGCTCATGAATATCAATCCCAACGCCATGCCCCGTGCTGTGAACGAATTCTTTGCCAAACCCATGCTTCTTTATGACATTTCGAGCGGCCTCATCAACCGACCCCGCCGTGACACCGGGTTTAATGCGACAAATACCTTCGTTTTGAGCCTTTTCAACGATCCGAAAGACCCGTTGAAAAGAAGGGCTGATCCTACCTAAAGGGAACGTTCGGGTCAAGTCGGAACGATACCCCTCTACCATGGCGCCGATGTCACAAATAACCGGTTCTCCGGCCTTCATTTTATAGTCCGAGGTGACATGATGGGGGTGGGATGAATGAGGGCCGGCGGCAATAATGAGGTCAAACGCCACCCCATCTGATTTCTTATTGAAAAAATGAGCCAAATCAGCCGCCGCCGACCTTTCGGTCCGGCCCGGTTTGAGACGTTTCTTGACAAAATCGGCGCCCAAAGCGGCCAAATGGTTGGCCCGGCGCATCCGATCCAGTTCTAAGGCGTCCTTCACAGCTCGCAATTGAGTCACCAACCCCCGTTTGGGAATAAACCCCATCTTCTTCAGCGCCGCTCCCAACGAATAATCCAGTTGATCGGGGTCAAAACCGATCTTTTTGATCTTATGGGCCTTGGTCACCTTCTGGAGGGAAGGGAAAAAAGTCCCTTGAATACACTCAAACCCGGAGGTGTGGGCCTTGGTTTGCTGAAAAAGAAGGCTCGGCACGAAAAGCCAGGCGTCTTGGAGCCCGATGAACGCGTAATACCCTTCTGTCTTGAAATCCGTGAAATAATAAACGTCCGAGAGGTTCGTTAACAGGTAAGCCTCCAGCTTGTTTTCCCGAAGCACATCGCGGAGCGCTTCCATTCGAAGGGAGAGAAAAGGAGACGAAACCATTTAGACCGACATCCGTCTATAAATGGCCTTCAGGAGAGCGGTGGGAATACCGCTTTGAACAGTCGCATGCCCGATTTTTGTCGGCAGAACAAACCGAAGACGCCCGGACACATTTTTTTTATCGGATTTGAGAGCTTTCCAAAAAGAGGACGCTTTCACGCCGCGTGGAATTCGGATGGGCAAGCCCACCGCGTCCAGCAGAGAAAGGAGACGAAGTTGATCTTGATGACCCCACAGCCGGAGCGCGCACGACACCCATCCCGCCGCCGCCATGCCGATACTGACCGCCTGTCCGTGCGTCAAGGTGGAATAACGCGTGGCGGCTTCCAGCGCGTGGCCGGTGGTATGTCCAAAATTCAAAATCTCACGCCCGCCTTTGAGCGGCGTTTCCCGTTCATCCGCGCTCACCACCTCCGCCTTCATTTGAGCCGACCGAACAAGGATTTCCTCGATCGACGCCGGCGGCCACGTCATGACCGAAGCGTTTTTTCGGATCTGGTTCTCCAGCCACTGAAAAAAGGAGGCGTCTTTGATAACGCCATATTTCACCACTTCCGCGAATCCGGTTTTCCATTCCCGTTCCGGCAAGGTGCGCAAAAAGGCCGGGTCGATCCAGACGAGTTTGGGATGCCAAAACGCCCCCACTAAATTTTTCCCTTCGTTACGGTCAATCCCCGTCTTCCCGCCGATAGAAGCGTCCACCATCCCCAAAAGAGTGGTGGGCAGGGAAACGTACGAAAGTCCCCGCATATACGTGGCGGCAAAATACCCGGCCAGATCCGTGATGACGCCGCCCCCCAGCGCCAGAACGAGCGTTTTTCGATCCACGCCCAGCTGAAGAGCTGTCCGGTACAGCCGATCCAGCGTTCCGGAATTTTTCTGAGACTCTCCGTTCGGAATCACCAGCGATTCGACAGAAAATCCCCCCTGTTTTAAAACGCCTTCGACCCTTCGAAGATGACCCTTTTTCTGAAGGGCGCGTGAGGTTATCAAGAACACGCGAGAGGAGGAGAACCCGGCTTTTTTAAGCGCGAGAACAAACGGACGGCCCAGCGGGGCCACAACGAGTGGATAAGACGAATCCGCTTTTTTCAAACGAACCGAAAGACGCTTCATTTGGGAGACGGTGAGATGGGGATCATTTGGAGAATTTTGGAGACAATCTCCTCCGGCGACAGGAGATCTGACTCAATAATATGGTCGGCCTGGGCATACACTTGTTCCCTCTCTTTGAGCCGGGTTCGAATGGACGAAAGCGGATCCTTCGGATCAATCAACGGACGAGAGGCGATATTTTTGATTCGCTTCAGAACCGTTTCCGGAGACACTTTCAACAACACCACTTCTCCGTTTCGGCGGAGGTTTTCCATGTTGACGGGGTCCAGCGGAGCGCCGCCGCCGGTTGAAATCACGCATTGATCCATGAGACCCACGAGCGCCATCGCCTTTTTCTCCATTTCACGAAAAGCCGCTTCCCCTTGGGAGTTGATGATATCCGCAATGGAGGTTCCCACTTGTTTCGTGATCATCTCATCCGTGTCGTAATGGAACCAATCCAACTTTTTGGCCAACAATTGGCCCACTCTGGATTTGCCGGACCCCATAAAACCAATCAGAACGATTTTCAAATTAAAAATTCCGAACGGCGGCCTGGTATCGATCGAAATTGTCGCGTGTCTCGCGAATCGAATCCCCGCCGAATTTTGACAGGAACACCTGAGCCAAGGTGATGGCTGTGACCGCTTCGCCGATCACCGCCGCGGCCGCCACCGGCGCCACGTCCGAGCGGACAATCTCCGCCTTGATCTCTTCCTTCGTTTTGATGTGAACGGAATGAAGAGGCCGCCCTAAACTCGCCAACGGCTTGAAGGTCGCTCGAAGAACAACCGGCTCTCCATTGGTCATGCCGCCTTCAATGCCGCCGGCGTGATTCGTTTTTCTAAAAAAACCTTTGTCCATGTCGTAGAAAATCTCGTCATGCGCCTTGGATCCTTTAACGGACGCCAAATGAAGTCCGTCTCCCACCTCGACGGACTTGTGAGCCTGGATCGACATGAGAGCCTGGGCCAAAAGCCCGTCCAGTTTCAAATCCCATTGAATGTGCGATCCAAGTCCCACCGGAAGACCGGTAGCCACTACTTCATAAAGTCCGCCCAGCGTATCGCCGGCTCTCTTGGCGACTTGAATGGCCGCCATCATTTTCTTAGTGGCCTGCGCGTCGGCGCAACGCACGGGCGATTCCTCGGCCTGAGCATGAATCTCCGCCGCAGGCAAGGGCGGCCGTTTGGATTTAACGCCGCCAATCTCCAACACCCAGGAATAAATGTGGATATCGAAAAGAGACAGAAATTTTCGGCAGACGGCGCCCACCGCCGTGCGAGCCGCCGTTTCGCGGGCGCTGGCTCGTTCCAAAATATCCCGCGTGTCCCGCCGGTTAAATTTGAGAACGCCCGCCAAATCGGCATGGCCCGGACGCGGGCGGACGAGGCTGTATTTCTCGTCGAAGGCGTCAGCTTCCACCGACATGATTTTTTCCCAGTGCACCCAATCCTTGTTCTCTACCGTCAGGGTGATGGGAGAGCCCAGGGTCTGACCGAACCGAAGTCCGGAGACGAATTCGACGGCGTCATTTTCGATGTACTGCTGCCGTGCCCCCCGCCCAAACGTGTGCTGGCGACGAGCCAGTTCCACGTCCACTTCTTTTTTCGTGACCGGAACGCCGGCGGGAAGGCCTTCCAGAATGGCCGTGAGACATTTCCCGTGTGATTCGCCTGATGTGAGATATCGAAGTCCCATAATTTCTTTATACCTTTTTTATCGCATTTTGGAGCGCCAAACGCATCACTTCGACGGGCGCGGGAGCGCCCATCCAAATCCGAAACGACGCGGCGCCTTGATACAACAACATCCCCAACCCGCCCGACACGCGCGCTCCGCGTTCCCGCGCCCGTCGCATAAATTCGGTCTCTCGATGATAAATCACGTCGAACACCGACTGCCCCTCTCGGAAGGCCAACTCCGGCAAGGAAGCCTCTTTTTCAGGAGAAAGCCCGACGGAGGTGGCGTTCACGACAAGATCCGCCGCCCCCATGGGTTCCCTTAATGAATCGCCGTGAGTGAGAAACCGGATGCGTGGTTCGGAATTTGTGAACGATCCCCGCTCACGCTGAGGCGACCGGTTCCACCAAAAAATTTCTCTAACTCCCAAATCGAGCAGTTTCGCCACAATAACGCGCCCCGTCCCCCCCGCTCCGAGAACCAACGAGGACCGGTTCTCCGCCTCAAATTCCAAATCCAGCTCAATCGCGTCTTGAAAACCATTTCCATCGGTGTTGGTCCCGCCCACGCCCTGAGAATCGAACACGAGAGTATTCACAGCCCCCACCGCTTTCGCGAAGGGGTCCAACCGGTCAACATGCTCGCAAACCGCCCCTTTATGCGGCACAGTGACATTGATCCCGCGAAGCTTAAACCGGCGGGCCAGCTCAACCGCCTCAGCCAGCTCCTGGGGCTTTACCTGGAACGCGTGATATTGCGGAGACCGTCGATCCTCCTTCTGCAGCACCATCGACCACGTCTTCAGGGCCGCGCTGTGCATGAGAGGAGAGAGCGAATGACCGATCGGATCGCCGATGATCCCCAAATCTCCCGGCTGTGTTTTTTCAAATTGTTGTTCCAACACCATGTTAATGTTGACCTTCTTCAGGCTGAGGAAATTTGCCCAAAATGCTGCGCCCAAACGGGTGTTGCGGATTAAGCCGCAGGAGGGATTCGGCCGCTTGACGCGCCTTTTGTTTTTCACCCAGAGAATGCCAGGACATCGCCAACAGTTCCCACGCTTGCGCGTCTTGCGGATTTGACCGAACCAACACCTTGCAACGATTGATGACCCGCGTGTAATGCCGGACTTTAAAATCCCGCCGGGCTTGTTCCAGCAGGGAGGCCGCCATACTGGGTTTGATCTGCTGGATGTTAATGACTTGTTCAAGACCCGAGAAGAACGAAACGGCGCCCAACACCAATAAAAGAACCGCCACGCGCTTCCCGGAAAACAAAACAAATTGATCGGAAAAAATGCGTTCGCGCATCCAGGCGTTGAATTTAAAAACAAGGCCGGATCGAAACACCACCACCCACGCCAACAGCAGGGCGAAAAGTCCCAACAAGATTTTTAAAAAATGCATGATTGAGACTGATCATAAGAAAGTTAGCGACGAGGTGGAAACTTAAAATCATAATTTGTCCCTTATTTTTCAACTCGAATCCGCGCCCCGCGCGCCAGCCCATGAGTTTTCTTTGAATTGTCACCTCTTTGACACAGCCCTTTTCTACACTAGACCATCATGGAAAACTCAGGAAAACATATGGATTCGCCGGCTTTTTTAAGGTATGTAACCCGTGTGAAGAGATCCTCCCTTCTTTTTCCCTTGATCTTGTTCTTCGGCATGGCGACGTCCGGTCTTGGGTTCGCCCAGGCCTCGCCGGTTTCAGCTCTCGTGATTTCTGCCGACACTGTTCCGTTTTCCGATTTTGTTCGGTCCATCGAGGCGGAAGGAGGAAAAATCCAGAAACGGATTCCCCCGCGGATTCTCATCGCCTCTTGGTCCGACGGCACTCCGCCGGCCGTGAGCGCCATCATCCGATCTATCACCACCACATCGGTCCCCATAAATGAATTAAAACAATTTGGACCGGCGGCGGTGGCCGCGGGGCTTGAGTGGAACCGGAACACTCTGACCACCCAGCGCAAAGGGTTGGGCCTCATGAGCGCCCAAGCGGTTGAAAGAGTGAGTCCGGCCCCGGCGGGCCTTCGAACTGAGGTGAGAGGCGCCGTCCTTCACTGCGAATGGCAACCCGGCGAGGGAGCCCTTTTCTACGAGGTTCGGCTCGCCAACAATCCGTCCTCCGTCTGGGCGAAAACGGCGACGGAGCGAACCCAAGCCGACCTGCCGCTTCCGAGCTCCACCGGCCCTCAAACCCTGACTCTTTCTGTCCGGGCATCGGACTCAATCCGAACTCCGGAAACGCAAACCGAACCCTTGAACAGCGCTTGGAGCGACATCGCCGTTTCGATTCCCCCTCTTTCCTTCGACACAAGCGATCAACCGGCGGTTTTGACCTCTCCCGCCGATGACGTCGAATCGGAAGGGCTTCTTGTGATTTTGGAATGGGCCAACGCTCAAAATACACCGGTTCGACTCCAAGTCGCGCTGTCGGAGTCGTTTGAATCTCCGTTGATCGATGAAGTGGTCACTGGAGGAGAATTCACGTGTCCCGCTTCCGTCTTGACCGTGGGACAACGATACGTGTGGCGCGCCAAGCGATGGGAGTCGGGGAGCGTTGGACCCTGGTCGGGACTGAGACATTTCCGAACCGGTTCTCCCGGCAGCATCGCGAACGATATGAAAATGAACCCCGAGGCCCCCCGATGAGGCGGGCGCTCGTGTTCCCGCTTCTACTCCTGGCCGCTGCCCCGCTGCGAGCCTCGCTCTTTTCCGTCGGACTGGACACCAACGCGTTTACCAGCGATTACATGATCGGCAACGTCGTTGTCGCCATCGTTTTCCCTGAATCAGACGGTTCTCTGGATCAAAAATCAGAGACGTGGTCGGAAGAACGGAAGTCCAAGGCCATCGGTGAAATCATGGCCGGACATGACTGGTGGACGAAGCAAAACAAAAAAAGCGCTCTGAGTTTTACGTATGTCACGGAAACCGTCAGCACCAAATACGAACCCATCACGCGTCCGTACTATCAAGAAACGCTCTGGATTCCGGATGTCATGGGGAAATTGGGCTATTCTGGGAGCCGTTTTACCTCCACGAAAAATTACATCAACCATTTGCGCCAGCAGTACAACGCCGATTGGGGATTCGTCATTTTTGTCATCGACAGCCAGAACGATCCCAATGGAAAATTCTCGGACGGCTATTTCGCCTACTCTTATCTGGGCGGACCATTCATGGTGATGACCTACACCAACGGCGGCTATGGAATTTCGAATATGGACGTGGTCGCCGCCCATGAAATGGGCCATATTTTCAACGCGCTGGACGAATACGCCGGCGCCAGCTCTCCCTATGACTATTCGGCCGGTTATTTCTCCGTGATCAATGGAAATCATGCCTGGTCGAGCATCGCCAACGATCCCAACTCCGTCATGCGGGGCGGAATCCGGTGGGGCCTGGACAAATGGGCGAGAGAAATGATCGGCTGGCGCGATTCCGACGGAAACGGACTCGACGATATTCTTGACACAACCCCGATCGTGCAAGTCAACCAACAAATCGTCTCGCTGGCTCAAGGGCGCTCCCGCCTCTCCGGCATCGCGCGCGTGAGCGTTCTCCCCCGTCAAAACAACGCCGACGGCAACGGCATCACATTGAACACCATCGCCAAAGTCCAATTCCGGATCGCCAACGGAGAATGGGCGGAGGCCACCCCCTCCGACGGAAAGTTCGATTCGCCGGAAGAGAATTTCATGATCGAAGTGGCTTCCAACGTCATGAGCGCCCAATCCTTCAGCGCCGCCAGCGTGGAAGTGCGAGCCATCACCGATTACACGCTCGCCTCGGGTGCCAACTCCGGCGGAACGCGCCCCACGGCCGTGACCATCTCGACACTGGAGAACGCGCACGCGTTTCCGAATCCGTTCAAACCCAATTCGGGAGTGGGCCATTCAAATATTACTTTCACCAATTTAACCTCCGGGGCCAAAGTTCAGATTTTTTCTCCCGACGGAACCGGTCTCTTTGAATCAGAACCCACCTCCAGCAGCTCCTCTCTCACGTGGGACGGCCTCGACAAGGACGGATCGACGGTCGCCAGCGGCGTTTATTACTATCTCATCACCGATCCATCGGG
Organism: Elusimicrobiota bacterium; assembly: GCA_003140895.1. Lineage (GTDB taxonomy): Bacteria > Elusimicrobiota > Elusimicrobia > F11 > F11 > PLLH01. The sequence continues at coordinate 16,188 of PLLH01000012.1, forward strand.
ACAAAAGAAAAAAGGAAAAATCGCCATCATTCGGTAACCGCCAAAAACGCCATTTTGACCTGATTTATCAATGTAAATCAGTTATTTTGGCCGACATCCTCCCTCTCAAAGAATCTTAGTCCTTTCTTATATTTGTCACACATTTGTCACGGCTCGCACGTAGGCTTGGAATATGAAAACACCGACGAGCGGATGGACAAGAAAAGCGTGTTTGGCAGCGATGCTGCTGATGTCTTACGTCACGCTCTCCAACGCCTCCGCCACCTCCTCCGCGCAATTTCTGAAGATGGGAGCGGGCGCTCGCGCCGCCGGCATGGCGGATGCCTTCTCCGCCGTGGCGGATGATGTGACCGCCGGCTACTGGAATCCGGCGGGACTTCAGCAAATTTCGAGCCCTGAGATGTCCGTCATGCAAAACAATTCTCTGGTCGAGACACAATACCAGTACGCGGGAGCCGCGCTTCCCATGGGGCGCAGCGCCATTGGCCTGTCCCTCTTCAGCATGAACTATGGCTCCATCGACCGCTACAGCGCTTCCGACGCGAAAGACGGTTCTTTCTCGGCGGGCTCCATGGCGGGAAGCCTCACGTTGAGCAGCCAACTCCGAGAGGGACTCAATTTCGGCATTTCCACGAAATACATCCAGGAAAAAATCGAAAATGAAAGCGCCACGGGATTCGCCGCTGACATCGGTTTGTTGATGAAAACCGGCGCCGCCCGATGGTCCGCCACAGTTCAACATCTGGGCCCGCAGATGAAATTCATTCAAGAAAAAAGTTCTCTCCCGCTGACGTTTCGGCTTGGATCCTCCGCCACCGTGATGAACAAATCCCTCACCGTCGCGCTTGATGCGATCAAACCGAACGACTCAGCTCTCTCCATCGCGGGCGGAGTCGAGTACAAACCGGTTTCAATGATCACCTTCCGTGGCGGATATAAATTGCAGACCAGTAACTCTGTCAAAGCAGATAATTCAACCGGTTTAACGGCCGGCCTTGGGGTCAACGTGGGGGCATTTATTCTTGATTATGCGTTTGTCCCCTTTGGTGATCTTGGCAACACTCATCGATTTTCCCTCCTCGTCAAATTCCACCAAAAGTAAATCTAAAGCTACAGTTAACAGCTTAATTAATCCAATCTTATAATTCGCCTCTATAAATCAATCAATTATACCCATGAATTATTTGTGACAGCCTTGAATTTCTGCACATCCCCTGCCAAACTTAAAATATGAAGTTAACTGTTGAGTTCAAATTTCTAAGCCTTCTGACCAGCGCATTCCTGGCGCTATCAACTTCTATGGCTTCATTCGAACCCCTTCCCGTTGGCGGCCGAGCGGCCGGAATGGGCGAGGCCTACTCAGCGGTGGCCGATGATGTCTTTTCTCTTTACTACAACCCCGCCGGCGTTCTGCAAATGAGCCGGCCGGAGTTTGGAACGTACTATTCCAGACTGTTTGTGGGGCTCACCGACAACTCACAGATCAGCCGCACCTTTGTCGGTTATGCTCAACCGCTTGGAAGAGCCGGCCGGCTGGGAGGCATTGGAGCCAGTTACTTGGCGCTGGATCTACCGGGGCTTTACAAAGAAGAAGCCATTGGGTTGACGTATGGAAGAGAGTTCGCCCATCTCTGGAACATCGGCGGCTCCCTGAAACTCCTTCGGAAAGCCATCGGCTCCGACGAATACACAACGAACGCCATCAACCCCAATACCGGCATGGCCACGGGATCGGCGGATCCACTTCTCGCCGCCGGACGGTCTCAATCGGCGATGGGCCTCGACTTGGGAGTTCAATATCGCTTTACGAGAGCGTACGCGCTGGGCGTTGCCGTCCGCAACATCAACGCCCCCAATATGGCGCTGGGAGACGGCACGGACAAAGCCCCCGCCGTGTGGACCGCTTCCATGGCGCGTAAACTTCGCGCCGGTTCCCTGGACCTGGAAATCATGAATTGGAAATCGACGGAAAACAACATGCGCTTCTCTCTCGGCGGAGAAACCTGGTTTAAAAATGGCTTCGGCTTAAGAGCCGGCGGAAGCCTGGGGTCCCGGAATTACTCGACGGCGTCGTTCGGCGGCTCCTTCAAGTCGGAATCCTTCCAGTTTGATTACGCCATGATTTATCCCCTCCAGGGCGTTCAAGGGACGATCGGCATGCAGCAAGTCTCTGTGACGATTCGCTTGGGCAAACCCCCGGTCGACCCCCTGGAGAAACAACTCATTCAAGAAAAAGAAGAACGGATCCGTGCCGAGACCGAAGCCCGCTACGCCAAAGCGGAAAGCGACCGCTTGAAGAAACAGCTTTTCGCGCTCACGCAAGAAAAAACAACCGCTCAAAAAGATCGCGAGGAACGCGCCGCCCAGCAAACGCTTGAGGAAGCCCAAACCCAGCGAACGCGCCGCTCACGAACCACGAACGAAACGCAGACCGCCGCCGAAACCCGAAACCGTCTCTTCGCGGACTACACGACGGCTCTGGCCGAATACAACACCAACGTTCGGCAAGGCGTCGGTCTTAAAGAGAAAAGGAAAATGCTCGAGAAGATTTTGGCCAAATTTAAAGACACCGGCGTGGACACCGCCACCCTCTCACGCGAGATGAAGAGCATCGACGCCGAAGAAACGCGCTCCGTGAAAGATTTCGAGCTCTCCATGAGCTTCTACCAGAAACTGGTCCAACAAGGGGCGAGCGTCGAAGACCGAAGCAACATGCTGAAACGAATCATTCAGAAATACAAATGGACCGGCATTGACATCAATTCGGCTGAAAAAGAGATGAACAACTTAAAGTAACCAAATTTAACTAGAATGGCGATTCAATTGAGGCTCGTAATGAAGCAAAGTCAAAACGCATCCATCGGAATCCGGCGGGGACCCGCCCGACTAAGGAAAATCGCTTCCTGGCTTGTTTTTTCCGGCGTGATTTTTCTTGTGGCGGGGCTCTTGAACGCGGCCCTTCGCCTCCCCCTCTGGGCCGCTCCTCAATCCTTCGGAGAGATCAACCTCACTGAAGTGGCTCCGCGAATTATCACGCCCAACGGCGACCTCCAAAACGACGTCGCTTACTTTCGATTTGACGGGAGCCTGGCCGGACTTCCCATCGACACGTCCGTTCTCGATGTGAACGGCGCTAAGATTGCCAGCCTCAAACTCGACAGCTCGGAGACCAACCTGCTTTGGGACGGAAAAGATGAAAGCGGGCGGGCCCTCCCCTCGGGCATCTACATCTACCAAATCTCCATTGGGAACCACCGCGCCACCGGCACTCTCGCCATCGCTCGATAGAATTCTTCCCCCTTTACACTTTCTCCCCGCATATGGCACCATACACGCGTCCGATGAAGAAATTCCGTTCCGCGCCCTTTGTCTTGGGCTTTATCTCCCTCACCGTTCTCTTTTCCCGGTTGCCGCGCCTCGCCTGGAGCGCTGAGCCGCCGGCCCCCCGGATCTCTCGCATCACCATCGACGGATCCAGCATTTTCGATCTCAACAGGCAAATCACTCTTCGACATTTCCCCTACACGTGGATCAACGTCCTTCATATTCAAACCAAGGAACAGATTATCCGCCAGGAACTCCTGTTAAAAGAAGGGGACCCCGTGGACGAGTTTCTTATTCATGAAACAGAACGGAACCTGCGCGCGCTGTCTTTCATCCGGTCCGCCCAAATCGAACAACTCCCGCAAACCGATGGAACGGTGGCGTTGATGGTCCATGTGGGCGACTCCTGGACCACCGAACCTCAAATCAATACGTCAGGGATCAATAAAATCGACACGGTGGAGGTAGGCTTTAAAGAGAAAAATTTCCTCGGATATGGGAAATCGGTGGGCGTTTTCTATCAGAAGGGCGTCGACTCAATCCAACGGGAATACCGCTATTTTGATCCCCGTTTTTTAGGAAGTCGATGGCAACTCACGGGGAACTACATCTCGCGCACCGGAGGGCTGGAAAAATTCGCCGAAATCAACCGGCCCTTCTTCTCCGCCGATACCCGGTTCTCCGCCCGCACCTCTTACAACCAAATTGTCCAGCCCGTGGACGTGTTCCAAAACAACGTCAAAGTCTCGCAATTTGAACAAACCAAAGACATCAACGAAAGCTACATCGGAACGAAGGTGGGCGGAGGGCGCTCGTGGGTGGCTCATGAAGGAATCCGCTACAAATATGAAAGCCAGCATTTCGCGGCCACGGACAAAACAAACGGCGCTATTCCGATCCCCGAAAAATTTAAAACTCTTTTCTCCGATCTGGATATCAGCCGAACCCGGTTTATCGTTCTCACGCGCGTTGAAAAGATGACGCGCGTTGAAGACATCAACCTGGGCCCGCAATTTTCTCTCTCCCCAGGTTACTCTCCGAAACAATTCACGGGCACCCGCGACAGCAGCGAATTCGAATCCACGTATGGCCAAAGTTTTCTCATCAATCAAATGCATCTGGCAACGACCCGATTTGAGATGAAAGGCCGGAATATTTTCACCCAACCCGAAAATGAACGCTATCTGGCCTCGGCGCAATACTACGACCGGCGTTACCATTTTCAAACCATGACGGCCAAAACCCGGCTGGAATGGGGGCAGCACTTGGACTCCGACAACCAAATCACGCTCGGGGGCAACAACGGCCTTCGCGCCTTCGCCGTGAATGACTTCAGCGGGAACAAAAGTTTTCTCTTTAACGCGGAAGATCGTATTTTTATCGTCGATGAAGCCTTTGAGCTGTTCGCGATCGGCGCGGCGGTCTTTTATGACGCCGGCTCGGTGTGGTCGGAAGGACAAACCATGTGCCTCTCGGACATCCACAGCGATGTGGGAGCAGGGCTGCGACTGGGACTCACGCGTTCCTCCTCTGAAGTCATCGTCCGGCTGGATTTCTCTTATCGCCTCCAACGATCGCCGGCCAACAGTGACAAATTTATCATCACCTTCGGGACCAGCCAGGCGTTTTAATTGCTTAGGCCTGAATCAATATTTTCCTGAAGGTTTCAAACATCCCCAATTGAGACGGCGCCAGCCGAATCGCCTGAAGCGTGTTAAGAATGACGAGGACGTCAAAACTGCGCTGCAGCGCTTCCCGGGTTGAACGGCCCAGCCCAAGCCCATCGAGATTAAAGAAATTTTCCGCCAGCGGGGCCTCATTTCGGAGACGGAAGCGGTTCACGCGCCCAGACACCTCTTTGGCCAGCGCTTCATCAGTCATGTCGGGTCCGTTCACCGCTCTCAGCAAACTCCACACTGAGGAATGCGCCTTCCCATTCTCAATAAAAATATGTTGTTCCCGGATCGATGTTCCCAGCGTTTTTTCGATTTCACGCGTCAAGACCTCCACGTCCATTTGAGGATCAACAACCAAAATCAAACGGCCCAGATGATTCCCCCGGCTTTCTCGCTGCCGTTGCGAGATGGATTGAAGGGCTTGCTCAGCCGCCGCTTTCAGCGTGACGGGAAGCCACTCGTAACTATCCAAAGGCTGCCCTGTTTCCGTCGTATAACCAAGGCTCTCAACGGAAACGAGGAAGCGGCTGACATCGTTCTTAGAAAGAATCATCGCCAAAATGCCCGCCAGAAACGGCGCCACGCGAGCCACGTCGCCCCGCGTCATGGTTCCCTCGCCCACTTTTTTCCTTATCTCATCCCGTAACGCCTTCGCCAATTCCGACCCCGACACCAAGGGATCCCCAGTTCCCCCCGCCATTTTTTCTCCAACGTTCAACGAGCGGATGGTTTCCTGATCCATGAACACCGCCAACACCTGATTCAACATCTGAGCTTTATTGCCATTGTTTTCCTGAACGATTCCGATGAGTTTCGAGGCCAAGGATGAACCGGGCGTCAGTTGGGGCGCGCTATTGTTAACGACGAGATGGAAAGCGGTGGAGACGAGAATGGGAATGGAAAAGAGGGAGAAAGTGGGAAACGCCATGATGAGCGGGATCGTGACGGCCGCGATCAAAATGGAAAGACCGGCGTTCACGGGAAGCGGAGGACCCCGCTCCGCGCGAGCCTCTTTATCAAGAGCCCACATGGACAAAACGATCACCCATTCCAGAATATGAATGGCCGCGAAGACACCCCACACCCACCACGTCGCCGCTGTCAAATCCATCCCCTGCCCATTGAGAAGCGCCATCGCCCCAAAGGCCAGGCCATTTTCAAGCACAGGCGCGACCCACCGGTCATACGCTCCCGACGAGAGCCGGCCGCTGAACATCGGAAGAACAATCGCTTTAAGCCCGATCAGGAGGCCGCCCCTTGAAACCGATTTCAATTTTCCCAGAGTAAACCAGTCCTCCGCGTAAGGAAGCCAATTCTCGTTTCGGTGCAACACGGATCTCACGTCCCGGAGTTCGTGAATCGCCGTAGACAAAGACATCTCGCCCGCTATCATTTTTCTCATGGCCATATGAATTCGCAAATTATTCTTCAAATGATCCGGGAATGTATTGTTCAGGATGCAAGCGAGAGAAAAAATATCGGATTCGATCGTGGCGATTCCTCCGTCAAAACGATTTTTCGGCGTGTACCCGTCTGAGTGAATCGAGTCTCCAATTTCGTATGTGTGAACGACGGGCACAACCGACATGACATCCAGAATCCGGACCCGAATTTTTCCGTCAGACCCTTTTTGAATTTTGATGTTACCTGGTTTCAAATCGCCGTGAAGGAACCCGGCTTCGTGCCATTTCTGCATCGTCTCCAAAATGGCGATGGCCTCATCCAACGTCAACGGCTCTTCTTGCGCCCTGTTCCATAAATCTTTTTCCTCGATCCACTCCATCAATAAGAAAGAACGGGGGAATTTTTTCCCGACCCCCATTCCGAGAAATTCCGGAGCGGAAACAACCCCTTTGTCGCTAAGATCCTTCAATTTTCTCCCTTCGATCCGATTGAAAGCGATGGCATAAACCAACTCCGACAAAAATCGGGGCTCCCCATTGGACATGAGTTGACTGACCGCCCCCACCTTCACGGCGATGGCCGGGCCATTGGGACCTCCCACTTCATACGCCTTATAGACCCGTCCAAACCCGCCTCCGTAGGGGCGTCCTTTGATTTCATACGTCTTATTTTTTACGGTGACCTTGGTCCCTTGTGGGAGAGCCATGAGCGCTTTATCTATTTCTGTTTGATTCTTTTCCAAGATATACCAGAAGTTTTTTATGGCAGACACGTCGTCCAGTTTCTTTTGAAACGGCATATTTCTCTGAGACCAAATAAATTTTTCGTCATAACGCGGGGATACCGTTTTCATCTCCGCATGAATGTCCCTCACCTCTTGATCCGACAATTGCGCCAATAAAAGATCCCACAATTCCCGCATTTCGCTTGGTTTGGTTTCCGGGACGGGTCCAACCGGGAGAGGAGGAGGCGATGTCCGAGTAGGCTTGGCCACCGCATCTCTGCCCAACAATTTGTCAAGCGAAGGTCCATAGGTCAGAATGCTGGCAAATGGCCTCCATCGCGGCGAAACGCCTTTCAACACGCCAGCGTTGTAAAGGACGTGGATTCCCGCTGAACACCAGAAGGCGTAATCGGAAATAAAAACCGGCATGAGAGAAGTGAAAGAAAGGGAGAAGACGGCGCCGAGGAAAGAACGAACAGTGAAATCCAAGACATCTTGCCGAAGATGAATCTGATTAAAAGCTTCGCGCCATCCACGCTCTTTAGCCCGCACAATCCACGCCACAATGGTGTGGGCAAATGAAAACGTAACGGTGGCCCAACCAAAACCAACCCCCAGTGCCAACGCAGGACTTAAACCAAATCCCGTCAAAACTGTTGGAATTGAGGATACCCCCCACTGATGGAAAACTTTGGCCTCCCATAAGGAAGAGACGACAACAATCAAATTCCAATAGAGAAAGGGATGTGACATTTTGAGCCTCTGAATCAACGGCAACTCTGCCAAGACAGCCATCGGCTTCGGCTTATTTTGAGATATGAACTTCTCCAGTTCCCGAATGACCTGCGCGACATCTTCTGACTGAAGCGCGGGTTCCCCCCGTTCTGCTCTATCCTTTTGCTTTCGCAATGCGGGTGAACCGGCTTTTTTTCCACGCATCTCGTCATATCGGATTTGCTCCTTGAGATAGTTCAAATTCTCCTCCAAAAGAGTCAAACCATCGGTAGAACTTCCAGAAAACGTTTTCAAAAAAGCTTTAAAAATAAACTCGTTATTCTCCTCCGTCTCTCCATAATTTCCATAAAAAGAGATCATCCGCAGAAGACATTTATCCAAACTGACTCTTCTATCCCCCAAATCGACCATAACAGCCATCTCAGGAGGGGCAATAAGCGCCCAGGGGAGAAACTTAGCCAAAGGACCGACGGGCGCAGTGAGTTGGGAGCCAAGGCGACTCATCCCAAAAAAACGGGATTTACTCCTACCGGTTGTCCGAGTGATAATGAAATTTTTCTCGTGGATATCTTTTGGCATCTCGCCCAAGATCCTTGAAATTTCAAGAAGGCTCTCAACAGCCAACTGCCGATGCCGGGGCAGCAATTCCCTCTTTTCCTTGAGCTCTCTTAATGTCGGGCCGTCAATAAACTCTTCTAAATAAAATTCAAGATCCCCCCCTTCGTCGACTATTGAAAAATATTTTCCAAAACGCGGAACAAAATCTGTCTCTTCGGACAACAACTCAAGATCTGTCAACTCTATTTTCCTAATGTCACCGGGAGTTTTGGGCTTCTTGACGGCAACCATGACTTTAAATGGAGATGATTTTTTTAACTCAAAATCCACTCTAAAAACCAACTTATGTGTTCCCTCCTGATGAAATTTAAGACTAACTTTGCCGGTAAAATCTTCAAGCGCAATGTTATTTCGGGTTAGGTGATTTAAAAAATCCACCACAACTGCTGACTTATTCTTGAATATAAGATGGGAAATGGCGTGCGATAGACGCACGCTCAAAATGGCGATGTCTAATTCTTTAGGGTCAGTTGTAATGTCATGTGAATAATTAACTTCCAGTCGATGAAAAATGGATGCCAGCGGCCAATTCTTAAGTAATTGATTGAGCCGCTCCGTTCCCTTTTGAAGAACTCCGAAGTTGTATCCCCGGTGACTGAACCAAGCCCAGCCAAGGGCAAGGAAAAGGATTGCCGAGGAGACAAGGAGGAAGAGAGAAAAAGACGAAATCAGCGGAAGAGCGAAGAAGACGGCAAACAAGGGTGTGTGAAAAACGGTACCGGCAACGAAAAGCTTGGTGAGTCGCCACGGGGTTGGCGGAGCCTGGACAGGCGGCGCCTGAGCGTCCGGCGATTGTCTCTGTATGTGAAGCGAGGTGAACACCAAGTTGCTCATCACACCTGCGAACACCGCCGCCGATTTATGATCGAACGTGGCTCCAAAGAAACCCAGAGCCCCTGCGTAGAACGCGGCGAAGAAGACAGCCACCAGCGCCGTCTCAAACAGCGGCGCGACCCGCGTCGAGATTTCATCATCAAGAATGGCTTCCGCGCCAAAAAGATTCCGAAGCGGATTCAGCAGGAACCGGGTGAATAACCGCGTGAGGCCCCAGGTGGCGGTAGGTGAAGAATTCCTAAATTTGGCGGGAAGACGGAAATCGGCAGGAGGCGCCCGGTCTTGAGCTGCTTGTTTTACCGCATTCAAAATCCCAAGCCCCGCGCCACCATCTCGAAACCGCTCCAGCACCGCATTCAAAACTGTTAACTGATCTTTAAGGAACTCTCGATCATGCGTCCACTCCATTTCGGGTTCGCCCCGTTGGATATGGGTTCGCTCATGAGTGGTGGCTTCGATAAGTGTATAGAGAAGCCGCTGAAAATTTTCCCTCTCGGAGTTTGAAAAGGAGCGACCGCCCTTAATGAGAAGTTTGTGCAGGGTTTGGAGATCCTCATAGATGGCGCCCACATCCCAAGCGATATTAAACTGCCCTACCTGCGTATAGGCAATGGCGCCCCTTTTGGCTGACGAAAAGAACTCATGTCGGCATGCTTTTGCCACTGGCATAACAGCGTCAATCGGAGCCAACACCGCCTCAACCAATCTCTGCCAGGCCAAAAGAATGGACGCCTCGGGATCATTCGGGGAAACGGGAGAGGCGTTCACTTCCTCTCGGATATTCGCGGCAAAACCGCGGGCCTTGATGAGCAACTGCCCCATTTCTGCTTCGGCTTGAGCGCGCTTAATTTGTTCTTTCAGCCAATCGGGAAGTTGTTCCAAAATCTCCTTATTCTTGAGGCCCAAAATAATGGCATCAAAACATGAAATTTTCGTTCCTTGAATGGGAATCATAGGAAGAGACATTAAAAGCAGAATGGAATTTATTTCGGCATTGAGGCCGCGCGCATAAATCGACACATCATTGACTGGTTTCCCTTCCGCCACCCGCTTTGCATCCTCGGCAATTCGGGTACCCTCTTTCGGCTTATACGTCGCGGCATTAATAATATAGTCATACGGCAACCGATCCTTAAGATCCAAACGTCCCAGTCCCAAAAGACGCCCTACGGCGGCCATCCCCGCCAAAGCCAAGGCCGGCTTCAATTCCTCTATCTTTTTTGCGCGCCCCACAAAATCTGTCCGTCCTTCGATGGGTTCAACATCCGCTTCCAGATTTAGAACAAACCCAAATTCCGAAAGGAGTTCTAAAAACAATCGAGGAATGGGATAGGTGAATTCACCGTTTAACTGGCACATGTAAAATTGATTTAAATTAAATGCCTGTTCGCCCACGGCGGCATAAATCTGGATCGCTTCGCCGGTGGAACTTCGCTTTACTTCAGCCAAGGGTTCCACCTTATCATTGACCAAAATGTTATTCCATACGACCCTCATCTTTTTCTTATCAAAGAGCCCCACATAGGAGCCTAAACGAACAAAAATTTCAGAAGCAAGAAGTCCCGGGTTGTCTGAGGTCTTGCGCCATTCCACCGTCGTGCCGGATTTTTGATTTGTCTGGTTTTGAACGACACGCATACGGACATCGACAAGACGGTCTCCCTGTCGGACCGGCGTCAAATAAACCACCGTGGTCACGCCGTTTTTGGTGGACCTGACCCTGACATCATCTCCAGAGCGGAATAACGTGTAGAACCCCTGGCCGAAATGAAGCCAATCCGACGACCACCCGCTGGCGCTTGGCTGGAGCAGTTTGCCGATGATCTCTTGAAGGTCCATTCCAATTCCTTCATCGGACATGGACACCGCCAGTTCTCCGCTATCTTCGACCCAGCTGTTCACCTGGAAAACCGGAACGCTCCCGTCCTTTGAACGCCTGCTTCGGCTCGCTTCATAGGCGTTGGTGACCACTTCTCTCAAGAAAGCGTATTCGTCGGTCGTCTGTTCATAGGCGCGGCGGATACTCACGCGCGCGCGTTCCTTTAATTCTTGGGGGGCGCGCCTTGATTTTTCAGACAGGGTTGGAAGATCGCCGGCATTCGTCACCGATTTGAATTGGGATTCGCTCTCTCTATTTTGACCCATCGCCAAAATCAAATCAGAAACTTCGACTTCAACACTCTGCTGATCTGCGGCGCCAATGGCGGAGGGCGGTTTCGAGCCGAGAGGAGGGGAATCGCTGTAGGATTGATGAAGATGAGCCGCCAATCGGGCGCTCAGCATTCCCCTGGTTTTAAGAATCTCTTGTAGATCCTTTAACTGAAAACGGTATAGATTAGAAATAATATCAGCTTGACCCCTTCGATTATCGGAGTTCAAAAAAGAAAACTCTTGTAAGAGATCCTTTGCTTCATTCTCGCTCAAACCCGACACCAAAGACTCAAAAAGCATATTGGCTTTTTTTACTAGACTCCAAATGCCCTTGTTATCGTTAGGACCAACAGGTTCCTTTTGATACAGGGAAAAAAGCAAACTCTTGTATACTTCAACCCAACCCATGTTAGTCAGATATTCTGGAAGATGTCGAAACCGGGTTTTGAAATAATCTGTTTTCGATCGTTCATCAGGAGGCATAAAATAGTCCAGCAGGCTTTTAATGAAGAATCCTCTTTCAGAAAATACAGTAAAGACTGCATCATGCATTCCCACCCCCCCATACCGGTGCCCAAGCCAATACATTTCAAAGACCAGAGGATTGTCAATTTTGTACCAATCTGCTTTCCCCTCAAGGTTTTTTTGGTACCTATCCATCAATTCACGATAGACCAAGTAGAGAACAACATCTTGAATAATGACGTTGCTGTAGCTCAGCAGGGATCCTTCTTCAATGAGGAGATTAAATTCATAAAAATTTTTATTTTCAATATGATATTTGCGTATCAACTCCTTCGCTTCAGCGGAGATAACCGGCATGATCGGTTTTCCACCGCTCGTAAACAGCGAGCGAAATCGGTCAGGGAAGGACTCCCAAAAACTCCGAGGAAGAAGATTTACAAGCTCATCGGGTGGATACAAAACATTCGATAATCTATCCCAAAGTATAAATTCCTCTCTCGTCCTTGCATCTTTAGTCCCTTGTGAAAAAAATCTGTGAAAATTAAAAGAAGAATCATTCCCCTTGAGGCCGGCCGTCTCAAATCCTTCGGTCTCATGTGCGGATTGAAGAAGTAAAGGTTTTTCTGTCTGAATGAGAGGATCGATATCGTCCCCTTCCTGCGCGGCCCGGGCCACATCCGCCACCGCTTGAAGAGCCGCCAGCGCTTCATCTTGGGTCTCCGAATTTTGAATCGCTCCTCTAAGGGATGGATCGACCAGAAGGATTCCGCCTTTGGCCAACCTCGCCCCCATAGGTCCCTTGGATTGACTCAAACGAACATAGACAATCTGGCGGAATTGACTGTCTCGCATCGAGTCCGGGATTATCTGTTGACCGCGAGGCAAAAGTTCTTTTCTGATGAAAAAGAGGTTGGCCTGGTTCGGCACCAACGACTCTCTTAAACTCACGTCGTCCTCCAATACCAGCCAACTATTCTTAACCGATGATCGCTGGAGGAATCCCTCTACGTGAGACCTTAGGTTCTCCATTGGATCTGAAGACATTACTCTCGTTTTCCCCGGAGGCGTATCTTTTTGGAGAGATTCAACAACGGGATAAAGGAGGTTCGCCATTCGGCAAAAAAGATCGGGTCGAGAATCGAATCTCTCAGCGAGGGTGTCGATAAGGCGTTCCAACGCTTTTAAAACCGCTTGAGTCGATTTGATTTTGTCTCTGTCGCGGGCATAGTCAAAAAGATCCTTGTGAAAATCCAACACGGCCTCACCGAACTCACCAAAGGTTTCAAACCGAACAGTGGTGAAATAGACCCCGTTGATCAGGATATGGACTCCCGTTTCTTGGCCCCGGCGGGTCGTGGCCGTCTGAGGAGGAACTCTCATGCTGACGGCGCCGTCGACATCCGCAATTCTCTTAACACCCTCCTGAGAATTCAATATCCACGGTTTTCCATCCATCACCTCAATGACGGCATCTGACTTATGACGTAAAACTTTCTTGGCTTCCGTTAAGACGGAGTCTCTTTGAATTTGAGATGAAATGATTTCAACTTCAGAACCATGACCAAGACGCGCCGCCTCTCCGGGAGAAAGTTTTAAGCAACTCATCATCAACTGACCGTTGTCTCCAAGAGAAAATTCAAAACGATTGGCTTCCATGCCGGACACCGTCCAGATGACGACTTTGTCATCAGGTCCGGTCAAATAAGAAAAAATAGACAAAAATCCAGTGCCAAACCGGCCCGTGGTTCCTGACTGCTTAAAATTTCCACCCTCTCCGGGGTTCAAGAGCTTGGTCAAATCAGCGAGGGAAATACCCTCTCCCCAATCACGGACAACGGCCCGGCCATCTTGAATGGTGAATTGCACCTTTTTTTCCGAGTTAAATTTACTTCTGAAATTAAGACGCTCCTCCGTATCAATCGCGTTAAGAAGAATTTCAATAATGGGACGGGCGCTCAAATTGGTGAACTGTTTATGAGTGAGGGAACGGATGGCGCGTCCAAACGTAACCACAGCCGACTCCGAAACGCGCGTCAATAGCTTGAGGACGGTATTCTTGCCCCGCCGGACGGCTTCGCCAATCAATTCAGTCGGGGTTCCTTGCACGGCCGCCACGAATTCGACGACGGGGAACCTTTCCTCCCGCGCTGCACGTTGGGCTATGGCATCCACGATCTGCGACTTTAATTCTCCGGATTTTCCCGTTGGCATTCCGGCCGGTTTGACGGCCGCCATGATTTTATCCGCCAACGTATCAAAATTTTCGGGATGATCTTTATCGATGGGGAAATTTTGGAGAGCCTGTTCAATTTCTCTGCCCAACAATTTTCTGGGCGGAAGCCCGTGGGCCATAATGCTGGCCAACGGCATCCACCGCGGCAAAACGCCCGTCAAAATGCCCAAATTGGTAGAGGAATGGATCGCCATGGAAATCATTGCGGCCCACCCCAAACTCATTCCCGGGATGAGGAAAGGCGTCCCCAGACCCAACCCCACCAAGAAAAGAAGGGCCATCCGCGACGGTGTGCGATTGGGGTGAGCCCAGGCAAAAAAGGCGGCACTTAAGAGGAGAGCCACGGGTCCCACAAAAGGAACAGAGGGCAATAAGGTCTGCGCCAAGGGCAAAATCAATTGAAACACCAATTCCCAATTGACCCCGAGAACCAAATAAATTTTTTCTTTTAAAGATGTCTGAATTTGGACATTGTCTCTGGCCGCGTCCGCCTTATCCAGAATATCCACATGCGCTTTAAAAAGCCGTTGTCCCATTTGAATAACAACATCGGAGGTATTTTGTATCCGGGCTGTCAGACTCGCCATCACTCGGAAAAATGTGGAGGGGTGCGTGCTATGAACAAAATCCGGACATACAAAAAGTTTTTCGCCGGAGAGTATTTTGTCGAGGGGCGTTTTCTCGCGGGCGAAAATGGATAAGTAGGCCGTTCCACTGCCCTCTTCAACTTTGGTGATTTTGGGAGAAACAACGACGTAGGAAATTTTTTGTTCTTTGAACATCTGGGCGATTTCGGGGGTGTGAAAACCGCCGGTGACGAGGACAACGGATTTCCCCCTCTCCCCCTCTCCCTTAAATAGCTTCTCCACCATTTTCTCGCTGCGGATTTCGGCTTCGCGGTAGAACGTCTCGAAAGGCGACAAATCCATGCTGTGCGAGAGCGCTTGGTACTTTTTCCATTCTTTGGGTGTCAGCGCAAACTCAATCAGTTTTCCGGCGAGTGAAAGATATTCGCTTCGCTTTATCAAATTCTTCTGCTCATCCGTTTGAACCAGGCGCTGAACGATGACGTTCTCAAGCTTTTCCACCGCATCAAATAGTTTGTCCGCTTTGATCCCATCGGTCAGAAGCACATAGCGGATGTAGTCATCAAACGCCGGGGTTTGCCTTAAATGGATTCCTTTCCGTTCGCAAAGCCGTTTTAATCCTTCGTAATAATCTCCAAAACTGAGTCTCCCCGTGCGATAAGCCAAGCTATTGGCGACAAGACTCGAAATCTCTTTTTCATTTAATACCCGGGTTAATTTTTCCAGAACTTGTTTTCGCTCATTCTCAACCCTCTTGAAATCGAGTGTCGATTCCATCTTAAACGCTTCAAGAAATTGGTCGACGACAACGTCATTGTCGAGACGACCGGCGGAGAGTTTCTTAACGTAAGACCCAAGACCGACATCCCCCCGCTGATAGGCGTCCCGTAAATTGTCGAACTGGGTGAGTTCTGTCGAAAAAACGGTTCGTTTGGACTCAGTCAGGTTTCGTTTAAATTCACCCATTTGTTTGATGACGTTCTTTTTCAATTCCCGCGAGGTCAAATACGCCTGGACGTTCGCTTTGTAGTGCTCCTGATCATCCACGCCCACGAACAAAGGCGGCTCATTGGCACTTGTCATCCCGACGAAGGAAGGGGCGGACAGGAGATTCTTATCGAGGTACGCCTCCGCGACTTGTTTTGTGATCTCTTTATCGGAGAAGGCCCGAAAGCGCGTGAAATCAAACCGGCTGAAAGCGCCTTCCACGCCGACGAGACCGACTTGCCCCTGATCCATCAACTCTTGCAGAACGGAGACGATGTTGGTTTGCGCTTCGGGGTTTAAATGAACGTCTTGGACAAGAACCACCGCCGGCTTCGCCGAATCCCCGGAATCATAAACATCCTGAATGGAACCCGTGTTGGAAGGGATTGAAGCCACGAGCTCTTGGATTTTCTTTGAATACGTGGACGTTTTTCCTCTCAACGAGGGGTTCCATTTGAGCGCCGAGGGAAGAGTGGAATCGACACCCGGCATTTGATTGAGGAGTGTTCTCGTGGAGAGCGCTGAACCGGCCAGGGAGGCGGGAAGTGACGCCAGCTGCTTTTCTTGCCGCTCCATCGCGCGGCGGCGCTCCGTCCAAATATTCGTTTCGGAAGCGGATCCCAACACCACTTGAGAGGTGAAGAAGAAAACAGCAAGAGAAAGGGCTAGGACTTTCTTTGGTGTGTTTTCCATAGATAGGCATAGTCTGCGGGTGAACGCCTTAAGAAAGCCTTTAGAAGAGATTAAGATTTGCGGAAGAGTGGGATGCTAATTTGATTCTATTTATAGATGTGTTTTTATAAGGAAGCCGGTTTTAACTTCCCATGTACGCGTAGGCTTTTTGGCCCACGGAGGCGATGACCCCTTTGGCTTTTCGGTAGTTCCCCAGGTGCCCGGTCAAAACGCAGAGGATGTAATCCCCGTCGGGTGAAAACACAATCCCGACATCATGGCAATTCCGGCGGAGAAGCCCTGTTTTATGCGCCAATTTCCACGTTCGAGGAAGATACGTGGACAGCCGGCTATGGCTGTTAACGCCCTTAAGAATCTCAAGCATCGCGTCGCTCAAGGCGCTATTGACCATCTTACGATTGTAAATCTGTTCCAGGAGAAACCCCATTTCCCGGGCGGTGGTGTAATTGTCTTTATCGGAACGCAGGCGATCGGCCAAACTCATGCCGGAGGGGTTGATCCGCGTCGTCATAAGACCCAATTTTTCAAATGTTTGATTCAAATAATCATACCCCAGCCGGTCAATAACCATGGCGGTGGCGGTGTTGTCCGAACGCGTGATCATCTCGTAAATGAGAGAGGAAACCGAGTACGCGGAGCCGGAACGCGCCCACTTAAGACGTCCGGATCCTCCTCGACGGAAATTTCTCTTGAGCGCCATCCGGGAACTGAGGGACAACCGTCCCTCATTGATGGCTTCAAACGCTGCCACCATGATCGGCAGTTTGATAAGACTGGCGCTCACAAACGGCTTGTCGGCATCCTTTTCAAAGGTCCGGCCTGTTTTCAAATCTTTAATATAGAGTCCCACGTCGCCGTCGTAATGGGAGATCACCCCTGAAATAGACCCGATCATTTGAGCCCACCGGCGGTCGTCAGCCTGAATGGGAACCGGTTCCACTGAAATCGCCACGGGGCGAGGACACAGGCCAAAGAAGAGGCCGACGAGAAGGAGTACCATCCCGACCCATCCCCAAGAAGCGCTAACAGCGAACGTGGGGACCGGTTTCTCGTTGACCTTCGAATAATGAATCGCGTGGTTTCGTGGCATGTTCACTAGAGAATGTACCAGCCAAAACCGTAAATTTCCAACATTTCTTATAAGAAACAACTTCATTTTTAGACTCGTTTATCTCTCAATTTTCACTAACAACCGTATATCTTCCAAAACCATGGCCACCGCTTCGCAGCGCTCAAAGTGACCCGAATACACCACCGCGCTCCCATTGTGATGAACCTCGGCGGCCAGCTCCAAACCGCGGGTGACGGTGCAGCCAATGGCTTTGACCAATTGCACGGCCACTTCATCAAATGTGTGAACGTCGTCGTTAAACAAAACGGTCCGGGCGCCGTACCCGCGGACGGTTTGCGTGTCGTTCTGTTTCTCTTGAAGCGGATTTTGACTCACAGGGCAACTCATGACACCCTTCTCCGACCGAGCCTACTGATCTTCCGAGGGTTCAGAACCGGACTCTTCCGCCGGGGCCATTGGCCCCTCACTCTTAATCAATGTGATTTCAACCCGTCTATTCTGCTCCCGTCCTTTGACAGTTTTATTGGTGACCAGGGGGCGGTACTCGGAAAAAGAGGCCAGGATCAACTTGCGCGGATCAAGGCCCCCTTCCTTCTGAAGAGCGCGCACAACCGCGGACGAGCGCGCGGCGGCCAAATCCCAGTTCGATGGGAATTTTTGCTGGAGAGACGGCGCGATCCGCACGTTGTCGGAATGGCCGTCAATCCGGATATCGTATCCCTTGATTCCTTTGAGCGACTGGGAAATCCGGGACAACACGGGGCGCCCCTCGCTTTTCACATCCGCTTTACCGGAAGCGAAAAGAATGCGCTCTTCCATGGCGATCGTGAGCCGCCCGCCGGCTTGAGAAACGCGGATGGAGCCCTTCGAGATATCGTCCTTTAACTTGTTGATCAGATCGTCATAGGTGCCGCGTAAATCCGTGATCACGTCCTCTTGCACCGCCACCTCTTGAGACAAACGCTCTTTCTCCTTCGTGGCATGGCCGTAATCCGTCTCCAAGTCTTTATTCTTCTGTTTGAGCGAAGCCACTTCCTGTTCAAGACCCGACGACGTCGTCTGAAGCTCCCGGCATCGCTTCATTTGGGATTCATAGGTGTTAATCGAGACACACCCCGTACCCAGAACGGCAACGACCACGCTCAGCACTATTAGTCTGCGATTTAAATTCATACGCCCTCCCTCATTGAACGGACCCATTTTTTTTGAGATTCAAAAATATTTCCCGAGTGGACTGCGATTTATTGAGCGTGAAGAAATGAATCCCGGGGGCGCCTTTCTTCAGAAGCTCCGTGCATTGAGCCGTGGCGTAGCGAATACCAGCCTCAATAACGCGGGCCTTGTCGGACTTGACCTTTTCCAGTTCGGCGAGGAGGGTCGGCGGAATCGTCGCGCCCGACATCGACGTAAAACGTTTAATTTGGTCCACGTCCGTGATGGGCATGATGCCGGCGATGACCGGCGTTGTCACGCCGATGGAGCGAAGCCGCTTCACAAAATTGAAATAGTCCCGGTTATCGAAGAAAAGCTGAGTGACCACGAAATCGCCGCCGGCGTCAACTTTGGTTTTAAGGTGTTCCAAATCTTTTTCCAGGGTCGGCGCTTCGGGATGTTTTTCCGGGTACCCGGCCACGCCGACGCAAAAGTTAAATTCCTTTCGGATGAATTGCACCAGTTCCGACCCGTACCGGAAGCCGTCCGGCGCCTGGACAAAACGGGTTTGCCCTTTGGGCGGGTCTCCCCGGAGCGCCACGATATTTTCGATTCCTTCTCCTTCGAGTTCTTTAAGAAGCCCTCGAAGTTCCGACTGGGAATGCCCCACGCACGTGAGGTGCGCCACCGCTTCAAGGACAATCTTATGTTTGATGGCCGAGACCAGGGACACCGTCCTCTCGCGCGTGCTCCCGCCCGCGCCGTAGGTCATGGACACGAACGAGGGCTTAAGCTCTTTCAGCGCTTGAATCGTTTCCATCAACGTAGCGACGCCTTCATTTGTTTTCGGCGGGAAAAATTCAAACGAGACGAGCGGCTTTTTTCCGTTGAGAAATTGTTTCACTTTCATGGCCCGTGGATTCTACAGGTTTGGGAGAAGAGTTCAAACAAGTGATCAAAAAGCTACAATCCCGCTTATGAAACTCAAAGAAACGATGATTCGCCGAACGAAAGAAGTGAGAGGCGTGGCCGTCGGTTTTCGCATCGATCACGTCCGTCTTCCCAATGGGAAAACCGCCGTTCGGGAATATTTGGATCACCCCGGCGCCGTGGCCGTTGTTCCCATCGTCGAAAAAGACAAGATCGTCATGGTCCGGCAATACCGCCATCCGGTTCGGAAAATCACGTGGGAAATTCCCGCGGGAAAATTATCCAAAGGAGAAATTCCCCTCCACTGCGTGAAACGGGAACTCAAAGAAGAAACCGGCGCCACCGCGAAGAAAATCACCAAACTCCTGTCCTTTTGGCCGACGCCGGCCTTCGCCAATGAAATCATTCACATTTACGCCGCCGAGCAATTGACGTTTGGCAAATCTCAGCTCGATTTCGACGAGTTTTTGGACGTGGCCGTCTGGCCGCTCAAGAAAGTGCTGAAGGAAATCAAGGAAGGACGAATCAAGGATTCAAAAACCGTGATCGGACTTCTGGCTTACGAATCCTGGCGGCGTTAATCAAGGGCCAATATATCAACTCGTTCGGCCTTGAGTTGATTGTTAATGATGACGCTCACCCCGTGACCGCCCAAACAAATTCGCCCCGCTGAATCAACCCAGCTTGAGCCCTTTTTTTCGCACCCCGGCATAAACCTCCAAGAGACGATGACGCGGTCATTCATAAACTCATGGAGTTTTTCCCATTTCCCCGCTGGGTTATACCCAACGTTGGGAGCGTGGGTCATGAACCACTGGGGATCAAAACCGATTCCCTTTAGTTTGGGATCGGTCGACGAGATGAGCGATCTCTCGAAATAGATGACAGGTTTTTCGGATAAATACCGGCGGGCGATTTCAATCCACTCTTGATTCTTTCGGCCATTGGTTAACCGATTGTCTAATAGACTCTTGTTGGCGTGCGATTTTCTCCTCTCCCAAGCGACCTTGTTCCTCGCAAGGAAATATCCTCTCGTGCCTAAAAGTGTCAACACTAAGATAAGCGCAATCAGTTTAGCTTTCTTCATATCGTAAGACGGCTAACGGAAGAAGTTAACCGGCCCGTGCCGGCAGGGTCAGAGTTGAACGAAGAGTTAGGTATCATTCCAGGGTTTCTTGGTTACAAGGACCTTGCATTTTGTCGTGATCTTTTTGTTCCGGATGGGATTCCACTGCTTGATGAGTTCTTGTTCGTATGACTCCGCGTCGGTGTAAGCCAACTCGCCAATCGGAGCGATGTAGAGAGAGAATCCGGATCGAAGCATTCCAACCAAAAGATGAAGGTAACCACTGTTGTAGCGGGCTGAGCGTTCGTAGTGGGCGGGCTGCTTTGTACCAAAGTATTTTGCTTTGCCGATGTAGAACGGCCTATCACCATCTTGCGGATGATGGAACGCATACAAGCAGAAAGACTGTGACAGTGCTCCTTCGATCGAATCGAAGTCGAAACGCTTCCAGATAAGATGCATGTGTTCTCCTGACACCCAACATATGTTCTTCTGCGTTTTTGGCAGCCATGAGTTTGGAACAATCGCGCTGGATTTTCCATAAAAATTGCTGAAAAGATCAGCCTGAAAACTGAAATTCCCTCACGAGGCCTCAAAATTTTATTATCCTTAAAGTCCCTCAACACAATCCCTCCACGTAATTCACATACCCCCCAAGGAGAAATTGATGCGCATTCAACCTCATCTGATCTATAGCTATGCCTCAAATGCCCAGAAACTCCCGCCAAAAGTCCCCTTGACCATGTGTAGCCGATAGGATACAATCCGATGACAATAAAAAAAGTTGTTTACTACCGAACAGCAAACGGACGAATCCCGTTTCTAGAGTGGCTGGAATCATTGAAAGATAATCAAACCAAAGATCGAATCATCAGTCGCCTCGATCGATTGGGACTAGGAAATTTCGGGGATTATAAATTTATCGCTGGAGGCTTATTTGAACTTAGGTTCCACTTTGGGCCGGGGTACAGAATTTACTATGGGCAAGATGGAGATATTCTAGTGGTCTTACTCTACGCCGGTGATAAATCATCGCAAGGGAATGACATTTTGAAGGCTTTTGAGTATTGGCTGGATTATAAACGAACTGTTTAATGGAACAGCCCTTGTACTTGAAAAACAGGAGAAATATATGAAACCTTATGTAACCCATCACGCATTTCTAATGAAATATTTAAAGGATCCTGAACATGCGGCGGGATATCTAAACGTCTCGCTAGAGGAAGGGACTCGGGAAAGTTTTCTGCTCGCAATGAGAAACGTCCTTGAAGCCTATGGCGGAATGACGAAAATTTCACGACTTTCAAAGCTTCACCGCGTGAGCCTCTACAAAATGCTCTCCAAAAAGGGAAATCCCGGCATCAACAGCCTCATGACTCTGCTTAATTCAATTGGATTCCAGCTGGTGATCTCGGCAAAGAACCCGAAGTTGCGCAAAGCCGCATAAGGAAGCTTGGCTTAGGCGGAAGGGTGACGGGGCGGTTCGGGAGGGTAGACGGGAGGGCCGGAGGGTTCGTTGGGCACCATCGGCTCGGCGGTAGACATAAACGCCTCGGCCATTTTAGAGAGCTTCTGTGATTTCTTCTTCAAATGCAGCACGAGCGACGTCTCAATACAACTCTCAGGGAAATACGGGCATCGAACGCATTCCGTCCACACTTTGTGCGGTAAAACGCTTTTCTTGGCCTTTTTAAATCCGAACTTCTTGAACAATCCTTCCCGAATCGTGAGAGTAAAAAGAGTGGAAACGCCCAGCTTCCTCGCCTCTTCCACGATCGTTTCTAACAACCATTTCCCAAGACCTCGCCCTTGGTATTCTGGCGCCACCGCCAAGGCTTTCACTTCCGCGAGACCCTCCCAGGTCACGTAAAGAGCGCAGCACCCCACCACCTTTTCGTCCTTCGTGACGACGAAAAATTGCTGAAGGTTCTCATAGACTTCGGAGAGGGAACGTGGCAGAAGCTCCCGCTGATCGGCGAAAAAGTTGAGAAGGCTGTGGATGGGCCGCACATCCGACATCAGGGCTTTTCGTAACTTGAAGTGCTTGTTCATAAATTAGAGGCGGGGCGCTTTTTTTGAAGCCGGGTTGATCGCCAGCGACGGCTGATAAGCGGCGATGCGACTTAAGGCTGTCCGGGCCAGCTCCCGCGCTTTATTCATCCGTTCGGAGCGAATTTCGCGGTACCCTTTCACGTCATCCACCACCGCCAGCGCTTTCACGTACGACTCATAATCCTCTTCGGACTTGAAAAACTCAAAATTGTCGACCAGAACCATATACCAGTCCCGGAAATCCTTCTCCTCTTTGTGCCACCCCGGCAGGAGCCGCCGAAGGAATCCGGCGTGGCTCATGAGGAGAAGCATGGGATCAATGGTGTTTAAGTCAAACTCGTACGCCTTCCCGAACACGACAAAACGCGGGCGATTGAAATGAAGATAACTAATTTTATCCCCCCGCTTGGGATCAATATTATAGCGCTCCCGGTCCCGCTCGTATTTTTCCGGCGACGTCAAAAGGCGCGGAACCCAGATTTCATCTTTGATGGCCATCACGCGAAACAGGTTCATGATCACGCTCCGCGTGGCGCGGAACCCGAATTTCTTCTGATCCTTGCGATAGGTGTTCCAAATCCGAAGAACGTATTGGTGCGCCATGGGGGGGCCGCCGTAGCGGATCAAATCGTAAATCGTACGGGCCATGAGGAGGCCGCAATCTTTGGGCAAGTCCAGCCACCGAAACACCTGATCCATGAGTTTCCGGTACTCGCTTGCACGGCGCTTGCCCGTGAAAAAGAAAGTTTGGGTGAGATAACGGGCGTTTTTATCTATCAGTTCTCCCAGCGTTTCCGTCTTGAACGCCGGGCGGGCGAACTCCGGATGAACCACAATGTAGCGCCCCAAATAAAACGCCTTGTGATTGGCCGGAACGTCCGCCTGGCGGACCGTTTCATCGATGGCCAAGAGAAGGTTTTCTTCGGACAAGGGAATCCAACCGCTTTGAAACGCCGACCCCAAGACCATCATATTGGCGTAGAGTTTGGAGCCCAGGTATTTTTCAGAGAGCTGCGAGAAATCCGCCGAGAGATACCCGTTCGAAATGACTTTGGCCCGAATGACCTCTTCCAATTTCGCCGGATCAAAATCCTGCCGCCCCATAAGAGAGAGAACCGTCTCATTTTTGTGCGTGTTGATCACGCCGTGCGTCCGAACCGGATGCGCCACCCGGAGGTTCATTCGAGCGTCCAGCGCGCGCGCCGCCTCAAGCAAGTCCAACCCAATCAAGAGGTCGGCTTTCCCATAGGGAATGACCGGAGAACACACCGGCTCCCGCTTTGAAAAAACAATATGCCCGTAAACGCCGCCGTTTCGAATGGCGAGCCCTTTCTTATCCAGAAAACTCACCTCGTAACCCTGCCGCATCCCCGCCCGGACCAAGACCGCGTTCACAATACCGGCTCCCATGCCCCCCACCGCCGCCGTGTACGCCTGCCAGCGCTCTTCTTTCATGCCGACCGCCGGCATGGGCAAATCCGTCAAATTCAAATGCTCAATGTCCGTCGGCGGAACGGCGCGTTTCCGTTTGATGACGACTTTTTCGAACGACGGGCAGGCTTTCGTCCGGGCGCAGGCGCCGTCGTCCACGCACGCCGACAAATCCGTCGCTATCTTCCGGCCGTACGCCGTTTCCTCCACCGTGAGCCCAGGGCAGCCGGTTTCCGTCGTGCAGGCGAGGCAATACTCGCACACCTCGGGCGTGACATTGATTTTCTCTTCCCGCGCCAAAAAACCCTTCTTCTTGAGAACTTTTTTCTTCTCGGCGGAGAGGCGCCGGTGAAGCGTGATGGCGCATTCTTTGTCGGCGATGATCACTTTGACGCCGGGTTTGACCACGGTCTGTTCAACGAGCGTCTGATAGGTGACGCGGTCGGACGGGTTGGCGCGCGCGATAAAAAGACCGTCCGGGATCATGCCGCGAAGCACGCGCTCAATATCTTGCGCCACGGTTTTACGCCCCACCACGTCAAATTCGTTTCCGGGCGTGGGCTGGTGGCCGGTCATGGCCGTCGTTTTGTTTTCCAAAATAATATAGGTGATTTCCTGATCGTTCTTGATGGAATCGGAAATCGCGATCATGCCGGAATGAAAAAACGTGGAATCGCCGAGGAACACGACCTGTTTGTTCGCGATAAACGGAGACATCCCGGCGCCCGTCCCGCCGCCCAAACCCATGCCGGAATAACTTTGCATGAGGCCTTCATTGGGCGCGAACTGAAGCATGGAGTGGCAGCCCGACTCCCCGTGAAAAATAAGATCCATCGGCCTGGACCCTTGGGCGGCCATGGCATCGGCGTTCATAAATTTTTTCTTCATGCGAAGGCTGACGGTGGCGGAATCCCGGTGAGGACACCCCGGGCAAAACGTGGGCGTCCGGAGAGGAACATCGTACGAGGCGGACTCCGTGTGGCGAATTTCTTTTAATTCGTTTTGAATCCGGTCGATCTGAAGCGTTGGGAAATACTCTTTCCACCGCAGGAACGCCGGCCCCAACACTTCGAGCATAATGGACACGTTAAGGCCTCGCGTCGCCGGAAAACCAGGTTCCCCGTCCGGAAATTTCTTGCCCCACAAGGCCGGCGGCTTGGGAAGGCGACCCGCTTGTTTCAAAGACACCAGCGCCTCGGAAATCTGTTCCTCTAAAAATCCCCGCTTTTCTTCCACCACAACCAAATGTTCGACGTGGTCGGCGATCTCCAAAATATCGTCGGGACTGATGGGATAGGTGAGTCCCAATTTAAGAACAGGCGTCCGTTCCCAAAGCCCTATCATCTTGAGCACTTCTTCCAAATAGCTATAGGAAAGCCCGGAGGAAACAAACCCCACCGGCATTCGCACCCTTTTCGGCCCGTGCCGCTTATTGATGCCGATATCCCGCGCCCGACTTAACAGGCGCGCGTGACGTTCTTTTAAAGTGGCTTCCCGCCAGGAGGTGTGCGGCGGGATCATAACGGTATCGCTGATGTTCATGGCGGCGCTGGAGAGCGTTGTTTTGGAAAGGGCGCTCACCGCGATATCCGGGTGAGGCCCCACGGCCACGGTTCCGCCGCCATCCACCTGATTGGTGGTGACGATATAGGTCAAATACAAATCGGAGGCGCCGGACAAATCAAACGCCAGTTTGATCCAATCTTTGATTTCCTGGAAGGTGGAAGGTTCAATGATGGGCATGTTCAAATGTTTGGAGAGGTAGCGGGAGTCCGAATTGATCTGAGTGGTTTCGTTCCAGGGGTCGTCTCCAACGACGCAAAGGGAGCCGCCCTGGCGCTGGCGCGTTTCCATGAGGTTCCCGATCGCCAAGCCGTCGGCGGCCACGTGCATTCCGACGGATTTCATGACCGCCATGGCGCGCAGACCCACCTGGCGGGCGCCGTTGAGTCGAGCCGCGGCCAACCCTTCGTTGTTCGCGATTTGAGCGACGATCCCGCGCTGGGTGATGTAGGGCGCGATGTCGGTGATCACTTCAAACACGTCCGACACCGGAGACCCGGGATAGCCGGTGATAAGCCCCACACCGGCCTCAAGAGCCCCTTTCACCAGGAGCTCGTTCCCGGTGTAGGCTTCCACGCCGGAAAATGTGAGGAAACGGCTGTCCACCCCTTCCCGGGTCCGAGGTTTATACGTCGGACCGGAACGATTGGGAGCCGTTTTCGTGAGCGGGGAAAATTTCATTACTTCTCCATCGGCCTAATTGCGGGAATGTAATACCGAATACCGACGGCGAAATCGCCGTTAAAACCAAAACTCTGCGTGAGCCGCATCACGGGGGCCACTTCGGCAAATCCTTCCCAGGGCGAATTTTTCGGCAAGTAACTGAGTCCGACGGGAAACCGGATGCCCACTTCCCGATTGTGTTCGAACAGAATGCGGGGGCCGGCTCCAAAATAGAGAGGCAATTCTCCATCCTGGATGAGTTGGCTCAGTTGATCCGTTTGCCCTTTCGCGGACGGGAGCCAGTTAAATACATGCCAAAGAAAAGTGGCGTGAAGGTCAAATTCTCCCCGGTCGATACCGACAGCGCCGTCAACAGCGGCATTCTCATCCAACCAAATTTTCGCGGAAAGCCCGCTGGGATTTCCCGCCATGACGCCGTACCCCTGGTCGCCCCGGCGCTCGGCTTTAACCGGCACGGCAGCCAAAAGAAAAAGCGGAAGAGCCGCCAAAACGACTTTCCGAATGGAAAAAAGATGTGATTGTGTTAAGTGCGGCATAAGATTTATCGTCCTCCCCAAGATAATTTTTCTCGTAATACTTCAAAATACGACACGCTAGGATCCGAAATCAACTGCAGCGTGGCATTGGCTCGGCGGACGGACACGCAATCTCCCGATTTTAAGGAAAAAACCCGCTGTCCATCTAAACAGAGTTGAACTTCCGTACGTTCCCGGATATCCCGGAGTTGAAGATCCAGCGTCTGATGCGCCGGAAACACCACCGGCCGCTGCGTAAAGCTATGAGCGCAAATAGGAGTCAACATGAGCGCTTCAACCCCCGGATGCAGCACCGGCCCTTGAGCCGATAGAGAATAGGCCGTTGAACCGGTCGGAGTGGCCACTATCACGCCATCTCCCACGAAACATCCGACATCCTCCTTTTCAATGGAGGCGAACACCGTTGTCACCCGAGAGGTGGCTCCAATTCGAATCACCGCGTCATTTAAAGCCAATTGCGGCGCCTTGATCCGGGGCGCCACCACCTCTAGCATCATTCGCTCGTCAATCACAAGGCGGCCTTTGAGCCACGCCTCAAGAAAAGGGTACATCCGCTTCTGTTCAACCGACGTCAAAAACCCCACCCTCCCCACATTGATGCCCAAAACCGGGACGCCGGCCGCGGCCGCCTGTGGCGCGATGGAAAGAATGGTGCCATCCCCCCCCAGCGTAATAATTCCATCAGCTCGTGAGATGGAAGACGCGGGAAGGGTTGCGATATGTTTTCGTTTAAGCCACTGGCGAAGGCGAGGCGTTTCTTGTCTCGCTTTGTCCTTATCGGGATTCGCGACAATGACCACCGAACGGATGTCTGAAGCCTGGTTTTTGAGACTCATATGCGGGGTTTTCAAGATCGGCGAGATTATACCACCTCTAAAGGGTTCCGGATACGGTAATTGGAGAGATTTGACTTATTCCCCGGCGAGGGTGAGGGACTTGAAAAAGATGCCTTGGGGGACGAGAACGCGCTCACGTTGGACTCGTTCTTTTGAGAGCCGGCAGTCCTTAATAGCTTCTTGAAGAACGCCGGTCACGGACCCGCCTTTAATCGGGCGCACCCCTTTCCGGCTAATCTCAAACCCGGCGCGAATTTCGGCGGAAAAAGCCCCTGTCATCACGTTGGGCTCAAACGCGGAGAAAGCTTGAAGATGGTAGAGAACATCGCCGTCAGCGCCGCCGCCCAAGCGCTCCGGATCCAATAAATGGTTAAACGGAATGGATCCGGGACCCACTTCAATGTTCCCCTCCTCGCCCGTCACGGGAACATTTAGATAATCGGCGTACCGCTTCTCCGCCAGAAAAGCCCGCACGATATTGTTTTCAATGAGACGCACGCGCGCGCCCGGGGTGCCAAACCCGTCAAATCGATACGACCCCAAGCCCCCTTTCAGCAGAGCGTTGTGCCACACGTGGATGGAATCGCCTTTGATCTCACCGGGAGAAGCCACGGAGGACCCCAATTCGGTTTCCACCATGCGGTTGTATTTGAGCCGCGCGCTCGCCCGCGCCACGAGAGGATTAAACAAATGATCCAACGGCTCGCCGGAAAGAAGAACCGGGAATG
The DNA here is from genome assembly GCA_003140895.1 of Elusimicrobiota bacterium. Lineage (GTDB taxonomy): Bacteria > Elusimicrobiota > Elusimicrobia > F11 > F11 > PLLH01. The sequence goes on from PLLH01000012.1 coordinate 44,669, forward strand.
GCCCTGTTTTGGGGAGCGTGGCGACAGTGGCCTCCCGCGCGAATTGGGCGCTCTGTTTCACCTCCCCCTCCAAATCAAAATCCGAGAGAAAACGCCGTTTATAACGGTTAATGTATTCATTTTCACGGGATCCGGATTCAGCCAAAAGAATAAATTCCGTTTCCAGGACGGTTCCTTCCTGCTCAACGTCCAACCCATGGTGGTTCACAAGACGAGTCTGGACGCGATCCATAAAAAATTCCGCCGCCGACAAGCGGATTTGTTTCTCGTTCGAAACCGCCTTTTTAATCCGCTCTTCGCATTCATCCAGCGTTTTCACGCTCAAGGAAGGATCCATTCGTTCGACGACCGGAAGGGACTCAGGCTGGGAAGGAAGTTCAAAGAGCTGATTGTTGACGAGGGACGCCGAGAAGATCGCTTCGTCAATCCGTTTCTCAAGCGCCGGCAACTCCGCCGCCCCGATTTGGAAGGACGCGATCCCCAAAACGTCGTTGCGCGCCCCGGCGGATTTCCGCCTTTGATAAAGCGTCACCCGGAAAAGCTGTGTCTCCACGCTTCGGACGCATTCGCGCTCTTCCTTGGCGAGGAAAAGCTGATGCGACGTCTCCCGGGTCTCCCGAATTTGCCAACCGCTTAATTTTTTCCCGGTGATCGCGTTTTTAATTTTTTCAATCATAAAAATCTCAAGCGAGGCGGGCGGTCATCTTTAAATGCGGCCCGCCCGTCGTGTTTTTGATCCATTCTTTATGGCCTTTCCCGCACATCCCCAGACCTGAAATAAAACAGTCATTCCCCACCATCGTGATGGAGGAAAGCAAATCCGGCACAAACCCGGTCATAATGACCGGCGAATAGACGGTTCCCGTCAACTTGCCGTTTTTGATTTCTTCCGCCCAGAGGCCTTCCACTTGAATGCCCCACGCCTGTGGATCTTCCATGCCGTTCGTGGCGTGGCGAAGATAGAGGCCGTCTTTAACAGAGGCGATGATCTCCTCTTTGGAGGAGGCGCCGTTTCCAAAAAACGTGTTGGTCATGCGGGCGTAGGCCTTCCGGTCGAACCCTTCCCGACGCCCGTTGGCGGAGCGTTCCAGTTTCAATTTGTGGGCCGAGGCCAAATCGGTGAGCCCGCGCTGCAATATCCCGTTTTTAATGATGTGCGTCGGCGACGCCAATTGCCCTTCATCGTCGAAAAAGAACCCGCCGGCTTCCGTGACGGCGGACGGGTCGTCGAACATGTTCACGATGGAGGAGGCCACTGATTTCCCGATAAACTCCTGGCTCTTGGCGCGACCCCGAACATAAAGATCGGTTTCCATGCCGTGGCCGAAACATTCGTGTGCGATAATCCCAGACCATTCGGGATCCGTGACCACGTCAAACAAGCCCGGGCTCAAGCGCTCCGCCGCGTTCAATTTCTTTCCGTCCGCCACCATGGCGCGGATCTCATCGTCGGAAAAACGAACCGCTTCCAGCCCGCCGTTTTTACACGTCCCCTGATGAACCTGGGTGACTTTGCTTCCATCCGACACAAAAACAACCATGATGATTTCAACGCGCGTGAGGGTTTGAAAGAGAATTTTGTTCCGGTTGACATAGAGGTCTTCTTGCGTCACGTCTTCCAGGAGCGACAAGGCGTTCACCACCTGCGGATCGATGGCGAGCGCCGTGTTAAGGCGCTTGCGCGCCTCGGCAAGCCGGTCATTCAATGAAACCGCCGACGGAGGCTGAACCACCTTGGTAAAAAAATCTTTCGCGAGCGGAGGTCCCGGGTCAATCTCGGAGCACGGGCGCGTCTTATCAACAGAGGCCGCCGCTGTTTTCGCCCGGTTGATAAGATCCGCCTCCAAAGCCGGCCACTCCCACCGATTGAAGGCATATTCAAAGAAGCTCTGCCCATTCCACAACGTCACGACGAGCCCTTGCGCGGGATCTTGCGGTTCCACCGATTCCTGCAGACGATTGACGCGAATCGTTGTGCCGGAACTTTTTTTATAAAGCGCGCAGGCCGTGGGAACGATTTGTTCCAGACGGCGAATGAGGTCGGGAAGTTTTGTTTTTAATTCAGAGAGGATGGGATCGCTCAATGCCCGAGGCCCAATCTTTTTCGGATCTCCCGCAGCCGAGGCGAGGCGAGATCTTTGGCCTTTTGGGCGCCTTGATCCAAAATCCGTTCCACCTGGCCCAAATCGGATTCGTAATCGGCAATCTTCTTTTGAAGCGGCGCCAAGGCGGCCACCGCCACTTCCGCCAACTCTTTTTTGAAATCGCCATATCCTTTGCCGGCATATTTCTTCACAATCGAGTCAACCGGCTCGCCGGAGAGAAGGCTATAAATCTGAAGAAGGTTGGACACCGCCGGTTTCTTCTCCTCGTCATACGAAACCTCAGAGCCCGAATCGGTCACCGCTTTCTTAAACTTGTTCCGGATTTGATCCGGCGTGTCGGCAAAGGACACGTAGTTGTATTGGCTTGGGGCCGACTTGCTCATTTTGACCGTCGGGTCGTCCAACCCCATAATGCGAGCGCCAGCCTTACCGATAAACGCCTCCGGAACTTCGAAGAGGCCGGGATGTTGTTGATTGAGGCGGTTGGCCAGCATGCGCGTGAGCTCCAAATGCTGGCGCTGGTCGTCACCGACGGGAACGGCATGCGTTCCATACAGAAGAATGTCGGCCGCCATGAGGGCCGGATAATTGAATAGGCCGGCGGAGGTTCCGACGCCGCGCGAAGTGGATTTATCTTTAAATTGCGTCATGCGGCTGAGCTCCCCGAAATAGACGAAGCAATTGAGGATCCAGGCAAGTTCTGAATGTTCAGGAACGTCGGATTGAACGAAAAGAATGCTCTTAGACGGGTCGATGCCGACGGCCAGCGTGGCCGCGGCGGTGCGGAGGACGGCGTCATGAAAGGCTTTCGGCTCCTGCGGAACCGTGATGGCGTGCAGATCGACGATACAGTAGACGCAGTCGTGCGTGTCCTGCATGGCCGCCCAATTTTTCAACGCGCCCAGGTAATTGCCCAAATGAATGACGCCGGTGGGTTGGATGCCGGAGAAAACACGCTTTTTCAATGAAGACCGCCTTTTTTTCGTCTTGAGTTATTAATAAGTTAAGATATATTTAATAGAACATTTGAGCAACCACAGAGGGGCCCCCGGACGTAAGTCCCGGGGATCTGCTTCGTGGTACTTTTCCGGGGACATTATCCACGGAAAAGTGGCAGCCCGAAGGGCTGACCTTGACAAGCAGGCAAACGCATCACATCACTGGAGGCACACATGCACGTTCACATCAAAGGTCATCAAACCGACGTTCTCCCCCGCTGGGAGAGTCATATTTTTGACCGCCTTTCAAAACTGGAGCGTTTTGAAGAACGAATCGTCAAAATGGAATACACTCTCACCGCCAGTCATCACCATCTGAAAGGAAATGAAACCTGCCACATCAACGTGAAAGTTCCTCGAAAAACAATCGTGATCAAAAAAAGCGCGGAAACCATGATTGAAGCCATCGATTTGGCGTCGAAAGTCCTGGAGAAACAAATTCACGAGCTTTGGAAAGATATCAAAGACCGGCATCGTCACGCCGGAAAACTTCGCGAAGCCAAACGCGGCGGAGAGGATCTCTCTTAGAATTTTGAAATCCTAAACTTCTTTGGATTGAGCCGCTTGGTAAATTCATCTCTAAACGACTTGTTTTGAAACAATCCCCCCATGAGCGCCACCTTTGCCGGGCCGGTCCAGCGAAGTTTTTTCCGAAGGGCGTCCAGCAAATCCAACAAATGACCGCGTGACATCGTCACGATTTTCCTGAGCGCTTTCTTCTTTCGCGCTCCTCTTAAAACCAAGGTGGAAAGTCCCGCGATCCGCCGAACCGCGTCGGGATGAGTGGCAAACGAACGAACCCACGTTAAATCATCTGTTTCGGCGTACACGTGCTTCAAATACGCGCGCCCCATCCAAAACGCCGATCCCTCGTCTCCCAATAGAAACCCCAATCCGCCCTGTCGTTCGGTCCGTCCAGCCGGATTTCTCCCATAGGCAATGGATCCCGTCCCGGCATTGAGAAGTATTCCGGCGCCTCGACCAAAAATCCGCCGATGAGCCAATTCCACATCTGACATCACTTCAACTCGAGAAGCCAGGCCTCGCAATTTTTTCTTCCAAGTGGATTTTTCTGGCGCGGTCCAAACGCCCCGACATCCCATCAATAAAGCGTCCGGCTTGAAGAGAGGCTTTAAAAAGCGCCGAATCTGAGGCACGAGAGAAGAGAGATCGGTTGGGAACGAGGCCCGTTTTAGAACACGGATTTTGTCGTCGTTTAATTGAAGAGAGGTTTTGCTACCGCCGACATCGACAAACAGGGTGAGTTTATTCTTCGCCATACAGGCGGGAGACCACCGCTTCCAGTTGGCACTTGCGGAAACCGAAGGCGGTGATTCCGACGTCTTTGGAACGAAGAAAAGTTTTATCGTAAGGATCTCGCATAAAAATAACCACGAGTTTCCGGGCCGCGGACTGAAGCGCAGCCAACAATTTTTGCTCCGCCGGATAAAGATGCGCGTCAAAACAAAAGAACAACGTGACCGTGGAGCGGTGCGCCAAATTCGTCGCGCACTCAATATCTTCATCGCTCGGCTCGATGCCGTAGACCTCGGTCACGTGATTCCCCGGAAAAGGACCCATCAAATGATGAAAGTACGATACCTCGTCTTCAAATTCCCGTTCGATCATAATTTTGGGAGCGAAACTGGAGAGCTGCGGGAAAATAACCCCGACGTCGCGGGCCAGCGCGTTCGACAACGGCAGCATTTTTTCCGTGTCATGAACTATATGCACCGCCCGTTTGGAAATTGTTTGAGCGAGAGCAGCTCCCTTCGGATCTGGTCCGACGGTTCCCTCAAAACGCTGCGGGCGCTTCGCTTTGAGTTTTTCAATTCGCTCCACGCTTTCCTCGAGTTCTTTGGCAGGCAATTGTTTGGATTTATACGCCTCCAAGAGCGCTTGATACACCGCCCGCTGATCGGCGAAAGAATGGCACGACAACACAAGGTCGTGACCGGCGGCCACTGTTTGCACCGCGGCGGTTCCAATCGGACAAATTTCTTTAATGGCGCCCATCTCCAAGTCGTCACTCGAGACAACGCCTTTGAAGTTGAGCTCATTTCTCAAACAATCGGTGATGATACGGCGTGAAAAGGTGGCGATATGCCCCGGCACGTCATCGAGATGAGAATATTTTGGGTGGGATGACATAATGACATCCACCCCCACCTGGATGGCCTTTATAAAGGGTTGAAGATGAACCGCTTTCATCTCATCCCAGGTAGATGTGATGGTCGGGAGTTTAAGATGGGCGTCCACCGGCGCATGACCTTTTCCCGGAAAATGTTTGGCCGTGGCCGAAACGCCGCCCGCTTGAAGCGCGGTAATGTACGCCGCTCCCATGTCGCAGACAAGCTTCCAATCTTTGCCAAAGGAGCGGATGCCGATATTGGGAGAATAGGCGTCCGTGAGCACGTCGAGAACCGGGGCGAAATTGACGTCCGTTCCCAGCGCGCGAAGTTCTTTCGCCGCGATGGCTCCGGCTTCTTTGGCAAGAGTCACATCCTGCGTTTGGCCGAGCGCCAGGTTGTCCGGGAAAATGGTCACGCCATCCCGGTACATAATCACCCGCCCGTTTTCATGGTCGACGCACACGAGGAGCCGCCGGCCCAGCGCGGATTCAAGATCGGAAATGACTTTCCGTATTTGCTGAGGAGATTCGAAATTAATGCGGTAGAAAATGACGCCGCCGGCGTGAATGTCTTTGAACTGTTTGACGACCTCCGGAGTGACTTTGGTGCCGGGAAATCCGATGACGAGCTTTGAACCGATCAACTCTTCCAATGATGTGGACATGTGCTGAAATCTATCAAAGTCGGAGCCGGTTTTAAAAGTCTTGTGAAGATATTTCTAATTCCCCTCCATGTCTCACAATGGAGAGCTTGCCCGCCACGGCGAGCGAGCCCGCCGTGGCGGGGGCTAGGGGAGGTTTCCTTATGTTGATATAATCGGGGCATGAGTGAAATCCAGACAGTCAAAGCACGGGTCACGGCCGTTTTCAGAGACAAATGCCTTCTTCAATTTTCCGATCAAGAGCGAACAGCGGAGGTGACAGGACGTTTTCGTTTCGAGGCAGAGGAGTGGTCTGACTTCCCAGCGGTGGGAGATTGGGTACTGGCCTCCATCGATGGACCCGATGTTGCCCTTATTCATTCCATCTTGCCCCGGACATCGGTCCTCTCACGCAAAGTGGCGGGATCAACAACAGAGGAACAAATATTAGCGGCCAATGTGGACCTCGCCTTCCTGATCACGGCGTTTGATGGTGATTTTAATCTCCGGCGGCTCGAACGTTTCCTGGCGTTGATCAAGGAATCGGGTGTCGAGCCCGTCATTTTATTGAACAAGTCGGACTTAGCAAACAGTGCCGACGACCGGTTTGACGAGGCGTCCCGCATCGCGAATGGCGCTCCGGTTTATCGGGTTTCCACGATCACCGGCGAAGGCTTTGATGCTATTCTGTCCCACTTACAAAATTTGGCAACGGGAACCTTCCTTGGAAGCTCGGGAGTGGGAAAATCAACCATCTTAAACCGGCTTCTTGGGAAAGAAGTCCAAGCGACACAACCGATTCGACTCTCCGATTCTCACGGGCGTCACACGACCACCTCCCGCCAAATGTTCGCTCTTCCCAGCGGTGGATTTGTGATTGATTCGCCAGGGATTCGAGAAATACAGCTCTGGGCGGATTCGTCCGTTCTCCCTCAAGTCTTCACCGATATTGCTCAGCTGGCGGAGCGGTGCCGTTTTCGAGACTGCCGCCATCAGACTGAGGCAGAATGCGCGGTCATCCAAGCGCTGGGAACCGGAGAACTCCCCAAAGGCCGATGGGAAGGGTATATTAAGTTGCAGAAAGAACTGGCCTATTTAAAACGGAAACAGAATCCGCAGGATCGCGCCAATGTAAAGCGGCGGTGGAAAAAAATTCACAGCCAGTCGCGCGACATCATTAAGCGGAAGCGCGGCTGAAAATTCTTTCCCCCTCCACGTTGTACAGTGGAGGGGCTAGGGGAGGTTACCTTCATCGGGCAGGATCACTCGAATTGCTTTTAAAATTGCCAACGGAGAAATATGACTTTAATTGAAGTGGCCCGCATTTATACGGATCTAGTCAATGCTGAAAATCAGATTCCGGAGAGTGAATCTGTGGCGAAAGATGAGGTCAATGCGCTTAGGACAAAGTACCATCAACTACTAATGGACAAAATGCGGGAAGAGGGCATTCAATTTTCCGACCGGTTTGATGCGATGAACAAAGCTTTCGAACTCGTAAAAAATGAGGATTCGATTCGAAGCTAGAGTTCATTTCTCGCACATAGATCCAGATTCCTTCGTTTTTTGGTATGTTCACTCACTGAAATGAGCTCAATTCGCTACGACAAATTACCGACCGAACAAAACAATCCAGCGACGCGCCGTATTGATCAACTGTCCACCCTCCGCGCCCTCCGCCTTATTAATAAAGAAGACGCTAAAGTAGCGAAGGCTGTTTCGTCTCAAATTCGCCCCATGGGAAAAGCGGTTCGGATGATTGTGGCTTCCCTTCGAAACGGCGGCCATCTCTTTTTCATCGGCGCCGGCACCAGCGGTCGCCTCGGCGTCCTGGAAGCCGCGGAATGCCCCCCCACTTTCAACACGCCACCCTCTCTCATTCGAGCGTTTATGGCCGGCGGAAAACCTTCGGTTTTCAAATCCAAAGAAGGAGCCGAAGATAGAGGTATGGATTCGGCCCGGCTCATTCGGAAAAACGTGAAACGAAATGACGTGGTCATCGGAATTGCCGCGAGCGGCGTCACGTCCTTCGTGAAAGAAGGACTTCGAGTCGCAAAGAAAAGAGGTGCCAAAACAATTTTGGTGACGTGCAACCCGCGTCAAACGTCACATCTCGCAGACGTGGTAATCGCCCCGCGTGTTGGGCCGGAAGTGATCGCGGGTTCAACCCGTCTTAAAGCCGCCACCGCGACCAAGCTGGTGCTCAACTCTCTCACCGTCACGTCGATGATTCAACTGGGGAAAGTCTATGGAAACCGGATGGTGGACCTTCAACCCAAATCCAACAAATTAAAAGCGCGCGCACTTCGCCTGATCCAATTGTTGGCGAAAGTCTCTCCCAAGAAAGCCGAAACTCTCTATATCCAATCCGGGAAAAACGCGAAAACAGCCATTCTCATGGGGAAAAAGAACCTCAAGCAGTCCGACGCCGTCCGGCTTCTCAAGAAAACAGCGGGCCATCTTCACGCCGCTCTCACGCTAAAACGATGACAACACTCGCCCTGGGCCTTATGTCGGGCACATCGGCGGATGGCGTCTCAGCGGCGCTCGGCGCATTTGGCGCGCACTCCTTCAAATTGATCGGACATCTCACAGATCCATACCCTCCTCAAATCCGCGAACGGATTCGACGAGCCAACACGCTTTCGGCCGCAGAACTGTCATCTCTGAACGTTGAAATAGGCGAAGCTTTCGCAAAAGCAGCCATACACCTTTTCAAGAAGACAAAGATTAAGGCCACGAAGGTGGCCTGTGTGGGGTCGCATGGACAGACGATTTATCATGGGCCGAGAGACAAACATCCCAACACACTTCAAATCGGAGAGCCGGCCGTGATCGCCGAAAAAACAGGAATCCCCGTGATTTCCCATTTCCGTCAGAAGGATATTGCTGCTGGAGGCGAAGGGGCGCCGCTCATTCCGTTTTTTGATCACTTCTTTTTTGGAAACGGTTCCGTCCGGGCGTTTCAAAATATTGGCGGAATTTCAAACGTGACGGTCGTCGGGAAAGGGATTAAATCCCCCATCGCTTTTGACAACGGCCCGGGAAATGGCCTGATGGATGCGGCTGTCCGCCTTATCACGAGAAGGAAAGAGAGTCTTGACGCGCAGGGAAAACGGGCCGAACGAGGAAGCATCGACCTCGTGATCCTTCACGCCATGATGAAAACGCCCTACTTTAAAAAAGCGCCGCCCAAATCAACGGGACTCGAACTCTTCGGCGAAAACTTCGTCAAACAATATTTCGGACGAAGGCTAGTTTCACATCCCAATGACGTTTTGGCCACGCTCAACTTTTTCACGGCGCTCACGATTCAGGAAAGTTATAAATCCTTTGTTTTCCCCAAACACCACGTGTCGGAGATCGTTGTCTCGGGAGGAGGCATCCACAATACGATGTTGATGAAAAACCTCGCCTCCCTTTTCGCGCCAATTCCGGTGAAGCGTATTGACGCGTTTGGAATCCCCTCTCAAGCGAAAGAACCGCTGACCTTCGCTTTCTTCGGGCTTCGCGCTTTTCAAAACAAAATCAACCACATCCCCGCCTGCACGGGCGCCAAACGGGCGTGTGTTCTAGGGAGCCTGACACGATGATCGAAAAATGGTTTTTAGGATTTTCCAATCTCACGATGGTGGATTATTCCGTCTTGTTTGCTTCCCTCGCCATCATGATCCTGATCGGGTTCTACGCCGGACGAAAAGAAGATTCCACCCACGATTTTTTTCTTGGGGGCCGCGGAATTCCCAGATGGGCGGCCACGCTTTCTTTTGTGGCCACCGAAATAAGCGCGGTGACCATCATCGCCGTTCCGGCCACCGCTTACAAAGAGAACTGGGCGTATCTGCAACTCTTCATCGGCTCCTTCGCTTCCCGTTTTGTTCTGGCCGCGATTTTTATCCCCGCGTTCTACCAATACAACTGCACCACCATTTATGAATATCTGAAACACCGCTTTGGCGCAGCCACCCAATACACCGCCACCTGTTTTTTCTTCGTGACGCGGCTCTTGGGTTCCGGCGTGCGGCTCACCGTGGCCTCCCTGGCCGTTTCCCTGCTTCTCGGCTGGGATTTAAGACCCACCATCTTTCTTTTTGTCCTGATCGGCATCCTCTATATCGGCTACGGCGGCATTAAGGCCATCGTCTGGACCAACGTTTGGCAAACCACCACCTTCCTCATCGGCGGGATCGGCACCATTTGGTTTCTCTCAACCGTCGTGGACGGCGGCTTGATCGGCATTTTCAAAACGGCGGCTCATGCCGGGAAACTCACGGTGTTCGACTGGGGCCCGTCCATCCGAGAACCCGGGTTTTGGACCGCGATCCGGACCAATCCCAACATCTGGTGGCTGGCGATCCTGAATGGCTTTTTCGGTTCCATGGCCGCCTACGGCACGGATCATGAACTCATGCAGCGGCTTCTCACCGTCGAAACACGAAAGAAAAGCCAACAAGCCACCTTGGCCACACCTCTAGCGGGGTTTGGCGTGATGATTTTGTTCCTTATTATTGGTGCGGGGCTCTACGCCTTTTACAGCCAGCATCCATCCATTCCCCTCCCGCAAAAATTGGATGACATCTACCCGTTTTTCGCCAACACGCAGATGCCAGGTCTCTTACGTGGCATCATTCTTTCCATGGTGATCATGGCGAGCATCGATTCCCCGCTCGGATCTCTCACCGCTTCCTTCGTCACGGATATCTATAAACCGCTCATTCAAAAAAACCGCGACGAGCGGCATTACCTGCGCGTGTCTCGAATGATGGTCGTGGTCTTCGGCGTGATTCTGGGCCTCCTGGCGTACATGTTCAGTTATTTGGAAGGTTTTCTCTGGTGGGCGTTTAAAATCGGCGGCGTCACCTTCGGCTCGCTCCTCGGCGTGTTCCTCCTCGGCTTCTTGACCAAAAAACACAGCAACATCGTCAATATTTTCTCCATGATTTTTTGGGCCGTTGTCAACGCCGTCCTCCTTATTCTCACGGAGAAAAAAATCTTCGTGGTCGGCTGGACCTGGCTCATTCTCCTCGGCACCTTCGGAACCTTTATGACGGGCTATCTCCTGGGGCCGCTCTTGGAGAAACCAAAAAAAGAATGAAAAAAAAGACGCTCTTTTTGATCGCCGCCTTCACAACCGCCTGTCTCATTCAAATCCAGGCGAGCGCCGCCGTTCTCTGCGGCATTGATGTTCTTGAGCGGGACCGTTTCGCCCTTCTCTCAGGCGCTCACGTGGCGTTGATCACCAACCAAACCGGCGTCGACCGGAAGGGCGTGAGCACCGTTGATCTGCTGTCAAAAGCGCCCGGCGTCGCCCTCCTTTGTATTTTGACTCCCGAACATGGATTCCGAGGCGTGGCGAAGCACGGCGAAGTCGTTCAAAACTCAATCGACGAAAAGACCGGCGTCCCGATTTACAGCCTCTACGGAAAAACAACCCGCCCAACGGTAGACATGCTGCAAGACGTGGATACCATCGTGTTTGACATTCAAGACAGCGGAACCCGCTTCTACACCTACATCGCCACGATGGGACAAGCCCTTGAAATCGCGGCGGAGCGGAAGCTTCGCTTCATTGTCCTGGACAGACCGAACCCTATTCGGGGGGATATTTTGGAAGGAGACGTGTTGGATCCGGAGGTAAAACGCCTCACCGGTTATTTCCCCATCCCGACGCGGCATGGATTCACCGTCGGAGAACTGGCGGAGTGGATGAACAAAACCCAAAATCTTCAGGCGCCCCTCACGGTGGTTAAAATGGAAGGATGGAAAAGGTCCCTCTGGTTCAACCAAACGGGGCTCGCCTGGATTCGCCCCTCTCCCAATCTTCCGACCCCCACGTCGGCTCTTCTTTACTCTGGTGTCGGATGCTTTGAAGCGACCAATGTGTCGGTGGGTCGCGGCACCAAAACGCCGTTTGAACTCTTCGGAGCCCCCTGGATGGATGGGAAAGCGCTCGCCAAAGCGCTGCGGGACAAAAAAATTCCCGGTCTCTCGGTGACTCCCGTTCAATTCACTCCAAAAACCGACCTCTACCAAAACGAGCGTTGCGAAGGGGTTCGAATTCGCGTGACAAATCGGGATCAGGCGCGACCCTTCCTCCTCTTTGTCCATTCCTTCCTGACGCTCTCGAAAGACAACCCAGCCTTCAAACCCAACTGGGAGGAGGTGAGAGTCGTTACGGGATCCAACCGGGTGAAGGACGCCGTTGATGGAAAGTGGCCTCTCGAGGAGCTGCTGCGCGTTCTGGGTCAACGGCTGGATGAATTCAGGAACCAAGTCAAATCTTTTTATCTTTACTAATATAGCGCCGACACCTTATTCAAGGAGACCTGAACACATGAACACATCATTTCATCACCGACACAAACGGATCAATTCCACAGCCCTCCTCTCTTTCGGCCTTTTTCTATTCGCGGGAGCCGCGCGGGCCAGCATGCTTCAAGCCGTTCCTGAAAAATTTGATTTCGGATGGTGCCCGGACGACGCGAAAGTGAGCTGCACCTTTGTTTTAAAAAACACCGGGGGCGACATGATCCCCCTCCAGTCCCTCCAACCCAGCTGCGGGTGCACGGCCGCCACTTTCTCGCCGGAAAATTTGGCGTCTCATGACGAGACAAAAATCGGCCTCACCTTCAACACACGTGGATACGCGATGTCCCCGTTTCATAAAACAGCCGTTCTCAAAACCGGATCCGGCAAAGAAGAGCTCACGGTCGCCATGCTGGGGTTCGTCAAAAATCCGAAGGCCAACGTGCTCCCAACCGGAACAGGCGTCGCTTCGTTTGAACCGAAATCGAAATCATCCCAAACCATCACGCTCCAAAATAAAACGGATAAAGATCTAACGCTTTCCCTTGTTCAAGAACCAGCCAATTGGGCTCACGTCAACGCGGAAGGACCCCTCCTCAAAGCCAAGGGAACCGCGGAGATCAACATCAAAATAGACGGCGCCCTCGATGAGAATAGAAACACCTCTTGCACGTTTGAAGCCGTGGGCGACACCGAACCTTATCGCGTCACCATTGCCATTCAATCAGGCCCGCCGGCTCCAACCTACCAACACATCCAAGCGCCGGCTCCGCAAAAATCGTCAGACCCGGCCAAACCGACGGTTAAACCGTCGGTCAAACCGTCGGCAGGGAAAACAGCAGTGAAATCATCGACAAAGAAGGCCAAAACCAAGAATTCGAAGCCCCACAACACATTATCCAACACAAACCAGTAACGTTGATTACATGATAAAACAAGCCGCCCTTTTTCTCGCGCTTTCCCTTGGATGCGGCGCGCTTCGTCAACTCGCTCCCAACGGCCTCTCCTGGATGGGCCGCTGGCCCACCTCCTCCACCTCCGCCCAGGAGGCCTACACCATGATGACCCAAGAAGGTGATCCCGCTTTTGTTGATTTGGCCACCGCCATTCGATTGGAGGAATCGAAAGCCGCCTTTTTTATCGACGCGAGGTCTTTGGCGGACTACAAAGCGGGACATGTGCCCGGCGCGCGAAGCCTTCCCTTCTATGAACTTGATACAACCCGTGAGAAAGCCTTAGCGGGGTTACCGATGGATTCCCCTCTCGTCCTTTACTGCGAAGGGATTGACTGCGAACTCAGCATCTTCCTGGGGCGGGAACTGAAAAAATTCGGATACACGAACCTGAAAATCTTTTACGGCGGCGCCCCGGAATGGAAAAACGCCGGTCTCAGGATGGAAAAATGAAAACGTCGTTTTCCAAATGGAGTTGGACGGCACTTCGAATGCTTCTGGGCGGCATCTTACTCTATTCCAGTCTCTACAAAATCCATTCTCCCGCCGCCTTCGCCCACCAAATCTACAATTTTAAACTTCTTCCCGTTTGGGCCATCAATCCCGTGGCGATAACGCTGCCTTGGCTCCAGTTTATATCCGGAGGGGCGCTCATTCTGGGACTCGGGACTCAGGGGGCCAGCGCGTTGATATTACTCATGATGCTCACGTTTCAATCGGCCGTCGCGTCGGCGCTCCTGCGAGGACTCAACATCTCCTGCGGGTGTTTTGAAAGCGGAGGGAACCCCGCGACCTGGCTTTCCTTTGGCCGGGATTTTCTAATTCTTCTTTTGGCGGCGGTTGTTTTTCTACGAGAAAGGAAACGTGCAACTCTCTGATTTTTCAAAAGACGTCCGGAAGCTGCTTCTGGAACACTGGACGTTTGGCGAGATTGAGTCCCGGTTATCGGACCCGGCTTATTTTTTTGAACAGGTGGTACTTCCGCGGCTGGCGTATCTTCGTCGAAACGGCAAAGACGTCCCCACGCTTCGCCTTCAGCAATCTCCCAACAACCCGCTGCGCGTGATTCTGATCCCTTAGGCGTTAAGACGGACCAGAGACGACGTCTTGATCAACATCTCAAGACCGGCGCCTTTGAACGAGGAGAAGAAACGATCCGTTTCCGCGGTGTTGAGTAGAATTTTAAGCAAAGCCCGCGCCAGGCTCAATTCATCCTTCACGTTGAAATTCCGAATATCAATCTGATTTTTCCACGCCGCGGGGAATTCCGAAATCGAGATCAGCCCGGCCAACGTTTCCGGAACGAACAGGCTGTACGGCTGGCTCAGTTTCTGCGCCGTCGTCTCCGGGCGACCCAACCGCCGGCTCGTCTCTTCCACCAGAGTCTGCCCCACATCGTTCGCTTTGAGATCGATCGAGATAAGGTTCACGGAATCCAGCTTGAGAGCCGCCCATTGATCCCGCATCCGTTCATAGAGCGATTGTTCAACAAAAATAAATTTGGCTCTGGACGCCACTTTCTCCTGACCAATCATCTGAACCGCTTGGATGGATTTCGCCGCGTTTCGAAGCTCTTCTTCCGTCTGAACCACCAGCACAAGAGGCCCGATCGCATTTAAATCCTTCGTTTTGGCCTCGATCGCGACAAAGAGCGCGGTCATCGCGCTCAAGAATTTCTCCGGTATGCTGGCGCGCGGAACGGCCCGAAACGCCTCAGCGCCTGAAATTTCCCCTGTCCGGTCGACGTGGTTCCACGCATCTTCGGGCTCAACAACGGAATCGTCATCTAACGAGGCGGGCCTCTCGACCACTTTTTCCGACGGAGTTTTCTTGAAGCTGAGAGCTCTTCGGAGCAGGATCGCCCCATACGTCAGGAACCCAACCACGGCAAAGAAAACGACAGAGGAACTCAGGGGAGACCCTCTGGAAGGTCCGCTCATTGAATCAAAAGACATTCCAAATGATGTTTCCGCCATCATGATCCACAACAAACCTCCCAGGACCAAAATATGCGCCTTCAACAACGTGTCTCTTGTCTTCACAACCAATCCGTGGACAATGTCCATAAATTCGTGCCACCGCGTCCGGCTTTCTCGATCGAAATAATGCGCCGGGTTGTCATACGTTTCCAAGGCTTCTTCCATATCTCTCAAGTACTTTGATCCTTTGAGAGGCGCCCGCGTATCGCGCGCGACCCAAACCCCTTGGATTAACGCTTCAATAACGGACGTCATGTCATAATTAATGGTATCTCGATTTTCTTGTTTTTCCTTAAACCACCGGTAGAGCGTCCGGAATTGCCGCGAATTGGCCCACGTGTATAAACGCATCGTGGTGAATCCGAAGATGAAGATAATGCTGAGCGCGATGACCGTGATCCCCAAGGATTGCCCGATCTGAAGGTAGTTAACGGTCATGTTGAAATCCAAGACGCGGGCGGTCACCAACGCCGGGGTCGGGTTGAGAGCCAGCCAGACCAGACCCACCATTCCCAAAATGGCGCTGCGGCGGATGGTTGGCAGCGTGAAAGGGTCCTTCAAGAAAAGCGGAGCGTGTTTAACATAAGACGTTCGAACCATTTTTCTCACCGAGGCCCGGCTCTGCCGGAAAGGACCGCCGATGTGAAGCATCCGCGACAAAATGGCCATGGACGTAAAGAACGGCACCAAACCGATAAGCGCTCCCGTGACAATCGCCTGCGTCCCGGACAAGGGGAGACTCACGCCCAAACTGGCCAATAGTCCAATGCCAACCCACATAACGAGAACCCAGAAATTATGGAGACGTTCCCTGGGAGTCGCCCCGTTGGTGACGATAAAGGTCCCGGGGAAAAGGATGAAGAAAAGAAAAAAGCTGGCCCCCAATAAAATGGGCGCCACGATCACATCGTTCGAAAAAAGGCCCAAACCAAGCGACATCCCAATCATAATGAGAGCGGCCAACCCCACGCCAATCATTTTGGGAGTCCACCGCCGCCAACCTAGAAGCGATTGTTTCTTCGGTCCTTTTTGATGGAGATAAATATACGACCCAATCACCAAACCCGTCGTAAACACCAACATCGGATACAACATCAACGCGTTCAGCAAGTCCAACCGAGAAATAGCATAGAGGTTGACGAGCGTCGTGATGACCCCCGTCCCGAACATCCAACGGAATATGTCATAGGGACCGTTTGTTTTCAGCATCCCTGGAAGAACGTTGGGGTTGTAATCTTCCATTTTGGCTCCACCGGACAAATTGAAGATAAAGCCATACCGGACATCTTTGATGAGCGTTTCCATCACCCCGTAGAATTCAATGAACGTGAGGGGCGCAAAAAGAATCATGTCCCTAAATCTCTGGGAGAGCCAAATAGAAAGACCGGCCCAGAAACCGGCCCGGTCGATATACGACGCCAACCCATTCAACGTCAGAACCTGGTTGGCCACAATACCGATGACCCAGAACAAGAGGAGAATGCCGGCGAACGGAGTGTAGCCGGTCATAATGAGAAGAGGAGTGAAGGTGACATTGATCATGCCCAAGGGAGCCGTGAGATAATAGCGGGCGCGATTTCTCTGCATCTCCCTCATAAAAATGGAATCCGACCCGTAATCCCGTAATCGCTGGGCCAGGATATCGCGTCCTTTTTGTCCGGGGTCACCGCCGCCCGACCAGCGCGGACGCGCCAACACCATCTCCATCATCGTCGAGTGTTCCCGCAATTTGTAGTGCATGCCTCGAGAGGTGAGAAGGCGAGGCGTGATTCCCATGCTCTTCATCCCTTCGGCGGAAAATTGAATTTGGAGAAAATCTTCACTCACGTGAGGCAGATTCAGAAACCCGTGAATGCCTCCGAACGATCGATCGAGGGACGAATTCCCCACATTAAACCGATAGGGAAACGCGGGATCCGAAAAAGCCACAAAGAGATCGTTGTAGGGCAACGCCACCAAATTCCCCCATCCAATCGCCACCATTTCTCCAACGGTTCCCCCCAAATAATTCACCAACGCGTCTTCAAACATTGAAAAACCATATTCTCCCATATCGGATTGGGATCCGACGGGGAACGCGATATTGGGCGTGGTCCGAATCGGGAATATGCCGGCGATGGTCGGATCCGTCAGAAGCGAATTAATATCGTCGACGGTTTCTTCCAACGTAAAGCTCTGCGCGTTCCGATCCAAGACATACGTCTTTTTTAAATTTCTGAAGGAACCGGAATTACCGTTTTGAGCGCCTGATTTACACGCGTTAAAGGTCCAGTTATGGTCCACTTCGGCTGAGATGCCCGTCGTTATCGTGATAAATCGCGCGGCCGCCAAACGCTCGTCCATCTCCTTTTTCTTGGCTCCATCGAGATCAAACAGTTGACTCGGGGCCTTATCATCCGGATTGTTTTCGGATGGTTTCGTTGGATCGTATTTATTGGATTGGATATAAAACTTGGGAGCCTGGGTGAGCCCCCGCGCCCGTAACGCATGCGCCAATTGAATCGCATACACAAGAGTGTCCCGTTGGCTTCCTCGAATCGGAATCCGCGTCACCATCAACCGCTCAAGGCGATACCCCAATCGGAGGAGTTCCGCTTCTCTCGGATCGTTCACTCGAACGATGAGATTCAGGTTCCGCCCATTTTCATCGGTGGCCTGATCCAATTCCATTTGAACAGGAGTCAGCGGTTCTCCCAAAATGGCGATGGCCTCTTCTCCAAAAATAGTTCGCTGGTGTTCGTTCTCCGTTTGAAACAGAAAACCCAACGCCTCTTCAACTTCCGCATCCGTCACCGGGTGCTTTCCGGTCACATCCAGGATGTCCTGAGGAGAATGAAAAGCGTTTGGTTTGATGACGGTTCTCCAGAGAGTCATATAGTAGAGAAGTGGATTGTTGACACTCTTCAACGCTTGGCTGGACATGGGCTGGCCCCCGGTGATCCAAATGCCGAACGCGGCGGGTTGACTATCAACCGCCGCGTGATTATTGCTCCGCCTAACAAGATAAGCGATGAAGCGCACCGCGCGGACCAACACCGCGAGAGAAATGAGTCCGAAAAAGAGCCCTTGGGCATAAGAGGTTCCGAACCACATGGGAACATAAAAAGCCGCAATACCCGCCCCCAGAATTCCCGTCGAGAACGCAGGATCGCCCGCCGACATGGCCGTGAGCATCAGCAACATTTGAATGATGACTCGAATCCCCATGACGGCCGCCCATAAGGCGAAACTGGACGAATTGGACCCCCCAATCAAATAAAGAATGCCTTCCAGAACAGCCAGGCCGACGCCGATCTCCAACAGGTTTCTAAATTTTCCAATCTTGGACGTGATCGCCGTGAGCCCGATCACCAACACGAAAATGGCGTAATGAGCCAGGTAAAGCGCTGAGAAAAGGGCAAACCCGCCGATCACCATTCCTCCCACGGGACGATAAATGTCCAAGAAGAAAGAAAGGGCGAAGAAGACCAATGTGACGAGAGGAAACACTTTCAGATACCGTTTGTAGGGTTCTGGATTTCTACTGGGGTCGGCCAATCGAAACCGCGTGAGCTCATAGATAAATAATGAGATCGCCCCGGCAATCACCAGGGCGCCGATCGCGTGAGTGGAGAAATTGAACCCCGGTTTCAAGAAATCCTGGTATCCCCACGCCGAAACGAGATACCCTTCAAAAAACGGAACCACATACGACGTCACCCACCACGCGAACGCGAGGAAAAGCGCGTATTGCATCGCCATGAAAGCCACGGCTCTGGGATGTCCAAAAATCGCCGTGGTCCGGAATTGATAGAAACGCATCGTGCCAAGGAATGAGATCCTGTTTGTGAGAAGCGCCAGGATCTCCATAAACATAATCCCCGCCACAACGGCGGGCAGAAGCAGGCTCGTGATCTCAAGGGACGTCACGCTAAAGTACCCGAACACGCCCGGAATAAACATCAGCGTCCCGAGGCACCCGATCGCCAAACTGAGCATCAACGCCGCCCGGCCCGTGTTAGAGAGGACGAGACGCTGTATTCGTCCGAAGGTGGTTTTATCCTTCAAAAAGTTTCCTTCGAAATAAAACCAATAGGAGACGCAAAGCGCCAGAAGTCCGATCAAGAGCCCAGTCGCGCCCAAACCGCTCCACCACGAGGGCACGTTGAAAAAGTTGTTCGATAACAACTGGAGCGGGGACAAGGAGTCACGGGCGTATATAAAGGCAAACGTCACGGCAAAAAGGATGAGGCGGGGAGCGAAACTAACGATCTCCGTCCAATACGGGTGGATGGAAATAAGGTTGTGCCGATCCGCGTGGGCCTCGATTTTGGCCCCAAATTCCTCCGGCTGAATGGTGTCCGCTTCCAAGAGGCCCAACTCGCCCAGAACCATCTCGAAAGCGGCTCGATCGTCCGCTGATAAGACTTTTGTCCCATCCTCCATCAGCGGCCGGGCCAGGATTTTCCGCAGTTTTTCAGCCATGTGAGAAAAATACAATTCTGTTTCGGCATAGATGTGCGAGTTCACATTCGGGCGAGAAATCTGATCTCTGAACCACCAACCCGCGCGGCGTAGATAACGGTCCAACCGCATCAGTTCGGGCTTGTCCACTCCCGGATTCAACGCGTTGGGATCCAGCATGATGGGAGCGGCCGCAGCGGCCAACTCCTCCTGTGTCCATCCCGGATGAAGCCGTCTGTAATACTCCAACGTGAGAATATGAATGTACGCCAAACCCGGAAGGAACGGGATTTCACCGGTCCCGACGTGCTGATTCGCCGCCAAAGCCGGATCTGCCGAGACATATTCATTGGGAACGGAGGCGCCAAAGATATCCGTGGGGACGCCGTCCCGAACCACCTGATAGGTTCCCAGAACCCGCTTGTAGTACCGGTCTGTCGCCGCCTCAATCAAGGCATCGTCATAAATGCGTTGTCCGTTCTCTAAGGCACGCCATTTTCGAAGTCGCAAAGCCGCATACCCTTCAAAACGACGAGCGCCGATGCCGGAAGTGATAATTTGTGAAGCCGGGTAAAGCCACGCCGCCGAGAGAGAAACCCCCAGCCCGGTCAGGCCAAATCCATAGAGAAGAATGGGAATGGGCAGAAGAACAAGGAAGGCGATAGCGACATCCAACAAGGCCTGATGAGGCGAATAACTCCGGTTGCTGTTCCAGAACCATGTGACCCCTTTCCAAATTAATACCGCCAGGGAGAAGAGGACCCCCAGGATAATCAGGGCTTGACCGCTCACGAAAGAGAGGGGATCCCGAATCATGATTGAAAACCGATCCGGCTGCGATGCCTTTGACAGATCGAGATCAGGCACTTTAATATTCTCTTGAAGATCTTTTTTGGCGCCGGTTCCAGAAACGTCGCTCGTGAAACGCAAGGCTTTCACCGTCGACGTCATCGACACGCCGAAATCGGATTTGTCCAGTTTCGGAAGAATGACCCGCCCATCCCCCGTCGGAACGCCCAAGTCCACATCCAACCCGGTGGGATCAACGCCGCTGGCTTCCCTGAGAAGTCCGGTCTTGTTGTCCGCGAAGTCGCGAAGGCTGTTCAACGCGAAATTCACCCCATTGGGATAGTGGATCCGCTGGGATAATTGGCCAAAGCGGACCGAAAGCTCGGACGAGAACAATTTTCCCTCAGTGCGCCCCATTGTTTCGGGAGAGAAATCCAAGCCGGAGGCGCCATTCCCTTGTCCGTAAAAGACTTTGAGATAGTTTTCCATCCACTGACGCACGGTGGATTCCTTCTCGCCCAACAAGAGGGCCGCCTCGGCGCCGGCCAAAGAGGACTCCAGCGGCGTCCACCGGCTCGGGATGAGAACATAGGGTTGGTTTTTCCCTTCCGTTCCGGTCGGTTTCACGCCGGTGATCCAAAGTTGTTGCCTGAAATGAGCCGGGGTAAATCCCTCTCCCTTTTTCACATGGGGAAGAATATTGCCTTTAAACCAACGCTCGAGATTCCGGCGGCTAACAAGAATTTCTGTTTGAAAATCGCCGAGCGAAGTCGGAGGCTGCCCGTGGGTTAATACCGTTTCCCACTCCCGTAGCAGAATCAGGGCTTCTTTGTTGGTGCCAACGCGGTAATTGTCCGGCTCCGGCGTCAACGTCACGCCCATTTCCCGAAGGAGATAGAGATTTCGAGGTTTGTATTCGGAGAACCCTCCGCTGACCGTCAGAATTCCCGTCAAAGATTCCACATCTTGCGGGGTTTTAGCTAGCCGCATGACCAGCGCGTCGATGGCCCCCCTCTGAATGACCTCAACCTGCCGAGGAGTCTCGGCCGATTGGCGGCGCGCCGTTTCCAACGTTTTTTCGATAAAGTTCAGATCATCCGCCGACAATTCTCTCTCTTTTTGATCGCTCCGAAGATTGTCCCAGACCTCCACCAACCGTTCCGCCCGCTCTTTCGACGCCCCTTTAAACCAAAAGAAATTATTGTCCGGCAAAAACTCCAGACTTCTCTGCGTCAATCGGACCGCCAACTCCCAATATTTTTTATCGCCGGTTTTCTCAGCCAGCGCCAACGCAGCCCGCGCCACCGCCACGTTGCTTTCCGCCGTTGGGATGGCGATACCCGGCTTCCCGTATTCATCGCTGAATTGGCGACGGGCCCCGGAACCGATGTCATAAGCGGAAAGGACGTATTGTTCTCCTCCCGTCGTGGCTCTGTCGTAAAAGCCCATCATCTCTTCGGCAAGAGAAACCTCGCCCATATCAAGAAGACCCCGGATGATCTCAGAGACGTTGCTTGATTGGGGAAAAGCGGATCGGCGCGTCCCCATATCGGTTTCCGGCAATCGAGTGGAATCTCCCATGGACGATTTAATAGAGGCGATCAAGGTCTCCTGATCCAAATTCCACGCAGGACCCTTGTTTCGATCAAACTCGGGAACGGAGCGATCTTTCCACGACGGGATTAAATTGAGCGGCGTCCCTTCCACAAGAGCTTTAACCGCATAGGGATTCAACTGTTCCAAAACAAAACGCTGCGGATTATTTTCCCCACCAAACCTGCTGTATTCTTTCTCTAGAGAGGGATTAAGAGTGCGGAGAACGCCATTAACAATGTTGGCATTGATGCGAGGGAATTTTGCCTTCGGATCAAACAATCCCATCGGAAAATACAATGTGGCCGGGTTGTTCGTGTCCTCCGTGTCATTTGGGAAGAGAACGATGGCCACCGCTTTATCCACGTTCGCGACGTTCACTTGGAGCCGGCCGCCGCTCACTTGATGGGTTGTGATCACGCGACTCAACCATCCTCCGAAATAGGATTCCACATATTCGGGAATCTGGAGGTAAGGAGAAATAGCGTGGGCGAGATAAAACCGAACGCAATCGTACGTTTCTCCGTTCTTTTGCCAATACGTCACGGACACGGGGAGGCCGTTATCAAACACCGTAATTTTGGTTTGATCTCCTTTCCCGCGGGTCACCTGGACCACCCCATTCCCCAAATCCACAACCTGTGATTTAAGATCGGGAATTTTGACGTGCAGCGTTGCTTTCGGGAAAAATTCTTTCTGAATTTTGTCAGTCATCTTCCAATCGTTTTCGTTCTCAGATTGTCCCAACCGTTCAACCGAGCTCACTTCCACGTTCCCTTTCGCTTGGACTTCAAACCGGAGGGACGAAAGGTCTAGGCCGGTCCCCCTCAGCTTCTCGACTGGAATAATAAAGGAACGGGTCGCGTTGTCGATAGGGAACCTGAGCGAATGCCCCTGCATGGGACGAACATCGACAAAGCGGACCTCTCGACGCCCATCCGCCCGAAGCCGTTCTTCCACCAACGGATCATTAAAAAATGGAGACCAGAATTTAAATCCATTGGAATTAGAGAAGTCATTGTCCACAACGACGGACCGGCCTTTGGCGTCCGTTATCTTTACTTTCAAACCGTCAACCCCATCTCCCTGCGCCAGGAACGCCAGAAAATCGACTCCGTTTAACGCGTCATGTCCTGAAAACGCGGACGGCATGGGTTGGTAGGCCTCATTGAATTCGATGAGATTAAATTCGCGGGCCGCCAATTGATAGTAGTACGTGAATCGATTAAATTCTCCCGCGCCGCTTTTCTCATCGACGACGGGGCCGAAATTTTCGGTTTGGGCCCGAATGAAACCGACGGGATCATAAAAGGAATAGACTTTCTGAGATTTGGGATCGCCGACGTTTTTGGACGGCTTCTCAAGGACTTGGCTCAACTTAACGGAAGGCCGCTCATCAAAGAAGAAACGTGATAGATCCGTTTCCTTTTCCTCTTTATCAGCTGTTCCCGTATTAATGTTCTCAAGGCCGTTGTGTCCATTTTCTCGCTCTTTAAAGGCGTTGGATTTTTGCTCATACAAGGTCGAATGTTTGGGAATCCACGCGTTCCGCGCCAAATCAAATTCAAAATCAGCGGGAGCCGACTCGCTCTGAGCGTTCAACTTGGTTTGTTTCAAATCTCGTCCCAGCGGATCGACCCAATGATGGCTCGGGACATGTTCCATGTCGTAATCGATCACATGCTGCAACTGGATCCGAGTACCATTGTGAAATCGCGTGGGTTCAATCCCAAAATTGAGGGACGTTGTCTTGGTCGTGGGGGCGCCGGGATCGTTCATATAATCAATGACCACATGCCCCAATTCATGGGAATCCACTTTTTCCCGGACGTGTTTATGTTTTTCAGACAAGCTCCAAAGCCGGGCCAAATCTTCATTGAACAACCGCGCCGCTTGCGCCTCTTTCCCGGTTCCAGCCGGAATGGATTTATTTAAATCATCTTCATAAAAGAGAGTGGCTTTCCGACGCTTGACGATTTTGTCCTTATCCATCCACCCCTTTATTGTCTCGACCGCTCGCAGAGACCCCATGATCACGCCGCGGGGATCCGTCGTGTATCGCCCCGAACTGCGCGGGCGCTCGAAACGAGAGAGTTCCATTTCATCCGGGAGGAGGTGGCTGCGACGAAGAATATCCAACCCATCCAAACGCCCGGGAATTCCGCGGGAAATGGTTGTGGAATAGGTGTTAATCCGATTTCCCGGCGTGATATCCGCCCCCAAGGGATAATCAGCGGATTGAATCTCATGCTGTTCCCCGCCATACGCGTGGAGCAGCATCCGTTCGAAACGAACATCGTTAACGGTGTGGATTTTCTTTTCTGGATCCGTCATCTCAACCACCAAGCGATCCGGCGTGAGCGTCACATCGTACGAATGAAAAAGATTGTTGATTAGTAACTGAGGACTCAACGACGTAAGCCAACCAACGATACCGAATCTCCCGGAAAAACGGCCGTCATAGAGATGGACGGAATACGCGGCGTTTCCGGTCACCGGATCAATGGAACGCAACTGTTTTAATTCAATCAGATCGCCATCTTGATGAACCGTTGTTTGTCTCGAGTTCCACTCTTGATTTTTGGCGTCCCAAAACCAGTCCCCGGTGGCGCGCACAACGACCCGCCCCTGTTTCCCCAAAGGCGACGTCGCCGGAGACGACATCGCTCCAATTTCTTCTTCAAATCGCAGTTTCTTTTCGCTGTCGGATTTCCCCGATTCTGCGCGTCCTCCCAAATACATCTCGATGACCGGAGCGCGCCCAAAAATATCTTCCCGTTGAATGATCCAATCGCCGGCTCTGTTTTGGAGATAGACGGCGACAAGTCCGGACTCCATATCTAATTTCCCGGCGATTCCGCGCAGATTCCATATCGTGTTTTCCGGAAGCTCCCACGGGCGTTGAGGAGACGACTCAACCGCCCGGGACTCTTCGGTATTAAACCCCTTAGGGAACCGGCGTTGACCAGAAGCCAGAGGAACGGAATTCTGCTCTCCTCCGGTCAATGCAACGCCGTTTTGACCTTCAACATAAAAACTGCCGTGTTCATCCTTTCCAAAATACGTGCGAACCCGTTCATCCGAAAACGCCTCGGCGCCGCTCTTCGTCGGCTTTAAATCCCGGGAAAAAACCCTAAGTCCCAGCTCATCTTCTTCTTCCGCCACGTCCATGTTGGGGGCCGGCTCCAACCAGGCGTTGGTCTCCCCAACCGCGATGGGGACATACCGGCGAACCTTCCAACGCAGAGGAGCGCCTTCCTTCATCGGAATGTCCTTGAACAAAGCGGCCACTTCGCTTGGCAAAGAGCTTCCGTTGGCCGTCGTCCCCTCCGCGTTAATTTGGGCCACCACCATGTTGCGCAATTTCCCATTGTTAATATCGTCTTTTGAAAAAATGGTTTTGAAGAAAACGAACGGTTTCCCGAAAGTCCCGTCCGGCTGCGGCGTCCGATCATCGGCGTGAACCGTTTTGATCGGATGAAAAATAATGAGGCCGCTGGCCCCAAAAATCCGGCGTTGTTCCGCCACGTCGTAATAGGTTCGCTCGTTTTTCCCGATGACCTTTGAGGCGGGGTCTCCCAATCGCGATTCCCACTCCGCCGGCTCTTCGCGGGAATAGACTTGCCCGTCCCATTCCATCGTGTCTTTCCGAACATGAATGAACTCAAGGCCTTCCGCGCNNCCGCGCCTGTCAATTTTATTTTTACGGTCTTCACGGTATACGTCACGCGGCCTTTCGCGTCCGTGGCGGGCCGGAGCGTCCCGTCTTTATCTTTTGTGACGTCCAATTCGAAAATTTCTTTCAACACCCCTTTGACGCGCACTTCCAACCGGGACGACAACCATTGTTTGGTGATGTCGTTCCAAACGAAATCTCCCATCGATTGGCTGCCGATGCCTTCTTTAATTAAGAACCGGCCAATGATTCGCGTATCCGGGCTCTTGTCCGTCGGAAGCGAATGGAATTCAAGCCAAATGTTATCGGCTTCCTGAACACGAACCACTCTCACCTTAACGGACTTGGGCCCGGAGCCCAATGACATTTCCCCAAACACATCTCCGGCCTTAAATTGATCAATGAGGCCGGACTTTCGGAGTTGATTGAGGTCCGGATTGCCTCTGGCGTCTTGACTCATTTCCAAAACGCCCAGCGTCGTCATGTTCAAATTCAGATCCTTCCCGCGTTCCTCGGCGAACGACTGAATTTGTTTGAGATAGGATTCGATTGGGATGACCGCCTCCGGCGGAACAGGCACGCGAACGTGTTGGACATCCGTTTTCGAATGCCAAATCAATTTGGTGACAATACCGCCCTTGATTTTCGCGTCTTTGGGGAGCGGGAGAGGCGCTTTATCCAACGTATATTCTTTGTTCCCAACGATGATCCGGCAATCCCCTTCGATGGTCGAGACGATGCGACCGGCAAAATCCCGGATTTCAATCAACCGACTGCCGCCTTGCTTCACCAGAGACCATTTGTTCCCCAATTTATCGTCCGGGGCGTCTTTCTTTGATTTCGGGAAGAGGTCCTCGTAGGTTTTTTCCCGTTCGACCCTCGACGGCAGAAGATTGGGATCTTCCTCTTCGCTGGGCCGCACTTTTTGATCGTTGTACCGGTTCCGAATTCGATCCACTGTTGAAGCGTCAGCAATTGCCTTTGATTTTCCCTTTTGAGCGGCCGGATCGCGTATGACCGGCAAAGAGGAACGCTCCTCTTGGCCCTTTGCCGCGTTTGACTCGCCCAAACGTTGGGCCAGATATGGAAATTCCGGAAGTTTAATCGTCAGGGGTCGATCAGACGCGGATGGCGCCGAAGCGGGTCTCTTCTTCTCATATTCATCATTCGTGACGCCATCCGATTTCCTAATTTTCTCAAACCGTTCGCGCGCCCCTTTAAGACCCGGGATCAGCGTATAGTGAAATCCGTCGGTGTCCACCCAACTCATTTTTGCGCCCATCTCGGAATAAGAGCCGGCGATTCTTTCTTGCTCCCCCTCGTCTTTAGCCCCTCTGTTTTTCCAGTCGAGGTCCGTCGCCAAATCATTCTTCATGTCCGTCAGCCGTTCGTATTCACTGATACGCGGCTTAACGGTGTAGAAATTCGTCCCGTTCGCGCCGTCCGTCGCGAATTGGATCTTGGCCAACAGATTCGCCATCGATGTCTGCCGCGCCGCCAACGCGGCACTCTGTTCGTTCGACAACTCCCCTTTCGCCTGTTTGGCCTTATCACTGTTGATCTCGGCCTTCATCTGTTTATAAATACGAACGGCTTCGTTCACCCCGCCTTCGCCGATCACCAGGAGCGGCACTCCTCGGGCATCAACCCAGTAATTGTCCCGAGCTTGTTTGAGACGGTTAAGCTGAAATTCAAGATCCTTCTTGGCTTTCGCGTCTTTTTCGCCGGAAACGCGCTCGCTCAGGGTCATTTCCAAATCAGCCAGCCATCGGATGGTGAGCCAGGCGGATTCAAAACGGGCATACGCGGCCACAATTTTTTGCGGACGCTCCTTCTCTTTCATGACGGCATCAAACAGTTTAATAACGGGGACGTCCCGGGACCGCTCGCCGATCTTGGCCGGACGCAAGAATACGCGCCCAGGCGTATCA
Source organism: Elusimicrobiota bacterium (assembly GCA_003140895.1). GTDB lineage: Bacteria > Elusimicrobiota > Elusimicrobia > F11 > F11 > PLLH01. The sequence goes on from PLLH01000012.1 coordinate 72,214, forward strand.
ACACTTCGATCCGCTTTCTCCGACAACGGGACATTGGTGAGCGCCATCCCTTCCAAATAGCCGGCGACCATCACATCCGCAGCCACTCCGGGATACGGATCGGCATGAAGGCCTTCCCGGTATCCCTGGGCCGACACGATAATCCCGCCCATGGTTCCATCGGAGTTTATCTCCCGGCGTTCGATGACCATGAGTCCGGGGCGGGCTCCTATTTTTTGATATTCGTAACAAAGGCCGTTGTCATCTTTAAAAGCGATGATGTCGATTTTCTGACGATCAAACTTCTGAGAGGGGCTCAAGGAATCCAACGCGACAACGGTTAGAAGAGGGTTGTTGTTCGCCGAGAGACTTTTCAATTTCTCGAATTGTTCGCGCGTTATCGGAATCTTCGAGAAATGATATTTCGGATGATCGAAGGGGCGATCGTCCGTGCTTTTGATCGTTCCCGATTTATCGTCGAGCACCACTTCATTCGTGTATTTCGCGAGGACCATGTCATTATTAATATCCGCGTAAAATTTAAAATTCCAATCAGTTTGGTTTTGCAGACCGGAGCGGGAGGGATAATGCTGGGATACCCATTTTTGCGCTTCTTCCAGAGAAGTAAATTTTTGCGTGATATTGCCTTGCCGCATGTCCGCCAGAAAATAGCGATACGTGATGGTGTCTTTATCGTAACTGACCGCGCGCGATCCGGTGTTGTCCGAGAAGAAAGACATCGCGTTGGGCTTTAGGAAACGACTCTCATAAAGGAGAGCTGTTAAATTTTCCGCCATCCACACGTTTTTGGACGTCGAGAGGAAGAAGTCCCGCACTTTTTCTTTATTGGGGAAGGCTTGACTGCTGATCGGGGAATCGGAGAACAACGTAAACCCGCGATCCTCATGCAAATTAATAAAACCATCCGTCGTCCGTCCCGGCGCGTTTCGAGACCGCATCGAGTTCGTCACCATTAAGTTGGCGATCGCCAACGTGCGCGCTTTGTCGTAGTCCTCTTTGGCTTTCAGATATCTCCGGCTGTATTTCTGTTCCGTCTTATCGGCGGGCTTTTCCTCTTTTTTATTGTCCGACTGGACCGAGGCCAACATTNNAACATAAGTAATCCGGCCGTCATCAAGACCGTATTAACAATTCCAAGTCCGCCGAAATGAGCCTTCAAATCATCATCGCCGCCCGCTCCGCCGCCAGATCCGCCCGTCCGCTGCGCTGAAGCGGAAGGTTGAGACAATCGTCCCTCCGCCGGCAACACCGTCCCCTCCGATAATTTCGGCTCCACGGCCGCGTCCAGTGGCTTTTCATCTGACTTGGAGACGGCTTCTTTGCCCATCTCCGCAGATCGGTTGGCCACAAGCCCCCGAGATTGAATCCCGCGCGTGAGATCCCCTACTGTTTTCCCCAATTGTTTTGTTTGCTCCGGAGTGAGCTCTCGTCCCACAAAGGGATTCAACACATGGGCCACAGTGGATCGCGCCTGATGAGCCGCCGCCGGATTATTACGTCCCAACGTGTCCAACGCCGCGCCCAGATCCAAAAGACTGCCTTGCGCCGCTCCAGAGACATCGCCGGAAAGAGAATGGCCTGACGCCCATGATTTAATGGATCCCAGCGCCAACTGGGTTAAGTGATCTTCAACCCCCATGGCGCCGACGTAATGGGATTCCAACGTGTTCATGACGGCGCTTCCCAACATCCGCCCTTCGTCGCCATGCCCCATCGGCGCCCCGACGGCATACCCCAGGTCCGCGGAAACCGCGATCGCGCCGGCAATTTCCCCGCCCAACGTGAACATGCCGACGCTGCTCTCCCAAATCTGTTTTTTGCTCTGGCGAAGAGCCGTCAAGAAGGAATGCCAGAAGTCGATTCGAAGATACGTGAGTGGACTCCAGGTCGCCAAATTCGCTCGTCGAAAAAGGGCCTCTTCCAGCTTGCGTTGCTCAACCTCCGCCAGCCCCGCGAAACCGGATTTTTCGTTAACAGCGTTAAATTGTTTTTGAAGAGCGGAGACCTCAAGAGACGTCACGTCTCCGAGCGGCATGAAAGACCCGCCCCGCTCTCCTTCACGTTTTTTCTGCGCGACCCCCAGGTTGGCGGCCATACTGGACATCAAAAGCGTCGCCATCCCTCGCCCTTTTTCTTTCGCCGCGGCGCTGGTTTTTTCTCCTTCGATCAATTGACGGAACGTCTCCACGTGTCCGATGAATTGTCTCCACGACCCGAACGTATTGGCTTCGAAAGGAATAAGAATGTTTTTCCCGGTTCGAGGGTCCACGTGATCGCTCACGATCCAGAGACCGGACTGAATCATGAGCCCGGTGAGTTCCTCATCGGCGGTCGTTGGAATGGAGGCGAGGGGATTGCCGACCCGATGAGCGATGTTCCGCCTCGTCTGCGCCGCGATGCCATCCAACGTCAGGCCGAACGCCGTGAAGAAGGTGCGAAGAACCGACCCGATCGTAAACGTCATGGCTCCAAAAATCGTGCTCACGTAGAAAAAGAGCCACAACGAAAACCGAGTTATCGCATCGCCGGCAACCTTTTCTTTGGCCAGGCCGGCCGTTTGGGACCAGAGGGCGGAATCGGCGCCGAGAAGATAATGCCCCACGGTGTTCAAAAGTGGATAGAGCGAGAGCGTCAGGAAATACTCCTGGCTGGGAAGAACGCCGGCGTACACAAGAGCGCCCAATAAACCCGACAGCGCCACGCCGCCGAGCGTGCTGACAAGGGCCATGCGAAACCGTTTTTTCAAGTAATCGCCGAAACCGGAGGTGAAGATATTCGTGGCCCAGTAATACTGCCAAAACCGAGTCGAAACCCCGAATCNNGTCCCGTCGGACCGAAGAGTGAAGAGTCCCTGCGGTTGCTGTTCGGAGTTTTGAACCGCGCTGAGAGCGCCGGCCACCAAATCAATTCTCTCGTCGGCAGAAAACGGGTTCGAGTATTGGGCCGATAGTTGCTGCGCGCGCGCGATATCGCCGCCAAAGAAGAAATCGCGGCCCCACGTCACCAAATGCCACGCTTTGTTTTTAGCCCCAACAACCGGCGACGCCATTTGACGGGCGAGTGAAACGTTCCCTTCTTTCACGTCCGTCAAATACTGGGCCCGCTCCCCTTTCTTAAGCTCCCCTTCTTGTTTCTTGGAGAGGTCTCGTTCTCCGCGAACGATCCGGCGGCGCTCCGCGTCCAACACCCGATAAAGCCGCCACAACCCGCCGTCGGACAATGTCTCGGCGTTCGCCATCTCGTCAGACGTAAATCCAAAGTGTTCCTTGAGCCCCGCCAACAGTTCTTTTCGATCGGACATGTAATCGACGGTGACCTGCCCCTTGGAACTGCGAACCAGCTCGCCTCCCAAGAGAAACCGCCGGAGGAAGGCGCGCCCCATGGGTTGAACCACTTTGTAAGCGAGTTCGTACAGAGACAGGAAAACGCGGATGGTGAAGTAGGTGACCGTCACTCCGCTCACAGCCAGAGTGGCGGCGTGCTCCGGAGAAACAGTTTTATTGAGAAGGAAAGAAACGGCGTTACTCGGGATCCACGACGTTTGATCTAAAAGTTTAAGAAAAGCCACCAACACATCGTGATGAGCCGTTCCGATATACAACGTGGCCGCGGAGAGGATAAGAAGGGTTAAGACCACCGCGATGGCGTTGGTTTTGGAAACACCAGCGGGACTTAGTCCGGCGGAACGTCGTTCGACGGGACTTCGAACAAAACGTTGGAGGAAAGAACGCATCCCCGCTCGGGCGGAGGAAAAAGCCGCTGAAGCGAACTGCGCCACACTGGGCTCTGCCGGTTGTTCAACCTGAACAGCCGCCTCGCGTCGAATCGCCACCGCCGCGCGAAGGCGATCGCGGATAACTCTCTGTTTGATGGCGGTGAACATCCAGCCGATTCCAAGTCCACCAACAAGGAGGACAACCGCCATGGGAATATAATCCATCAGATTCCAAACGGCGGCCACTCCATCCCCCCCTTGCGCCATGGAAACACCGCCCAAAAGGATCGCCAGGAAAGACGCAACCCCGATCATATTCAGCCGCGGGAACCAGGATGTCGACCGCTTCACCGGTTTGACGGGACTCTTGGTCTCCGCCTTCGAGCCTTTGGGAACGATCTCAAATCCGTCCCCTTTTTTTCGGACGTCAATCAGCTTTCCGAACAATCCACCCATTCCAACACCGCGGAAGCCTTCAATGAGACGCCGATCCTCCACCCGAGGAATCGACAAATTCATTAAATCGACAACGGTGCTGGAAGGGGTGGACAAGGAACGAAGGAGCTTGGAATCAATTCGATTCCACGGAGAAGGAAGATCTCCGGTGATCTTCACTTTATTTTCAGGAAGGTTGGCCACGTCCATTGACGGCTGAACAATCACATACGGAATCTGGCGGGACTTAAGAAGCCGGGACATTCCCTGGGTATGAAAGCCTCCGGTGATGAGAACCGCCGGGCGGCGATGAGCGTCGCCGCTTTGATCCACGCTTTTCACAAAATTTTCAATCATCGTCGAATCGCGCTTGATCGCCAGCGCATAGAATTCTTTGATGGACGCCAACGCCGCTTTATAGTCCGGCCGAACGACGCGGGGAGCCGGCTCGAGCGCTAAGTTCTTTTCCAACGAAGAAAGAAATTTCTCCGCCTTAATCCAATCGAGGGATTCGCTCACGCGAAGCGCCTCCTCCGCCGTTTTGGGGGTCAGTTCAAGGCTCCACAGCTTCTTTTGCTCATCCGCCATCCGGGACAACTCCAAAAATTCATTCATCAACGAATCGCTTCGAACATGGGAAACGAGGGCTTGGCCTGTTTGAACCACAAACGCGTTCACTTCATCCAAGAGTTGTTCGGACGACAGTTTTTCGGAAGCCTCAAAATACCGGCTGAGTTTCAGGTAGTTGGGTGGAACGGAAATGCCGCTCATCTCCGCTAACCGAGTGAGGTCACGATGGAAACCGGCGGCGCTCAAGCGCCCTTCTTTAAACGCCAATGAAAGAGAGAGAAGCGATTGGATGTGATGGTTGTCCGATTTGGCGATGATCCGCTTGATCAATTCCTCTCGCTCTTCCGTGGCACGAGCTTGATGGATGGATTTTTCAACGTCCCCCAATTCAACAAACCGGCGGACTTGAGGAAAGTTTGAGAGATCCCGGTTAAAAAAAGTTAGGAAGCGAAGGTAATCCGCCAAAACGAGAGCGCCGTCGTGATAACGGCGGCGATGAACCTCGAAATCCTGGAGAAGGCTGGGAAGGAAATGCCGGCCGATCCGCTCGATGCGCTCTTGAAGAAATCCGATCGCCTTGAGCATCCGCTCACGAGACTCAACCGATTGATCCCGAACGATGAGGTTTCTGAGATAATCATCCCGGTTTTCAACGCCGATCAATTTGACGGAGGCGGGGTTTTGATTGAGCGCAAAATAATGGGCTCCGGAAATATAATTTTTTTCCAAAAAAGCCCGCGCCGTCATCTCGCGCCACGTGTCGTTGGGCGTGTTGGCGTAAGGAGATAAATTGATCGGCGTCCACGCGCCTTCCAATCCCACCATCAACGGGTTCCCATCGGTTTGATTTAAAATACGCTTCAGCGTTTCGGCGATATTGAGCTGCGTTTCAGGATTGTTATGAATATCTTGGATGTGAATGACGCGAGGCATGAGGGAAGGCGAAGCGGGAGACCACGATTCCACCACGCGGCCGACCTGGGCTGGAAGAGAGAAATCACTGAGATCAAAGCGTGCTTTTAGTGACGAGACAGAAGACACAACAGGGGCGGTTGTTTGGAGGGGAGAACGAGAAAGGGCGGCCTGGCGCTGTTGCCAAACGACGTCCATTTGTTTGGCTTCGGCAAGCGGCAGGGCAATAACTTCGAACCCCATAACGAGCGCCAGCGAAATGGAGGTGAATTTGACAAAAAATGTTGAAAATGAATGAAATTGCATTGGGTGGTCTTTCATTTATTCCTCACCCAATGAGTGTAACGGGGGCAGATTAAGAATTCATTAAGGAATGGTAAATCTTTGGTAACAAATCTAGGCCTGAAATTGGATTATTTGGATTGATTTCAGCATCAAATCCACCTGCCCAGGCTCATAAATGCGCCACCCCAAACCGATATTGACGATCATCATCCAGATCCGCTCCAGATCTCCGGTGGCCCTGAATTCCCCAGGCCGCTTCGAACGAACAACAAAACGGCCATCCGCATAATGCCCTTGAACCAGGTCCCGGACCGCCGCCAAATTTTGCGCGCCGGCGGAATCGGCCATCCGCTCCAACAGCCGATTGTAACTTCGGAATTCGCCGTCAAATGGGACGTCGATAGATGAAATTCGACTTGCAAAGACAGCTCGTTTTTTAATGAGTTGATCCAGATGCGCCACCGCTGATTCCGGCAGTCCCGGATGGGTAATGAAAATAATATTTGATGTCACCCTTCCCTGAGCGTTCACGTTTTCAACGGCCGCCAACGCCTCTTCGGCTTCGTTTAACTCCCCCTCAACCAACGAGGGATCTGGAGCTTCGCCAATATGAAAAACCCTCACATCAGTTTGACGCGTCACAGGCTCCAAGGATTGCATCGCAGCTCCAAACGTGGGGAAAAAGCGCTCTCGATACCGGCCGTCGGTGGTATCGCCCACATTAAGATTCAACGGTTCCCCTTTCGGAAATAACTGATTTAAGGCATGCCGCACGTCACGTCCCGCCGGAAGTGCCGGGATCGCCGACATGATCCATCCCGAACCGGAACCCGGTTTGTTCATTCGAGAAAAATACACCCCTGTGTTACTCAACGCATGAACGATGAAAGAGGATAAAAACGGATACGGAGAGACAACAGCGGCCAGGCCAAAGCCCATCGACAAGAGAATGCGTTGCGGCATCCGTTGAAGGAACAAACGCCCGCCGCCTTCACGCCAATCCACGACGATATGAAGCAGCGCATGGATGACAGGGAAGAGAACAAGCGCCCACAGCACCGGCGGGACACCGAGGGCATTCCCTGAATACGTTCTCAACGCTTCTTCAAGCAATGGCGCCAGGAATCCCACCATCGGCCATCCACCCCACATCCCCAAAATAGACTGTGGGAAGGGAAGCCCCTCTTTCAGGAAAAAGAGCCGAAAGAGAATCCAACGTCCTTGTCGTTGAACTCCGAAACGCACCCGATGATCCATCTCTTGCAAGCGAGCGCCAAACTCCTTTGTTTGTTCTTCAATATTGATCGACGGATTAAACGAGTCGATGGCAATACTTAGATAGGGCTCCACGTAGTTGGGCATCAGGACAAGGTCGCTTTTCTTATTTTTGATATCGCTTGCTTGAGCAAAGACGCCGTTTAAAAAACGGGTGATCACGTCTTCCAACCCGGTCCAGCTCACTCCAATTCGATCCAGATGATCGATGATCATTTCATTCATCGCCAACATCTTCGATGGTTGACCAGACAAGTCGATGGTCCCCAAGATCAACGGTTCGGGTTCCAGGTGCGTTGACTCTATTCTTTTCCGGCCCCCCAACGTCTGAAGGCGCTCTCGAATCCGATTCAAATGAGGCATCAGATACATCATCCGGAACTCATTCATCGCGGCTATTTCCCCATCGTTATAAATTCTCCGGCCCGACGCATTCTTGCGGCCTTGCATATACTCGACAAACGGGGCTTTTTCGCTGACAACCGTATAAAACTGCCGGGCTCGAAAGATGTCGTACGCGCGGCGGGATTCCATCGCGATATCGTCATAAATAAAAGCGATATCAAAGAGCATCTCAATCGGCTTAATGCCCACATTGTTCGGATCGTCAATCACCATTTCAGCGTAACGAACCGCCTCCTCCAAATACGTTTGACGGCCGGGATGATTTCCCAGAGCCGGGAGGATGGCCGCTTTGGCCTTCGCCACCTCGTATAGTTCCCAAAGAACATCCTGTCCTCTTGATTTAAGGAATTTTTCTCCCAACAATCCCCATATCACCGGCAGTTTCGCCCACATAAGAACTCGGTTGGCCCGGCTCACGTCGGAGGACACGGCAGAGGACCGCCTTTCGACATCTTTGACACTGTGTTGCTCCAGAGCCTTGGACACCAATCGAGAGAAGGTGAGAACAACAGCGTCTTCCGTCGGAAGAATAAATTTTTCCATGTCTTCACAACACTGGCGGGCTCGGTTGTCCGAAAGAAACCAGCTCATGATGTTCGCCTGATCCGCCAGTGTGTTTTCCGCAATGACCGTTTCGTAAAAATACGCGACCCAGAGGAAGGTGCCGTTATCTCGCAGGGAGCGACCGTACGTTTTCAGAGCTTCATCGCTTCGACGACGCTCGTAGACGCCAAAGGCATAACGGATCCGCGTCTCCAAATCCGGATCCCGGCCCATTTCCAACCAATAATTTCCGACGATATTATTGTATTCGTCGACAAGAGACCTCAGTCGCATGCTGTTATCACGGCGTAACGTTTCGAAACCATTTTTTGAATAAGACAACGCTTTCTTGGAATACGCAAACGCCCTACGAAGAACCGACGTCCGGGTGTTGCCGTAGGGCAGCGCGTCGCTTATCTGCAACGCGTTATCTCTCAGCCAAAAATAGATATGCCGTATCCGTCCTTGAATATCCAACGTTTCATTCAACGATTCAAATTCACCATGGGATCGAATCAGCCTTAGCGCGCTTTCATATCGAACCAGCGCCCGAAGGCAAATCTCCTCTGCCTTTCCCTTTCCCTCCGCCATCTCTTTTGTACCGAGGATATACGCGCGCACCACATCCACCCGAAGTGCGTCCAACCCATTTGGAGGCCTCGAAAAGCCGTCCAAAACACGGAGGGCGGCATGGTATCGGCCAAAATCAGCGTAGGCCACAGCCAGGTCGCACCGGCGCGCGGCATCGTTCAGATCTCCTTCGAGGAGTTTTCGATATTTATTGATGCTGGTCCGGAATTTAATCTCAACATCCAGCACTTCCTGCGACCCGACCCAAAGAACATGTCCAATCACATGTCCCGAATCATCCACGTGAGGGCCGGGGATGGTTTCCCCTAACCGTTCATAATCTCTGAGAATGCCCGCCATGCACGCGATGTCGTCGGGACGTCCCGGCACCAAACCATCCTGGTCAAATACCCGGCGAGGATCAAGCCCCTCAAAACGAGCCATCAACCGCAATTCATTGACGGAGTATCGAAGACCATCGGCCGGAACCAAAACGCCCGCAAAGCGCCCGCCCAATTTTTTCACAAGGACGGCGCTCATAATCGCTTCCGGCGTCCCGCCGGAGCCGATCCAGACGTCAACGCCGCCAGGACCCATCGACAACCCGCTGGACCAATCGTCATTTTCATAGAGTTCCAGTATTCCGTTCGTCCCCTTAAAAAGGCATTGACCAGCGCTGTGTTTGACTTCGTTCTCCATCGTTTCATATGACTCGGATATCCCCATCTGCTTGGCGAGAGCGCTAATAAGCGCCTTATGCCGAGGCCTGAACAACACCCCGACGTTCAACGGGCGATTAATTTTATCGGCAGCTTCATCGAAAAGAGAGTGAACCATCTTTTCCTGATTGACTTGATCAGAGTTCGGGATCTGCGTCCCTCTCAGGAGTTCCGCGACATTGATCCCATCCAATTGCGGGGACACGACCACCTTAAACATATAGGCGTCCGGCAACGAAACAAACGAGCCGGCTTTGCCAAAGGCGCGCGCGACCAATGTCCCATTTTTCTTCTCAAGAGAATGAACAAGAGCCTGCGATCCTTCCATGGAAAGCAAAACGGCATCCACCATCTGTTGGCCAAATCCCAGTTCGGCGCCGACAGGCATGGTAATCTGTCCCTTGCCTTCCCGACGGCCTTCGGACGCCACAACAGTCACGCGCATGGTCGTGCTGTTCCCAAGAATCAATTTGTCGACAAAATTTTGACGAAGCCTGGCGAGAAACACATTGGCGCGGTTCCCGTTTTTAGACGCATACCGCAAAGAACCCGCCACAATCCGCCCCACCACATTCATAAACGTGTAATCGAACCCGACTCGATCGGCATTCTCCGACGAGATGTGCTTGCCGCCTCCAGGGGTCATTCGTTTCACAACCTGTTTCACTCGAACCGAAACGACGTCTTGCAGTCTCTCATCTTTGTCTCGCTCAAAATCCGTCATCAACGCCATTCGGATCCCTTTTTGGATGGCGAGCTTTCGATAGGCATGACCGTAGGCAGCGCTCACGATGGTTCTTCTTTGCAATTCTTTGTCGTTTTGAGCCGTGAGTTCTACGATTCGTTTCCCGGTCTCTCGATCCATTTCTCCCAGTTCCCGCTGCAATTTCTTCTGATTCAATTGTCGGATGAATGCTTTGCGACCGGGGATATGGGCCGGCAAGATGGCCCAGCCGGGCATGGGTTTGGACTCGTCCAATGGCAACGAATTAACAAAAAGCATCAGGTGTTTATCCGCCGCGTAGGCGCCGCAAATGGTCACGCCTTTTCCCCTGGTTTGAGCCATCATAACAACGTGACGAACGGCGTTAAGAAATTCGGGGTGTAACACATCCGACGCCCCCGTCGACCGAATGAAATCACCTGTTCCAATGTAGACAAAACGAATGCTGCTCAAGTCAAGGATCAGCTCGCTCTCGATTTCCGCCCCTAACGTCACCCCGAACTCCATGGAACGGGCATCCACCCCTTCCTGTTCCAGTAATTCTTTTTTGGCCTGCTCGAACACCGCCAGCGCCTTCTGCGCTTGCTCGACGCCCGTCACAAGCGGCGCCACAAACCGCAGGTTGTGTTTTTTTGAATCGGCGAAGGCTCGCAGAACGGCCCGACATTGAGCCTTATAGACCTCCAACCCAACCTGACTCTCCAAAAGGAACTTCATCCCGAATGTCGTCTCCAATTCATCCGCAAAAACATCGTCGTCCTTGTCCCCCCTTTGTCGGTCAATGGCCCGAACCGTCACCATGCCGTTTAGCTGATCAGCCGTCTTCGTAAAATGGCTCGCCAGCCACTCTTCCGTCGGGATTGCTTTATCTCGCGGATAAAGGAACTCCGTTCGGAACAGCCCGATAAATCCATTGGCCTGCTCGTTGATAACCGCGATTTCATCCTCTGCGGGGAAATTTTTTACAACAACCCCAACCGGGTTAACGATACGCTTCCAAACACCCTGATCATCCGTGTCGGCTGTCCACGCCTGTTTTCCCGCATCGAGAAGATACACCTCATTCAGCGCTTTCAGTTTCAAAGCGGCCGCTTGGGCGGTTTCCTCATGAGCCACGATGGGATTGGTTTCAATAATCTGATCCCCGGAATCCACGATGGCCAAATCGCCTTCATTGACGAAATCGAACAATTTTGAATCCAAACGTCCCAAAACTGAAATTCCATACTCCTCAGCCAGCAGCGTCACCCAATGATAAAGCTCAAACTTTCCCTCCCACACAATGGCCCGCAGACGACGATGGTTTTCTTCGATGATTTGTCCCATCACAAACGGGTCCGGGCGGTCGCCTTTCATGACCAAAATAAATTCGTCATTGCCTTTCATTTGAGGCCGGGGCAGTTCTTCATTTTTCAACCGGCTGAGGATGGATTGGCCGAACAAAACCATTTCACGATCCAGGCCTTGTTCTTGATTGGCGAATCGTTCAATCAGCGGCCCCAAAAGAACCCAGGCGGGGAGCCTTTGTTTTTGGATATCACTCTCCAATTCACTCCGTAAATTTCTCTGAAAAGAGTTAATGAGATATGTGGCCAACGCCGACGCTCGGCTCAGGTTCGATTGACCCTTTAATTTATCCAGTAACGACGCGACAGCCGCGTCAAATTTCGCCAATTCAGCTTTCACTCCGTCGTCCGATAGAATCTCATGAGTCACTCGGGTGTCTTTTTGAGACGTCCAGTCGTATTTGACGACGGTCCCGACAATAATCGTTTCTGGAGCCGCATTCGACATGGTCGCGTGGACCTTCCGCTGCTTGGATTTAGGTTTAACAAGAGTGGCCAACGGCAACGCGGCTAAAAACCGATTAACCCGGTTTAGCAGCGGGATTAACATCCTTCCAAAGCGAACCTCGGTACGAGCCGCCAAAATGGCCAGGTTGTAAAAACCATGACTTGAAAAACTGAGATAAAATCCATTCTGATTGGGCAAGATCCCGATAAAAATGATTCCGAGGAGAGCGCGAACGAAGAACCGTTTCGCCGTTTCTCTTCCCGTTCTGCCTCCTTCGTATGTCGAGGCCAGCCATAAGTCGGGATGGGCCAACGAAAAAAGAACTCCGTAAAGTCCAAGCATCGCTCCTCGAGTCAAGGCTGATCCTCCAAACCCAACCGCATCGAGAAACCATACGGATCCGAATGAAAACGCCAAGGCAAGGAGCGTTTCCAAATAGGGCCCCAAAATGGCTGCGCAGAAGGCGTATTGAAATGAATCCTCAGAAAACCATCGCCGGGCCAGCCCATCAAACATAAACGCCGGCGGCGCCGTGATCAAAACGGGACCCGGCTGACGGGGATCGGAGGAAGGAGCCACTGTCACCTGAAACACGCGACGGACCGCCGCGCCGCCGGCCTGAGGAATAAATCCAATCAACCGAAAGGCAGACCGGCTGATATCCTGGATGAGCGCTCTCTTCATTGGAAGAAGACGCTCCGCCCAACGCGCCAGTTGTTTATTCGATAAAGAACGGACCGCATGGGCCCAAGCGATCACCTTAAATCCGGCCTCAAGAGAGACCGCTTTCGAGATCGGCGGCTCGGCGAGAAATAATTTGCTTCCGATAAATAATTTCTCCAGCGGCGTTTTCTCTTGAGTGAAAACGCTGAGATAAGCGGGGCCCGTGGGTGAATCGACTTTTGTGATCCGGGGAACAAACGAAATGGTTGTAAGTCCCGCCTCCGACGCCAACTGTTTCATCCCGGAGGAGTGAAAGCCGCCGGTCACAAGAACGACCACGTTCGTTTTCTGAGCGGCCATGGCTTTTTTGAGGTTCGCGAACATGGCTTTATCGCGGGCTTCGGCTTCGAAATAAAATCTTTCAAACGACGAAAGATTTAATTGACTATGAACTATCGCCTTATACTCTCCCCATTCCTCCGCCGTCAGAGAAAAATCAACTAACTTTTCCGTCAACGCGAGCTGCCGGTCTTGGAGTTGGATTCGTTTCTCTTGAGCAGAAGAGATCTGGGAATGATAAAGGGATTCTTCCAACTCGTGAACGCTCCGGAGCAGTGTCTCAGGCTCTATCCGATCCGCCATCGCCACGTATTCAATATAAGATGCCATCGCTTTAAACCGTCCCATGTCCAGGCCGGCCGAGGCGCACATCTCTTGAAGGGCCAGATAAAAATCAGCCTGGCTCATAAGGCCCCCTCGGAAAGCGGCGCTCAATCGAAGCGCGTCACGAGACGTCTTTTCGCCTAGCTTTGAAACCAAGGAACCCAACAACAAAGACCGTTCGCTTTCAACCCGAGGAAAGTTCAGGGATTTTTCCAACGCCAGCGTCTTAAGAAACGCCGTCACCTCCGGCGACACACGGGACGCCTTCGTTGAAAGGAACTGAACATAATCGCCCAACGAGAGGCGCCCCTCTCGATAATCCTGGACGGTGGAGTCAAATGAAAGAAGGCCGTGAGAATAAAAAGCGGCTTTTTGCCGGGTGAGGTTGTTCTCTTCCAGCGCCAGTTGGCGCTTGATGTTTTCGATAGAAGGCGCGCAAGTCCGGAAGGCATCCACGTTCGCTTGATAACGCTCTGGATCATCAACGCCCACGATGGGAGGAAGAGCTGACTCGCTTGAAAAAGCGGCGTGAATGGGACCGGAGATTTTATGTTCCGCGAGGAGAGAATCCGCCACCCGTCGGACGGACACCTGATCAGGGAATTCGCGAAAAGCCGACAGAGGAATGGGAGCGAAAGCGCCTTCCAAGGCCACCAAATCAACGTGTTTCTTCTCAATTAAGCTCTGCAAAAACAGCCCGATATTTTTCTGCGCTTCGAGATTTCGGTGGACGTCCTGGATATGGATGAGGACCGGACCCCGTCCGCTCTTCGGAATCGACACATGCCGGATGGACCCGAGGCGGGCCGGGAAGGATAAAACCAGACTCTTCAGCGAACTCTCTTTGGAGCCAAACGGATCAACGAGGGGCGGCGTTTTCCCGACGGAACCAGCAACAGCCCACGGTTTCGGAAGACGGGCGGTTTGAATTGATTTCTGGCGTTCCTTCCATAAATTCACTTCATTCGCGTAAAGAAAAACGCAATTTGACGCGAAAAGAGAAATGGAAAGAAGGGAACAAAGGGCTGATACGAATTTTGACCGCTTCAGAAGAGCCTCCACGTGACTGTTTCTAGGTTATGTCATTCTATTAGGAGGGTCTTAAGATCCGTTTAAATTCTTGCAACAAATGTGTAACGAATAAATGGGAGCCGCGACTGAATCGTTACCAAACATTTACACCTTCTTAAGGCAATCTTAATGCGACATACATACAATAATGAATAGATATGATATCCATTCAAAGAGGAGCTCAAAACCAATGAAAAACCCCTTCATGAAGTGCGTCTCCCTTTTGCTGTCCTTACTCATGGCCATCGAAGCAGGCGCCGTTCCGTTATCCCAAAGCGCCCTTCTTAAATCCCCACGGCGCGCCTCCGTCGTTCAAACGGAAAAGAAACGCCCGATCTCTCAAAAACAGTCGGTCTCTCTCGCGCGCCAAGAAGCCTCGTCGGTTTTCACGGTACCGCCTTCGATGGGAGAAATGGCTGAAATGTCTGCCTCGGATAAAAGCGGCCGTTTGGTTTATCACATTCAAGATATTCACGACGATCTCTCCGCTCAGGCGAACCTCTCCGGACTCATTTCGGGGATGGAATCCTATGCCGCCGATCGTAACAAATCGTTGGTCGTTCTGACGGAAGGCTCCTCGGGCCCACTGGACTCCGATTCCATCGCATCCATGCCGGACAAAAAAACGGTTCATGACGTCGCCGTCGGTCTCTTAAACGCGGGGTATTTATTCGGAGAGGAACTGGCCGCCGTCACGCACGCCCCCGGCCGCATCAACATTGTCGGAATTGAAACGCCTTCCCTCTACAAACAAAATGGAACGGCCCGGGACGACTCCAAAATCGCGCGGGAACGCGTTCTCGTCACGATTCGCGATATCAAAAGCCAACTCCAAAAGCTCGTCCCGCACAACTTTAACGCGGTCCTCTCTGAACTCGAAGAGCTCCGCGCCGGCGTCGAAAAAGGAAACGGCTCCGTCGCCGATTATGTCGCTTTCTTAAACAAATCCAACCCCGCGTTGATTCAGAAATTCCCTTCATTGGCCCACGTTCTCACCTTGTCCGCCCAGGAGAAAAAAATAAATTTTGACCGCGTGGAAAGCGAACGGGGAAAAATTCTCAAAGAAATTGCTCAAAAAGGAACGCAACGAGACACAGACCAATTATTGGAGCGAACAACCGCTCTCAAAGAAGGGCGGCTTTCTCCTTCTTCCTATTATTCTTCTTTGCTCGCGAGATCCGACAACACGTATCCTTCTCTTAAGTCGTATGTCGCTTATCTAAATGAAGCTGAGACGATCAAAGACACCGACCGGTTGTTTGGTGAGATCGAGCAAGCCCAAACCGAGGTGGCATCCGCCCTCATCAAACACCCGATGGTCGAAGACCTCTATCGGCATCTGCGGTGGATTGAGCGCCAGGAAAAATTCTTCTCCCTTCAAATGATTCCGCAGGAATGGAACCAGGAGAGAAACCAAAACATCCGTTCCATTTTCACCGAGCACAAAGCCATTCAAGATTTCGTTAAAGAACAGGTGGGCGATCTGGGATATCAGTTCTCCACTCCCTCCTTCTCTCTGGAGGACTTAAAAGTGGCCGAAGAAGGCGCCCGGTCCTTTTACCGATTGGCTGAAGCGCGCGACACCGCCATGACCCAAAATCTCATGGCCGCCCTTCAAACCTTTGACGCGAAGCGATACGAGGCTGTTCTTATCGCCGGAGGATTCCACACTCCCGGAATCAACAAACAATTGAAAGCCAACGGCGTGGGCTATGCCGTCATACGGCCCCAAATTGAAACGGACATCAAATTAACATCTCCCTACGATTACGGCTTTCTGCGTTCGCGGTTCGAGAATCTAAAAAAGAGCTATCAACATGTGAGCACCTACCGCGCCCCGGGAGCCCTCGTCGCCCCCGATGTCGTCAAGGAATTGGTGGCAAACCCCACGCAAATGCCCCCTTCGCTCGCCAAACAGGCCCTGGCACCGAGACCGATTTCAAACTCTTTTTTGAAGCAACTAGCGGACTTAGTTAATCCTAAAAAGGCCCACGCTCTCGACATCACCACACTCTTCTCGCTTGCCATGGGGCTCCTCATTTATGCTCCGATTGTTTTGGGTTCCATCATCATCCAAAAAGCGGCAGAAGCGACCCAGAATATTCAACCCGCTGGCAAGCGGCAACTCCCCTTAAGCCCGCATCAAATCAGACAGGCGGAATCCTCCGCTCTCTTATTGACGTTATCCCGACAAAATCTCATCGACTCACCCAAAATGAGCCAGGTTACCGATTATGTGTCCGCCATGAACTTACCTGTCCTCTATGTGGCGGACAACGATTTAAATATGTTTGCGGCGGAGGAAGAAAACGTCCGAGGCAAGCAACCGTGGGCTAATGTGAAGAATGCCAACGACCCGCAATTCGTTCTTTCTATCCCGGCAAAATTCCTGCGGAATGACACTCCCGATCGCATTGATTTCCCCCTCACAAATTGGGAAGCAGCGCAGCAATACTCAAAACAAACCAAAACCCCTCTCACAAAAGAGGCGTTTACTAAGCTGGCTTCGTGGGAAAAAGATCGCCAGGACGCCGCCAAGGCATTCCCCAAAGCGGCTCATGCGCCGTCCAAATATCATGATCAACAAATTGACCGAGTCAACGCTGACCGGCTCAATCGAGCGCTCAATAACCGTGATTTTCAAAATCGCGTTTTCGCAGAAGATGAATCTCTCTTCCGAGATAAAGACAACAAATTAAGCGCTCTCCCTAATGAACTTCCGATCCTGTTCCAATCCTGGTACAACGACAGCCACAATAATGAATTACCCCTTGCGGCAAGGAACGACGCCACCAAAAAAATGAAAAAAGTGGTTGGTATCGCCTCCGCTCTTCCGCAAATCTTTGATCCAAAAAATTTCTCAAAACCTCTTCTTCCCGCGGAACAAGATTTGGCTCGGAAACCCGGTTTCAAAGGAAATCTCACGTTTCATGACGTGAACACCGATGGAACCGTTGGAGCCGATAATGAACATTACCAAGCGCTCCCGAACCACACAAAGGGAGAAATCCGGAACGCCGTGGCGGAAAGTCGAAGGGAAAGGGACCGTTGGTTTTATTCCGGCCGATCTGTCCGCCGCGTTTTCTTTGGTGGCGCCTGGCGCCGCGGCGGAATCGACAAACCGGCCGCTTTGGTGACGCCCCAAGATGTGGCCAATGCCGCACTCAAAGACGGGGTCACGCTCACGCTTCCGCCTCTTGCCGATGTGCCGCTCATCGACCGGTATATTCTTCAGATGCTGGCTGATGTCGTGGAAATCGCCGAGAGAAACGGCTGGCCGGTGGACGCGGGTCTCGCCAACCAGCAGTTCATCATCACTCTGAGCGAAGGAAACGCCCCTCTCGTTGAAAAACATCTCGTTGATGTCAATTTTTATGGACTTCCCCCGGAAAACGTCATGATCGTATTGCAGCGCTCCGGAACGGGCTATAAAGTCGAAAATCAGACCGTCAATCCCTCCCCTGAGGGGCTTGAAAACAGAACAGACATAGAAGTCGGACCGTATGGCCATTTGGAAATTGAACTAAAACACAACTTTGCAAACGAATGGTTCACGTTGGATAAAAACGGAGTCCGGCACACCCGAGGAGCCCCGCTTTACAGCTATCTGATATCTCAAAATAAATTCATCCGGCATCATCAAGCGTCGCTGAACAACGCAATGAAACCAGGATGGACCGATTCTATGGATCGATCCGCCATCATGATCGCCGCTCTTGAAAAACTGGGATACAGCACGATGTTCGAATTCCGGCAGGACGCGTCCGGCGACAAAGGAGGCATGACGGCTCTGAGTAACTCAATTGACCCAGAAACGGCCAAATTCCTTGGTGTTCCCGCCGCCAGCGCCAACAAACCCAATGTGGTTACGATTGAAACAAATCGAACGCAGGTTAAAGCGGGAGACGCCATTAAACAAGAATTGGCCGGCGCCACCATTAATGCCTCTGTCACCGACACGAACCCGGCCGCGCTCCAACAGGTTGTTGAACCGGCTAAGTTTTCTTTCAACGCCACGGTTCGAGGGAAAAAAGTGAAGGAAGGCGAAAAGGAATTTGAAATCAACGCGACCATACATCCGGATGGCGTGAGCTATGAATATTTCAATATGCTGGACAGCAAATTCATGTTTGTTCCAGTCGAACCACGCCGTGAAATGAAACAACCGAAGGAATTTCCCAACTTTGAGAAAGACGCAGCGGCGCAGGATACGATGGCCGGGAACGAAGCCTATCAGCGCCCCGCCGCCATGATTCAAGAAGGGAAACAGGTCAGCATCCAGGACTTTTCAAAACCATTGAACGGCAGTTTGGGTATTCCCTTAACGCTTGTCTTTGGAATCGGTTGGATCGTTATTGTCGGGGCCATTTGGGGATTCGCCGGTGACGCCCATTCCTCGATGGCCGTGGCGGCCATGTTCCCGTTCATTCCGATCCCTTGGAAGAAAGGACCCACGACACCGGCGGCAGACGGCACGACGTTCAAAGACAGAACCGCTCCGAAAGCGATCGGTGACACGGAAGTGGCAATTCGTCAGCTACAAAGCGCCATCCGGAAATTAATCAAACCTTTGATTCTCCGGAAGGCCAATGAATCGGCGACGATTCTGATCAACCTGGCGAATCTTCCGCTTGATAAATCGTTAAATCAAAATCAGTTGATGGCGCAAATGGAGTTGGCACTGGGGGCCGTCTCATGGCTCAAAGGCCTGAAGGACAAAGCCTCGTCCATCCAGGCGAACGTTATCGCCTTCAATTCCGACGCCGCTCAAACCGGCCTTGAAGAAGCCTTCAAAGCGCTCATCAGTCGGTCAGGGCTGAATATGAAACTGGTGGGGCACAATGATCTCAAAGGATGGAACGGCGGGAACATAGCCCCTGTGTTACAGGCCGCGGGAATCGCGGCGTCTCAAGCGAACCCCAAACAGACCTATGTGTTGTCCAGCGAAGGTGGAAATGTCGAGGGAGCGGAAGGAGTGCAGGTCTTTAACATGCCCCACTTGTCCTTGGCCCTCTTTACGTACACCCACTTCCGTGACGCCAAGGGTGTCCTGGCTCAACTCATGGCCCTCTTCAAGACGATTCTTAACGTGGAACTGGGGGCAACTCTTTCGAACGAGATTCAGGCGGAGATTCTGTCTCGGATCAACGCTTAAAGAAAAGAAGAGATGACTTGACCGAGGATTTTGATTCCCCGCTCAATATCTCTGTCGGAAGAACTGGTGAAGTTAAGGCGCATGGTGTTCTCTCCCCCGCCGTTCGCGAAAAAGACGGAGCCCTCCACAAACGCCACGTTTTTCCTGATGGCCTTTTGAAACACGTCGCTGGCTTTGACCTTCCGAGGCATGATACACCACACAAACATCCCTCCCTGCGGCTCAACGCAGTGAACTTCCGGTGGAAAATACTCTTTGATGGCGTCTAGCATCACGCCCGCCCGGTGCTTATAATCCTTGATGATCGCCGGAACGTGTTTTTCCAAATAGCCTCTCTGGCAATAATGATACACGGCATACTGAATGAGCGTGTTCGCCTGCAAATCCGCCGCCTGCTTCGCGTAAATCAAATGTTTGATGATGTCCTTTTCCGCCAACGCATACCCCAACCGGATCCCCGGTGAAAGAAGCTTGGAAAACGTGGAAAGATAAACCACTCCTTTCCCCTTCGCCAACGAATACAGGCTGGGAATCGGCGTTCCTTTAAACCGCAGGAAACTGTACGGATCGTCTTCAATAATGAGAAGTCGGTATTTTTTCGCCAACCGTAAGAACGCTTTCCGCCTCTCCAAAGACATCGTGCTTCCCGCGGGATTATGGAAGGTCGGCACCACATAGGCGAACCGGAAGCGATTCGCTTTCAATCTCTTTTCAAGCTCTTCCGGGAGCATTCCGTCCTCGTCCATCTTCACGGTGATATAGTTGGCCTGATAGGCGTTAAAACTCTGAATGGCGCCCAAATACGTCGGATCTTCCATCAAAATTTTGTCGCCGGGATTGATGAAAATCTTTCCCAATAAATCGAGGGCCTGCTGGGATCCGTTCGTAAAAAGCATCTGCTCCGGCGGGGCCTCAATGCCTTGCTTTGAGAGCCAACCGCACAAATATTTTTTAAGCCCCGCGTGGCCTTCCGTCACGGCGTATTGAAGGGCTCTGGTTCCATCGATACGAAGCGCATCCTGAGCCGCCCGTTCAAATTCTTTGAGCGGAAAGGATTGAGGCGAGGGGAGCCCTCCGGCAAAGGAAATCACATCGGGTCGAGACGACACTTTTAAGATCTCCCGAATCACCGAGGCTTTCATGCCGTTTGTTCTTTTGGCGTATGAATACGTCACATCTGTCATATTGAATCTATCCTAGTTTTTCCAAAGTTTATCGCGGTAAAGAGTATACGCCTTCCGAGGCTGGCGAAGAAACGGGCTTTTGGATCCATCCCCCTGCGACACGAGCCCGAACCATTCTTCCGACGACCACCCATCCGGAAACGTCATGGGGCTGTCTTTTGTTTTTTCCTGAGTGTTCCACCCGCCTTGATTGCTTTTCCACCATTCATCGAGGTATTCAAAAATAATGCCGCCGATGGCGTTTCCCTGTTCGTGCCCGTCGGCCAACTCCATGCGAATATCGTTCCAATTGCCGGCGTGATATTGAGCCTGGGTGTCCTCGTCAACCTTCATTTTTTTCACGTCAAAAGCGTCGCACCCATATTCCGTGATAAGAACCGGCCGGTCATATTTCTCCCTCACCTGTTTCCATAAATCCCCGAAGCCGTCCATCCCCATATAGGCATTGGCTCCGTAAATATCGACGACGGGCGCATATTGCGCGTACTCCTCGAGATTCGTCAGCTCCAAATTCCCCACCGCCACCGGATGATCCGGATCCAATCGATGAATCATTTCCACAATCTCATTCACAAATGTCAAATAGGCCTGAACTTGCTTGGAGGCCTGAGTTTTGGTCGCATTCACGCCGTCATACTCCGACGACATCAAATTCTCATTGCCCAAGAGCCACATGAGAACATAGGGCTCATCCCGCTGATCGATCACATAGTCCTTAATGGCTTGACGCATGTTTTCCAATTGAACGGGATCCGTGTAATCGGTCCCGGCTTCAGAGGCTCCAGACCCCACCCCATAAGCCCCCAACAAATCTCCCATGATTGCGTAAATCCCATAGGTTCGATGCATATCCCGAAGGAGCTCCTTGTTGAACACGGAGGAGTCATACTCCGGCTTATCGCTGTTTCTGAAGACCCGAACGGCATTCACACCCATGTCCTTCATCAGTTGGAAATCGCCGACGTTGGGTTCATCCGGATCCTGGATGTTGTTTTTATTCTTGTCCACCCAGGCGTCATACGGGCCGTCGATCTTTCCATTCTCATCGGAGTCTTGGAACATCCAAGCGTTGACCCCTCCCTCGGAAATGTGATGCCCGACGGAGGTGGGCGTGTAGGTGATCCCGTGAACAACGAAGGGCTTCCCATTGACTCGCAATTCCCAATGCTTGTTTTGAAATTGAACCAGTTGAACCTTCCCGTACCCGCGCTGGGCAACGATCTGGCGGTCCTGCGGGCTTACCTNNCGCATGTTCCCGGGTCCACTGTCACGACGTCATTCTTCAGGTTGGTGTCGCCCCCATTCTCAATCCGACAAAAAGCCCCCTGCAACCGGTAACCAATCTCGGGATGATGTTTCGTGATGGACTCGATTTTGCTGATGACCGACGGCCCCAAATACCAAACGAAACTCTGATCCGCCGACCAACACGGCTCCCCCGGAAAAAGGACGAGCGCTCCGTAATACGCCTTGAGCGCCTGCTTATACAGGCCCCCTTGCTCCAACGCCTGCGCCGTGAAATATAATTTCGTGCCGGGGCTTACTTCCTTGGCCCGCGTCCAAATATAAAAATCTTCCCGCGCGTTCCCGCTGTTCACATGATCCCACGGCTGAGCCTCTGTTTTTTTTGTTTTAGCCCAGCTCTTATACCCGGGTTCTTGAAGAATCGTATCCGGATTCGGGAATAAACCAGATCCCATGGCCTTGGCCAATCCAGGCCGGTCCGTGATTTTGAATTTGTATGAAGCCGTGCCACGCCCGCTCAGCGTCCCATAGGGCTCAAACGAGAACGGAAAATCAGCGCCGGCGTTCTTTAGCGAGAAAGAGGGTTTCGACCCATTCTCAGCCGAACCTCCCACAAAGAACAAGCCGCTCACCAAAAAGAACGCGCCTATTTTTTTAAAAAATGTCACTTATTTTCCCCCTCCACAGGACGACCGGATGATGAGTTTGACCTCGGGCATCTCGCCGAGCATATTGCTTTGAATGAGCGGACTTTGAATCTGCCGGAGAACAAATTTCGCGGCTTGCCCCGCCATGCGCGCGATGTCGTAGCGAATGGTGGTCAGAGGCGGGTTCATCCATGAGGACATTTCCAAATCGTCCATGCCGACCACCGCCACGTCGGTCGGGATACGACGGCCGGCCTTTCGAAGAGCGTCCATCGCTCCATACGCCATGACGTCGTGCGCGGCAAAAATCGCGGTGACCTTCGCATCGAGGAGAGAAAGCGTCGCTTCAGATGATTTCTGAAGATCCATATCCCCCGGAACCACCCACGACGGTTCAACCAGAAGGCCCGCTTGTCTCATCGCCTCACGGTACCCCCCTTCCCTGTCCCGTCCAAAAGAAAATTGGGCGTTGCCGCCGATAAAACCGATGGCCTTGTGTCCCAGGGAGATCAGGTGCTGCGTGGCCAGCTTGGCTCCGAAAAAATCGTCGCCGCGCGCGCACACGAGGTTCACCCCTTCCGCGTAACTTCCCGCCAAAACGAACGGATAGGCTTCTTTTTCCATCTCCGTCAAAAATTTGTCCGAGAGCGCCGCCGCCAAATACACCACGGCGTCCGCGCTCTGTTCTTTTAACAGGCGCAAATGATAACGCCGTTCAATAAATACCTTGTTCGCCGCTTCAACAACCATTTTAAACCCAGCCGGTTGAGTCTGGCTGTGTATGCCTTGAAGCGCCAGATAATAAAAAGCGGGGTTATTAACAAAAGCGAATTCAGGGATGATGACGCCGATGGTTCTCGAAGAGCGGCGGGCGAGGCTGCGGGCGATCACGCTCGGCCGGTATTCCATGGCTTTGACGGCTTCCAACACTTTTCGAGTGGTGTCTTCCGGAATCCGCGGATCGCCGGACAACACCAAAGACACCGTTGAGATGGAGACCTCGCAGCGGCTCGCCACGTCCCGCATGCGGACGCGTTTTCGCGACCCCGACGGAAGCGGTTCCTTAGACATGCCCCTCACCTGAAAAAATAGGGATCGTTTCTTTGTGAATGTTGGAGAGCCGGCAATGCGACGCTTTGATGATGGCCCCCACGTCCGCGACCGCCGCGTCCAATTTGTCGTTGACAACAAGAAAGTCGAACTGGTTCAGGGTCGCCATTTCCTTTTAAGCGTTGGCCAGGCGCGTCTGAATGGATTTGGCGTCATCCGACCCCCGATCTTTCAAACGCTTGACCAAAACATCCCATGAAGGCGGAACCAGAAAAATAAAAATTCCCCAAGGGAAATGGCGGCGGATGAAGTGGGCACCTTGAACGTCAATCGTCAGGAGCACGTCTTTGCCGTTTTCAAGCTGAGACTCAACTGTTTTCTTAAGAGTTCCGTAGTAATGGCCATGAACCTCGGCCCATTCCAGGAATTCCCCGTCTTTCACGCGGCGCTGAAATTCGTCTTCATCCAAAAAGTAGTAGTCGCGCCCATTTTTTTCCTCTCCGCGAGGAGCGCGCGTTGTGCAGGAGATCGACAGAACCGAAGAACGGTTCTCTTTAACCACGCGCGCCACAATCGTGGATTTCCCCGATCCGGAAGGAGCTGAAATCACCACGGGCAATCCCTTGTGAGTTGCGGGACGGAGCATTGAAGGTTTGGTTGTCATTTGTTCAATCGTATTAATTTTAACGCGTTCTGAAAATCATCCGGGAGCGGTGCTGACACCGTCATCACCTCTTTGGACACCGGATGCTGGAATTGGATTTGGGACGCGTGAAGGAGATGCCGAAGGACAAACGGGAACAACAGCTTCGCCTTGTCGTCGCCGTAGACATGGTCGCCCAAAATGTGATGCCCATAGCTGGCCAGTTGAACGCGAAGTTGGTGCGTTCGCCCCGTGAAGGGATAAAGCTCCACGCGGGTGGCGCCATTTAATTTTTCAACAACCTTAAATTTCGTCAGCGCCCACCGCCCTGTATCGGACACGGCATACCGCTGGCGCTGGCGGGGATCGCGAGCCAGGTGGCACTCCAACGATCCCTCCAACCTCGGCATGACCCCGCTCACGAGGGCTTGATACGTCTTTTTCACTTTCCGGTTTGAAAATTGTTTGGAGAGATCCGTTTGGACCTGCGGCGTTTTCGCGATGAGAATGACCCCGCTCGTGTCCCTATCCAACCGGTGGACGAGACCGGGCCTCACATCATCCAGCCACAGCGCCTCCATCACTTTAAAGGCGAGGATTTCAACCAAGGTGTTTCCGTCGTGATGCCCCCCGGCTGGATGGACCACGAGCCCGGCTGGTTTATTGGCGACGAGGAGAGAATCGTCTTCAAAAAGAATGGGAAATGGGATGGGACGGGGCTCGCTTACTTTTGAACGGCGCGCCTCCGGCCATGAAATCTGAACACGCTGCCTCAGCCGCAGTTTAAGATGGGACGATACGCGTTGCCCGTTCACGAGAACGCCGCCCCCGTCGACCAACCCTTGAAGGCGCGTGCGAGACCACTCCGGGTAGCGAGAGGTTAAAAAACGGTCCAAACGGGCTCCGCTTTCATCCTCTCCCACCTCTAATTGTTCAACTGTTCCGCTTTTTCCTGACATAAAGAGAAACTCCACACCCCAATAAAAGAGCGCCGACTGAAATCCACTGGCTGGGAGACAACCCGTCCACAAACGGGCCGCGGTCATCCTGCCGCAAAAATTCAACCAAAAACCGGACAAGCCCGTACCCGAATAAATAATAGATGGACAGCACCCCCGGCCGAAGTGAAAAGCGACGCAAAAGAAGCCAACCGATCAAAAGGAGAAAGACCGCCCCGGCTTCATACAACTGAGTTGGATGAAGAGGAATTCCCACCGGCGCCAATGAATGGGAATCCCGGAACACGACTCCCCAGGGAACATCGGTCGGCCGCCCGTAACAACAGCCGGCGGAAAAACATCCCAAGCGGCCAATCGTCTGACTGAGTAAGAGAGGGCCTGAAAAAACGTCCATGAACGTCAAAAGGGACAGGCGTCTCATCCGGACAACCACGATCAAGGACATTAGCGCCGCAAGAAACCCGCCGTAAAAAACCAACCCCCCTTCCCAAATTCTGAAAAATGAAAGGGGATCCGACTTGAATTCAGAAAATCCCTCCAAACCCACATAAAAGATCCGGGCGCCGAGGATGGCTGAAATCATGAGGGTCATGACCAAACGGTCCAACAACTCCTGAGAAAAACCCCGGCGTTTGAATTCCTGTTTGGACAAAGCGTAGGCGGCCAGAAATCCGGCGGCCACGAGAAGCCCGTAGGTGTGAAGAGTCAAAGGGCCTACTTTAAGGAGGATGGGAAACATAACATCAGCGCCGGAAATGCCGCCACACCAAAACAGCGGCTCCGACGCAAATGGCGGAATCCGCCACGTTAAAGGAAGGCCAATGAGCCGACCTCACGAAAAAATCAAGGAAATCGGTCACATTCCTGAAAAGAAACCGGTCGGTTAAATTACCGAGCGCCCCTCCCAGGACAAGCGCCAGCGCGAACCCGCTCAAGCGGTCCTGACGGCAAAACTGAAGGCCCCAATAAATCAGAACAAATGTCATGAGTAAGCCAACTACCAGAAGGGCCGCGTTATTCCCCTGGAAATATCCGAAGGCAACGCCGGTGTTTCGCACATGAACCAGCGAGAAAAAAGGGAGGAGGTGTATTTCCGCCCCCAACGGAAGGCGCTCCCGCACCACGTGTTTCGTCACAAAATCGAATATGTAAACAACAGCGGCGATGGAGAAGAAGGGAATCATGAAGCGTTCATCTCGAGAACAACGGAAGCGCACCGGGCGCAGAGCGTCGGGTGTTTGGGCACGGATCCCACATCCGGCCGATGACGCCAGCACCGCTCGCATTTTTTATGTTTCGTCGGAGCGATAAGAACGGCTTCTTTTCCTTTGGAGGCCCCGTTCACGTTGACCTCGGACACCTGAAGAAGAAAAGGCCAATCCGAGGTCATTGAAAAAATCTCTTTATGCTTGGGAGACAATTGGTCGGCGTCAATGACGACGGCCGCCTCCTGGGACGATTTTAACGCGCTGGCCTTTCTCTCGCGATCCAACACGTCGTTGACAAGGCTTCGAATCTCAAGAATTCGAACCCATTTGTCGTTGAGTTTCTCATCCGCCGGAACCGACAATTGATCGGACAATTGATCCAGAAAAACGCTTGCCGGTAAATCCGTGTTTGAAACGCGGCGAAGCTCAAGATAGGTCTCTTCCGATGTGAACGACAAGAGAGGAGACAAAAGAACCGTGATAGCGCGGGTGAGATGGACGAAAGCGGTCTGGGCGCTTCTCCGCAAGGGCGACGCCGCCGCCTCGCAATAGAGACGGTCTTTGTGCGCGTCCAGATAAAAACCGGAAAGCGTCACGGCGACAAACCGGTTCAACTCGCTTAACACGACATGAAACTCGTACGCCTCGTACGCCTTGATCACGCGCGCTTTCACCTCTTCAAAATGAACGAGAATCCACCGGTCGATCTCCTCCATCTTGTCGAACGCGACGCCGTGCCGCTGAACGTTAAAATCGGACGTGTTTTGAAGAAGGAACCGGAACGTGTTCCGAAATTTCCGATACACATCGATGATCTGGTTCAAAATGTCCTGTGAAAGCCGCACGTCTTCCCGGTAATCGCTCATGGCGACCCACAAGCGGAGAATATCGGCGCCGTATTTGTTGATGATGTCCTGAGGCGAGATCACGTTCCCCATGGATTTGGACATCTTGTGGCCTTTCCCGTCCACGACGAAACCGTGGGTCAGCACCGTTTGATAGGGCGCTTTGTGCCGAAGCGCCACCGACGGGATGAGCGACGTCTGGAACCACCCGCGGTGCTGGTCGGACCCTTCCAAATAAAGCACTTCTTTGATCTTTTTAGGGTCCCAATTCTTTTCGATGACCGTGTGCCACGACACGCCCGAATCAAACCACACGTCAAGGATGTCCGTCTCTTTGACGAAGTCGGTTGAATGACATTTCGCGCATTGAACCGAACCGATGCCGTTCTTCTTCATATCGGCGACAAATTCCGTTTCGCTCTTTTCATACCAGACGCTGGCGCCTTTCTCGCGCACGAGGTCCACGATAAATTTATCCACCAAAGCGTTCTTGAGCGGTTCATGACACGCTTTACAATAGAAAACGGCGATCGGCGTTCCCCAATGCCGTTGACGGGACAAACACCAATCCGGACGCTGCTCGATCATTCCTTTGATCCGGTGAATCCCATAGGAAGGCTCCCAACGGACCGAGTCGATTTCCTTTAGCAGCTTCTTCCGGAATTCATCCTCAACGCGCAAGAACCATTGCTCCGTCGCGCGGAAGATGATGGGGTTTTTGCACCGCCAGCAATGCGGATAGGAATGCTTGAACTCGGCATGGAATAATAAATGGGCGCCGAGCGCGTCTTTGACGGCGGCGTTGGCGTCTTTGAGGACGTGTTTGCCCACGAGAGACGGCACGCCCACGTCGGCGTCAAACCGGCCGCTTTCATCCACCGGGGAAAGAACGGGGAGCCCCCACTTCTGTCCGGCTTGAAAGTCTTCCACGCCATGCCCGGGAGCGATATGAACAATGCCGGTTCCATCCATCATCGTCACGAAAGGAGCGGTGATGACACGGGAGTCCCGGCCATGAAGGGGATTCACGCAAATCGACTCAACAACGGATTTCCCGGGAAAGGGTGAGCCCACCTCTTCAAATCCCCCGCCCAGTTTCTGCATCACCGTCTCTTTCAATTTGACGGCGACGACGTAGGCATCGGACCCTTTCTTGATCACGACATAGTTTTCATCCGGATGAAACGCGAGTCCCACGTTGGCGGGAAGAGTCCACGGAGTCGTCGTCCAAATAAGAACGTAGAGAGAAAGATGTTCCGCCTTTCCCGCAAGCGCCCCGGACTTCACCTTAAAACGAACGAAAATCGAATCCGACTTTTTATCGGCGTACTCCACTTCCGCTTCCGCCAGCGCCGTTTCATCATAAGCGCACCAGTAGCCGGGTTTTTTCGAGCGGGAAATAAATCCGGCTTCCCGGAGTTCAAAAAGCACCTCAAGAATGCCGGCTTCGTAGTCCGGCGTGAGCGTCAGATAAGGCCGTTCCCACTCTCCCAAAACACCGAGACGAATGAAATCCGCTTTTTGTTTTTGGACGAACCCCATGGCGAAGGCCGCCGCTTTCTCGCGAAATTCCGAGCGGGACACCTGGTGTTTTGTTTTCCCCATCTCTTTAAACAACTGGTGTTCGATGGGGAGCCCGTGGCAATCCCATCCGGGCACGTACGGCGTCTTGTAGCCGGAAAGAGATTTGAATTTGATGACGAAATCTTTCAGGATTTTATTAAGAGCGTGCCCCGTATGGATAAGACCGTTGGCGTAGGGCGGCCCGTCGTGCAAAAGAAACATCGGGCTTTTCTCGTGTTTTTTCTGAATGGCGCCGTAGAGATCAGAGGCGGTCCAGGACTCGAGCATCTTTGGTTCCCGGGTGGGCAAATCCGCCTTCATTGGGAATGAGGTTTGAAGCAAATTTACGGTTTTTGAGTAGTCCATTTTAATTTCCGGAGGTTTTTCGTATAGGGCGGTTTGACGACGCCGTGTTCCGTGATAATAGCAGTAATAAGAGAAGCCGGGGTCACATCAAACGCCGGATGGCGGGCACGGGTGTGAAGCGGCGCGATCCGCATTTTTCCCACCATGACAACCTCGTCGGAAGACCGATCCTCAATGGGGATTTCCGCGCCGGAATTGATAGTCAAATCCAAGGTCGAGACCGGCATCGCGACATAAAAGGGAATCCCGTGATAGCGCGCCAAGACTGCCACGCCATAGGTGCCGATCTTGTTCGCCGTGTCGCCATTGGCCGCCACGCGGTCGCACCCGACAATCACCGCCGCCACTTTTTCCGTTTTCATAAAATGGGCGGCCATGTTGTCCGTGATGAGCTCGTGCGGAATGTGTTCCTGATCCAACTCCCACGCGGTGAGGCGCGCCCCTTGAAGATACGGGCGCGTTTCATCGACAAACACTTTTTTTATTTTTCCTTTTGAATGCCCTTCCCGGATCACGCCGAGCGCGGTGCCGTATCCGGCGGTGGCGAGCGCCCCGGCGTTGCAGTGGGTGAGGACGATGGAATTCTTTTTAAGAAGAGAAGCGCCCCATTTCCCAATGGCGCGGTTGGCGTGGACATCCTGGGACTCGATGCGCTTGGCTTCGTCAACCATCGCGCGAAACAGATTCCCGCCGGTGGAGAGATCCGAAGCGAAGTTCATCATTTTGTCGACGGCCCACGCCAAATTGACGGCCGTGGGGCGCGCCGCTTTCAAGAGATGCGCCGCCGCTGTTAACTGCCGAAGTTCTAAACTCGAAATTCTAAATTCTAAATATGGAATTCCCTTATGTTTAGAGTTTAGAGCTTGGGATTTAGAGTTTTTCTTTATCGCGAGAGCCATCCCGTAGGCGGCGCAGCACCCGATCGCGGGGGCGCCTCGAACAGCCATGTCGCGAATCACCTGAGCCACATCGGCGGGGGAATGGCACCTGATGGTCTTAATCGTGCCCGGAAGGAGACGCTGATCAAGAACCTCTAGAAACGAGGATTCCCATTTAAAGGGAAGGACAGGCATATATTGAGGCAGGTATCAGGGTTGATGGATAACTTACGGAATGGACTCCATGATTTCTTCGAGCTCTTCCTCAGGGCGGCCTTCAATCTCCACGGTTTTCTCTTTCCCTTTCTCTCCGCGAAGAATTTTCACGTTATCATCCGACACATCGAAGAACTCGGATAAAAATTCAACCAATTCAGCGTTGGCGGGCCCATCAATGTCTTTGGTCATCAATTTCACGCGGACCGTTGACCCGATACGGCCGGCAATTTCCGTCCACGTTGAAGCTTTGGGAATCACACGAACACGAATTATCATGGTACTCTCCTCACTGGTTCTTAGAAGAAAATCCGACGCTCATTAACAAATGACGGCATCGGTCTCGATATCAAAAAACTTGGCGTTCTCCATTTTAAACACAACATCGATGTGTTGTTTGACGCTGGCGTTATTGTCCGGCCTCACGCGCGCCACAATGG
The DNA here is from genome assembly GCA_003140895.1 of Elusimicrobiota bacterium. GTDB lineage: Bacteria > Elusimicrobiota > Elusimicrobia > F11 > F11 > PLLH01. Next base: position 102,957 of record PLLH01000012.1, read on the forward strand.
AATTGCTCTCGGACAATAAATACAGATATTTTTCGGCTCCCATCGGCTCCACCACTTCAACGGTGGCTTGAATCGTCCGGCCTTTGGCATCGCCTTGATAATAGACCTTATCGTAAATATCTTCCGGGCGAATGCCTAAAATCACTCTCTTCCCGACATGCGGCGCCAGCGCCTTTGACGCCCCGTTGGCGGCCGTAATCGTTCCGGCCGAATGGGTTCCGGCCAGCCCCAACTTGATGTCATGCCCTTCTTTTTTAACCTGCACCTCCAAAAAATTCATAGGAGGATTCCCGATGAAGCCGGCGACAAATTTATTTGTGGGAAAATTATAAAGTTCCAACGGGGGCGCCACCTGTTGAACCGTTCCTTCCTTCATGATGGCCACTTGACTCGCCAGCGTCATGGCTTCCAATTGATCGTGTGTCACGTAAATCATCGTTGTTTGAAGCCGGTTATGAAGCTTGGCCAACTGAATTCTCATTCGGACGCGCATCTTGGCGTCCAAATTCGACAAAGGTTCATCAAACAAAAACACTTTCGGTTTTCGGACGATGGAACGGCCGACCGCCACCCGCTGCCGCTGCCCGCCGGAAAGAGCTTTGGGCCGCCTCTCCAAGAGATGCTCGATCCCTAAAATATCGGCGGCTTCCCTCACCCGCTCGTCGATTTCCTTCTTTTTAAAATGCCGGAGTTTGAGTCCAAACGCCATGTTCTCATAGACCGTCATGTGCGGATACAAAGCGTAGTTCTGAAAAACCATGGCGATGTCCCTGGATTTTGGAGGGACCTGGTTCACCAACCGGTCGTCGATATAAATCTCGCCGCTTGAAATCTCTTCAAGCCCCGCGATCATGCGAAGCGTTGTGGACTTACCGCAGCCGGAAGGCCCCACGAGAACATAAAAGGACTTGTCAGGAATGGTTAAATTAATGTCTTTAACCACAGCGACATCTCCAAATTTTTTCCAAACGCTTTTTAAGGTTACTTGAGCCATCTACCGGTGAGAGGAAAAGCCTTGATTTTCTCGAATAATACTATATTTTCTCGACTTTTGGGGGACTTTGGTGGGGATTACGGTACGACGGGGGGCTATGGACTAGGAAACATGGAGGGCATCGCGGAGAACGAAGGCGTGGGCAGAACGGGGGGCAACGGTTGAACTTTAAAAGGGTAATTAAAGCGGGCTTGAATAATGGAGAACTGCGGGATCCCGGGAGGCGCCGTCTGGGCGTTGGAAATGGAAAAATTCTTCTCGTATTTTCTTGGATTGGTAATCGGAGGCATTGTTGTTGTCGTTGTCCTTTGAAAATAGGTTGAAAAATCAGGCGTATCCAACACAATCATGGCGCCATTAAAGACAATATTGTGCTGCGCAGCGGATGCCGCAAGAGCGGTACTAGCAGCACCATCAACCGGAGCAATGGAGCCTTTGGGACAATAAACGAGCGCCTGAATGGTCAGTTGGTTCATATCCCCATCCTTGTCACGAGAGGTGAAATCGGAAGCGATGGAGATCCCCACCGGCGTGATGAGGACAGGCAAATGCGCGCGGGAGGCCTGCCGGCCTGCGGAGTTGTTCGGGTTCCATCCCAAGGGAGTAAACTGGGCATTAAGACTCGCTTGAGTACACGCCCCACCCACGGGAGTAAAAGCTCGACCACAGGTATACACGGTGTCAAACGAAGCCAGGGTGATGTCTCCATCAATAATAATCCCCCCCTTGGCCACAAATAGAACCTGCCCGTGAACCGTGACCCCGCCAATCTTAAATTTGCCGTCGGTGTATTTCACGTGATATTCGGGCCTTACAACAGAGCTCCCGTTCCAGGTCGGCGGATAGACGTCTCCGCGAATGTCGACGTCAGAGGCAGAGTACGACCCGGCCAACGTCGCCAATTGTTTAAAATAAACCAGGTCGTAATCCTCAATAACGGGAAACACAACGTCTTGAACGGATTGCGGAACTTCAGCAGTCTTGCCGTTGATGACAATGGCGCCTTCCGGCACCCGCGCCACCCAGTCTTTCGGATCGGGAAAGCAGGAATTTGTGTAAAAGGCGCTCCCGACCCTCGTGGCGGTGGTGCTCACGGCGATGTTGAACGATTCATCGTATTCAATTTTTAAATCCCGGCCATACACAGTGACAGTACTCAAATCAGCCCCCATGCCGATGTTTAATTGATTGGCCGAGGCAATCTGATACTTGGCCGAGTCGGAAATATACGCGTAGGTTTCAACGGTTTCTCCTTGCGGGTTATACGTCTTCTTATTGCCGCTGGTGTCCCCAAACCCCGTCGTAACAACGAAAAAGATGGGATTGTTGTTCAAAACAGGCGCAAACGTTTTCAACACTTGAGCCTTGCTTTTAAAGTGCCCCAGGTGTTTCCCCTCCGCGTCGTCAACATCCCCTTCAAGGACATCGTAAAACCCATCGGCGTCTGCCAGCCCGTCTCCTGTTGCAGCCAAGGGGAACCCCGGGAAGCGTTTGTCCAGCTCTTCCAAGTCCGGGCAGAGCCCGATCGCGCCCAAGGACCGGTTGGATCCCGCCTCCGCCGCGCTCAACGCCGTGTTCTTCGCCAAATAGAAAATAGATTGGTTTTTCATGAAATCAAAAAATCGGACGATCGCGAAAAAAGAAAGAATCACAGCCGCCGAAATTCCAACGGCCGCCACAATCATCATTCCCGATTCGGATTTCTTTTTCATGATTAATCCCAGTACGAACTCCATCGAGTCATTTCTTCGGAATAGCGTTTCACTTCCGTTTTATTCCGGAAGGGTTGAGCGATCTTGACTTCCACCCGGATCGTGTCCCGCTTCGTCACCGTCACCTTGGTCTTCACAAGGGTCTTCTCATCGATGTCCTCACGAATAAAGGTAACTTGGTTAAAGATTTTCTCAGGGGACACAGGCGGGGCAATCTGTCCCCGTAAATATTCCATTTCGTCGGGCGAGGCCAGATTGTTGTGGTACGGCGTCTTGAACAACACGCGCCGAACCATCACCGGATAGGGTGTCCGTTGCAAAAAGTACACAATGACCCCCCAACAGTTGGGCTGCAGAAGATTGGGATTGGAATAGTCCAGTTTGGCGTTGTCGATTTTTCTCAGGATCACATACTCTCCCGCTTGAGGAGGAGACGCGGCGGTAAAGATGGCGTCCAAAGCGGACAGATAGGCTGCGTATTCGGGCTTGACGACAACCGCGCTGTAATCCAAATCGAACCGGGGAGCGCTGCGAACGTCCTGGCCGAGTTGATTGAAAAAAATCTGAAGCTGGGAATTGGCGAGTACCGCCTGCTGTTGATATCTCACGGAATTAAGAATCCGGGCGGCCATGGGCAGAACAAGCATGACCACCCCCAAAATGGCGATCGACATCATCAACTCAGTGATCGTCACCCCATGTTGTCTCTTCTTCATAGTTTCGACACCCCGCCTCCCGAACCGCTGCTGGAGCA
>PLLH01000103.1 GCA_003140895.1 Elusimicrobiota bacterium
TGCGCATAAGGCGGCGACGTGTTCCGTGAGGCCATCTTCGGGATTCCCCGGAAGGCCGATCAACGCCACTCTCTTTCGTTGGGCCGATAAATCGGCGGCCATTTTTTTCCCCAAGCGACCGGCCCCCATGATGATGATGTCGTACGTTTTCACAAATAAAATCATAATATTAAAACCACTGTTTCTCCATTGGAATCTCAGGTTCGTCTTCTCGTCGGGATCGGGACTGCACCTATCCGTGGATGAAAAAAATTGGTATGTTTCAACTACTTTTTCGAGGAGAATTGATTTGACGGGCGTCCGTTGAGGAGAACAACTTATGACCGAACCATTACAGGAAAAAACAATCACGATACGTTCGTTTGAGGATGTCATTAAGGAAGTGGAAGCCGCCGTTCAAAAGGAACGCGCCAATCAAGCCACGGCCATCGGCATCAAAGATTTGCGTTGGAAATTTGATCAGATCTCGGCCAAAATGAATCAAGCTATTTATAACGATGAGTTTGATCAAGTCCATGAGAGTTGTCTTCAAACCGTCGCCGTTTTGATCGAAATTCTTGCCCGCAGCTAATCTGTTCTAACGTATGAACAACGCACATCAAAAACCCAAGAAAATCGTTCTTGCCTATTCGGGCGGATTGGATACCTCCGTCATTTTGAAATGGCTCAAACAGGAATATCGCGCGGAAATTGTGGCGTGTTACGTCAATGTCGGCCAAAAAGAAAACGAGGGTGAGATCCGCCAAAAAGCGTTTCGAACCGGCGCGTCAGCTTATTTCGCTCCGGAAGTTCAGACGGAGTACGTGACGGATTATCTGTGGCCGGCCCTCCAGGCGAACGCGACGTATGAGCACTCGTATTTATTGGGGACCGCGTTGGCGCGCCCGCTCATCGCGAAGAAAGTCGTGGAAGTGGCCCGGAAAGTGAAAGCGGATGCCGTCGCCCACGGCTCCACCGGCAAAGGGAACGACCAGGTTCGTTTTGAATTGGCTTTTGGCGCGTTGGCTCCTGATTTGAACGTGATCGCTCCGTGGCGGACGTGGAATTTCCAAGGGCGGGAAGATTTGTTGAAGTTTGCCTCTAATCACGGCATTCCTGTCCCCGTTTCAAAGAAGAAACCGTATTCCAGCGACGCCAACCTTTGGCATATTTCCCATGAAGGCGGTATTCTGGAAGATCTCGAAGCGCCTGTTCCCGAGGATGTGTATGAGTGGACGCAGTCTCCGCAAAAAGCGCCGTCCCGCCCGCAGGATATTGAGATCGGATTTGTGAAAGGAGTTCCCGTTTCCATTAACGGCGTCAAGAAGTCTCCCGTTCAGATGGTGGTGACGCTGAACACGATCGGCGGCCGCCATTCCATCGGACGCGTGGATATGGTTGAGAATCGTTTGGTGGGTCTCAAATCCCGCGGCATCTATGAATGTCCAGCGGCGACGCTCCTGTATGCGGCTCACCGGGAATTGGAATCGTTGGCGCTTGATCGCGAAACCCTTCATTACAAGGAACAAATCGGTCCCAAATTTGGCGAGCTGGCGTATTACGGCCAATGGTTTTCCCCGTTACGGGAAGGATTGAGCACACTGGTTCGCGCCACTCAGCGTTACGTGACAGGGCGTATCAAGTTGCGTCTCTATAAAGGAACCCTGTCCGTTTTGTCTCGTCAGTGCGATCAGTCGCTGTATTCTCAGAGCTGGGTGACCTTCGAAAAAGATTCGTTGTACAATCAAGCGGATGCCACGGGGTTTATCAATCTCTTCGGGCTTCCTCTTAAGATGCAATCGTTGTTACGCAAGAAAACGGTGAACATGTGAAAAAGCTATCCCCTCAGGATTTTATCGGATCGTTTGCGTTCGACACGCGTCTGGCTCCCTATGATATTCAGGGATCCATCGCCCACGCGGCGATGTTGGGCCGTCAGCGTATTATTCCCGCCACAAGCGCCAAGGCCATCATTCGGGGGCTCACGTCTATTCTCAACGATTTGGATCGAGGATGGAAAATCCCCATGGATGAAGATATTCACTTCGCCATGGAGAAGGAGTTGATCCGGCGAATCGGGAAAGCGGGACAGATGCTCCACACGGGCAGGAGTCGCAACGATCAGGTTATGACCGATCTTAATCTTTTTATGAAAGGGCATATCGTGTTGATTTCCCAGGAAGCGATCCGCCTGGAACGGGCGTTGGTGGGCCTGGCGGAACGGTACAAGGATGTTGTGATGCCGGGGTTCACTCATCTTCAGCACGCGCAGCCGGTTCTTTTCGCCCATCATATGTTGGCGTACGCGTGGATGTTGGAGCGGGACCGCGCTCGTTTGAAGGACGCGTATAAACGGGCGGACGTGCTTCCGTTGGGATCGGCGGCGTTGGCGGGCACTTCCTTCCCTTTGGATCGCCGCGCTGTGGCGCGCATTCTGGGATTTTCCGCGATCAGCGAAAATTCCATCGATGCCGTCGCCAGCCGGGATGTGGTGGTTGAATTTATCGCCGCGTGTTCAATTTTGATGTCCAATCTCTCCCGCCTGGCGGAGGAGCTGATCTTGTGGTCGAGTTCCGAGTTCTCGTTTATTGAACTCACCGAAGAATTCACATCCGGTTCATCGATCATGCCTCAGAAACGAAATCCGGACGTGGCGGAAATTGTGCGAGGGGAAACAGGGCGCGTGTTCGGAGCCCTGGTGAATATCTTGACGGTCATAAAAGGGCTTCCGCTGGCGTACAACCGGGATCTCCAGGAAGACAAACCCCCGCTTTTCGACGCCGTCGATACGGTGATGGCGTGTCTTTCGGTCATGGCTCCGATGGTGGGGTCTGTGCGTGTGAACGTCAACAGCATGAAGAAAGCGTGCCAACTGGGGTTCCTGGCCGCCACCGAGCTGGCGGATTACCTGGCGGAGCGAGGCGTTCCCTTTCGGGCCGCACATGGCGTGGTGAAAGACGTCGTTCGGTACTGCCAAGTTCGCGGCGTGCGCTTCGAGCAACTGTCGTTGGATGAACTCAAGCGGTTCCACGCGTCGTTCGACCGGAATGCCTTAAATATTTTAACGCCGGAAAAAGTTGTTCGCGCCAAAACGTCCTATGGCGGGACCTCTCCCGCCAGCGTTCGGCGCCAGATTCGTTTATTGAATCGCTCATTAAAGTAACGATGCGGTGTTTCGCCAGCCTCCATCGATACTTCCTGTTGTTGGCCGCACTCGGAAGCGTCGCGCCGGTCTCTTTCTCCCAGGAATCTCCCAAACTCTCCCATGACGTGCTGACCCTTTCCCAAAGTCTGGATCGCGCTTTGAAAGGGAACCCGCAGCTTCTGATCGCCCAAAAGGAATTTTCCGTCACGAAAACGGAGCTGAAACAAGCCAAATCCTTGTTTTATCCGACGGTGAACCTGGGTTTGAATTACATCCGTTATCGCAATGAGACTCTGGGGGTCACGCCTCCCGACTTCGGCGGTCTCATTCTTGAGGCGCCGATCGCCGATTCAGCCGGGAAGCGGGGCAATCCTCTCGCGGAAAACTTGTATGTCGGCCGTTTGGGGTTTCGCCAGACTCTTTATTCCGGAGGGCGGATTGTCGCCACCTATAAATTGTCCCAAGCCAATGTGTCCCGTTCTGAAAGCGCGCTTGAATCATTGAGGCAAAACATTCAATATAAAACGTCCTGCGGTTTTTATTCTCTTTTGGCTCTGGGGCAAAAACAGGATTTGATCGACAAGGGAATTCATGAATTGGATGGCATAGAAACAAAAGGGGTGTCACACATCGATCAGCATGACCGCCTTTTGCTCATGCAGGTGAAAGCGGGGCTCCGCCAACAGCTGTCCGACGTTCGGAACAGTTATCAAAAGACGCTGTTCGATTATTTGGAGGCGATGGGAGCGGAATTATTTACGGATGTGGGCGTTCAGGGAAGTCTTGAGATTCCGCCGATCAAAGCGAGTCTTCAAGAAACGCTGGCGTGGGCCAAAGAAAACCGGCCGGAGCTCAAGCAAACGCAACTTCAAGAAGAGGTGGATCAGTTGGCGGTTCATTTGGCGATGGCGGAACGCTATCCTGTTTTTCTTTTGGGAGGCGGTTACGAACTTCGCAACAATGATTTCCCGTTGACCGAATCCAACTGGAACGCGGGGTTGAGCATGAACATCCCCTTGTTTGATGGGTTCTCCAGCCTGGCCCAAATCAAACGAAGCCGATACAAGGCGGAGCAGGGGCGCTATGAGCGGGTTCAACTGGAAGACCGGATTGAGAAGGAAGTGCGGTCCGCGTTTGCGGGGGTGGAGCATTGGGTCTCGGAGCTGGTGGTGAGGCGGAAAGAACAAGCTGATTTTCACGCGGCCCGCCAACGGTTCGCGAAGCGGGGGAATTCCAGTTTCTCCCGCGAGCGGGTGGATTATTTGCAGTGGGTTCTGGCGGCGGATCTGGCTGTGATTGATGCGCAGGTTCAAGTTTGTATGGCGGCGGCCCAGCTTGAGAAAGCCATGGGCCGTTCCCTCTTCGAGTAATCCATGAAGAAGGGTGCGAAACTGAATTCGAGCCCGTCATTCCCTTTCATTGTCTTTCTTCTATCCCTTTCCATGGTTTTACCCGCCTCGGCTGTATCTCCCGTCGCCATGCCGGCCGGAGTGGCGCCAGACCGCCTGGTCACAGAAGTGTTGTGGGACAGCCTCGTCCGTCTGCCGGTGGGGCGCCGTCCGCGGGTGGTGTTGGTTCTGGGGGGAGGAGGGGCGCGCGGGCTTTCTCATATCGGCGTCCTGCGCGTTCTTGAACAGGAACGGATTCCTGTCGATCAGATTGTCGGAGTCTCCGTCGGGGCGTTGGTCGGAGCGCTCTACGCCGCGGGCCTTCCCGTTGAGAAGATTGAGGCGATGGCGGGCCAGGTGGGATGGAACCAACTCACGGATTTTTCCAACTTCAGCATGGTTAAGCTGATCCTTTCGGACGAATTGTTGTCCACGGCAAAGATGGAGTCGTATCTCCAGAGTCAAATCGGCAACATGTCCTTTTCAGATTTAAAAATTCCTTTCACGTGTCTCGCGACGGACTTGCGAACCGGGGACCGGGTTGTTTTTAATGAAGGGTCCGTTGCCTTGGCGGCTCGGGCCAGCGCCACGATCCCGGCTATCTTTAAACCGGTGAAGTACCGCCAGCGGCTTCTCGTGGATGGGGGCCTCGTCGATAATTTGCCCACGGATATCGTGAGCGGCGATGGGCAGAATTTTATTCTGGCCGTGATGCCCAACGGCGAGGATATGAGCGGAGAAGTGACCAACGTGCTGAAAGCCCTCGTCCGGTCCATCGATATTCAAAAAGATACTCTCATGAAACTGAAGAAAAGCAAGGCCGATGTCCTGATTGAGCCGGATGTTCAGCGTATCTCGATGGTGGATCTTGGGAAAAGCAAAGAATGTGTCGACGCGGGCGCGTTGGCCGGCCGGAAAGCCGCTCTCGAGATAAAAAAGTTAATGATCGAGCGAACGTTGAAAATGAACGTCAATGGGCCGGTGGCGCCATGAAGGGGTGGCGATCCGTCGCTTCGACCGCTGTTGCGGTGATTTTTTTAACCGCTCTCGCGTCCGCCGCGTTGTTCTCATCCCATCGGACGGAAGAGGACATCCGTTCGGAACTGGGGCGGCTGCCGGAACATGGGAAGTCGCGTTTGAAGGCCGTTCTTATATCGGAGTTGGGCATTTTCCTTCATAAAAAAGGCGACATGGTTGAGGCGGCCCAAGAGCTGGAGAACTCGCTTAATTTTGACACCAATCGATCCATGAAACGTCAAATCTATCTCTATCTTGGAAAATCCTACGAATCCTCCGGGCGGATGGACAGGGCCATTGCGGCCTATGAGCAAGCGGCCGTGTTTGATCCGTCCAATTGGAAACGCCAGAGGGATATCGCCCAGGCGTATGAAAACGTCAAACTGTATGGGAAAGCCATTTCCTATTACGAGAAGGCGATGGTCCTCGATCGGCGTGAAGTGGAAATATGGTTTCCGTTGGGCCGGGCGTTCCGGCAAGCGGGGTATTATGAGAAAGCCGAAGTTCATTTGAAGAAGGCGCTGGAGATGTCACCCGACGACACGGACATCATGCGTGAGTTGTCTTTGGTGTATGAGGGCCAAGGGCGTTTTCTGGAGGCGGCTCTCATGTTGGAAAAGAGCGTGACGGGCGATTCTCTCGATGCGCAGTGGGGGCGGCTTGTCTATTTGGGGCTTTTGGCTCACAATGCGTCGATATCAGACCGCGGCATGAACGGGCTCATGAAAAAGGGAACGCCTGAAACCCTTCATTTCTACAGCGCTCTCGGTCATCTCTTGGAGCAGGGGGCCACACACGGACCCCGGGTGTCGTCGCCGGATCCAACTCTCCAAGCTCTTCTGGATTCCTTCACTGTCTTCTCGTCGACAAAATAATCTTTTCCAGCGAAAAATTCACTAAAATCAGCCCATCCATCGAAAAGGAGTTATTTCGTGAGGTCAGAGCAGTTTAGCTATCAACGCCATCAGTTTTTTGTGGAAGGCGTTTCCCTGGCGGATGTCGCGAAAGCCGTGGGAACTCCTTTTTACGCGTACTCGGCGGCGGATCTCCAATCCCGGTTTCGATCTTATGAGGCGGCCTTCGCGGATATTCCCCATTTGATTTGTTATTCGCTCAAAGCCAATTCGAATCTGGCTGTGGGCCGCGTCCTTTCCCGGATGGGCGCCGGCGCCGATATCGTTTCGGGAGGGGAACTTCGCCGCGCGTTGTTGTCTGGATTCCTTCCTCAAAACCTTGTTTTCTCCGGAGTTGGAAAAACAAAAGACGAATTGATCCTGGCGATTCGAAAAAAAGTCCGTTTGATCAACGTTGAATCAGAAGAAGAGCTTCGGATGTTAAATGACGTGGCTTCCTCTCTTAACAGGCCGGCGCCTTTTTCGTTGCGCGTGAATCCGGACGTGAAAGCCGGCGGGCACCCGCACATCAGCACGGGAACGCCGGATAATAAATTCGGCGTTTATCATAAAAATATTTTCCCTCTCTATTTATGGGCGAAGAAACAGCGACACCTCCTGCCGGTGGGAATTCAGTCCCACATCGGGTCTCAAATTACGCGGGTTTCTCCTTTTAAAAAAGCCTTGGCGGTTCTCTTGGATTTGGCGGGTCGCTTGGAGCGAGCCGGGGTTCCATTGGAACTCATTGATCTCGGCGGCGGCTTGGGCGTGAGCTATAACGATGAAGAGCCGCAAACGCCCGTTGATCTGGCGCGGATCCTTGTCCCGGCGCTTAAAAACACCGGTTTGACTCTTTTCCTTGAGCCGGGGCGCTCCCTTATCGCGCAAGCGGGGATTCTTGTGACGAAGGTGCTCTATCGGAAAGGAGCCGGCCCAAAACATTTCGTTATTGTGGATGCGGCCATGAATGATTTGGCGCGTCCCGCTCTCTACGACGCTTTTCATGAGATTGTCCCCGTTCACAGGTCGTCCGGAACGAAAGTCCGGGTTGATGTGGTGGGGCCCATCTGCGAGTCAGGAGATTTCTTGGCCAAGGACCGCTTGATGGCATTACCTCGCCAAAATGATCTTTTGGCTGTCCTGACGGCGGGGGCGTACGGATTTTCGATGAGCTCCCAATACAACTCTCGGCCGCGCGCCGCTGAGGTCATGGTTTCAGGCGGCCGATATGATATCGTTCGTAGACGAGAAACCATGGACGACCTGATTCGAGGGGAGTCCATTCCACGCGGTCTCGTTTAACCACTATGAAAAAAAAGAAGATGTTGCCGTTCATCAAAATGGAAGGGGCGGGAAATGATTTTGTTTTCATTTCCCGGTCCGAGTCCGATGTCTCGATAACAAAACAGCTGGCCCAACTGTTGTTGAACCGGCACTATGGAATTGGGGGGGATCAGTTGCTCGTCATCAATACGACGGCCCCAAAGAAGGAATACGATCTCGCTTTTTTTAATTCAGACGGATCGATGGCCGAGATGTGCGGCAACGGGGTGCGTTCCGCGGCGCACTATTTGAAGGAATACAAAGGCGCCGGGAAAAGCATTCTCATCCACACAAAGGCCGGCCCCATTCAAGTGGAATTCAAGGGGTCTGAGATCGACGTGGATATGGGGCAGCCCATATTGGAAGGGACCAAGATCCCCGTCAAGGCGAAAGGGCCGATCGTCGATCATCCGTTTAGGATTGCCGATCAGATTTTCCGGATTCACGCTATTTCCATGGGGAATCCCCATTGCGTTATTTTTGTTCAGAATCTGGAAGCGTTCCCGGTTCATCACTATGGTCCGATGATTGAGAATCATCCGTTTTTCCCCAAACGGGTGAACGTCGAATTTGTGGAAATCTTGAACAACGCCCACGTGAAAGCCCGCGTATGGGAGCGGGGCGCCGGAGAGACGTTGGCGTGTGGTTCGGGCGCGTGCGCGATTGCCGTGGCGGGCGCCCGGTTCGGCCTCACAAGCCGTAAGATTAAGATCGATTTGCCGGGCGGCCGTTTGGGCGTTCGCTGGGCGGCCGATAATCATGTTTTTCTGACGGGCCCGGCCCGCGTTTGTTATCAAGGAGTCTTTTTAGTCTAAATATTTTTAAAGGAAAGGGAGATGTTATGTTGAAGGGTTCGTTTGTCGCTCTGATCACGCCGTTTAAAAACGGGAAAGTCGACGAGAAAAAAATTCGGGAACTCGTGGAATGGCACATTTCCGAAGGCACCAGCGGAATTGTTCCGGTGGGAACCACCGGCGAATCCTCCACGCTTTCCTATAAAGAGCATGCCCGCGTTATCGAGGTGGTTGTGAGATCCGTCCGCAAACGGATCCCCGTGATCGCCGGAGCGGGATCCAATTCAACCGACGAAGCGATTTTGCTTTCCCGGGAAGCCAAGAAGCTGGGAGTCGACGCCATTTTGTCGGTGAACCCGTATTACAACCGTCCGACGCAGGAAGGGTTGAACGCCCATTTCTCCGCCATCGCGCGCGCGGTTCGTATTCCGATGGTTCTCTATAATATTCCCTCCCGGACCGGCGTGAATCTATTGCCGTCCACGATCATTCGTCTCGCGAAGGAGAATAAAAACATTATCGGAGTTAAAGAGTCGACCGGCAGCATGGATCAAACGACGGAAATCATTGAAGCGTTAGGGCAACAGTTCACGGTGATCTCCGGTGACGATTCTTTGACGCTCCCGCTCATGGCCATTGGCGCCAAAGGGGTGATTTCAGTCGTGGCCAATTTGGTTCCGGGAGCCATTGCCGAGATGTGTTCGTTGGCCCTGAACGAAGAGTTTCACGCCGCGCGGTCCATTCATCTGTCTCTGTATCCGCTTATCAAAGCGATGTTTCTTGAAACGAATCCGGCGCCGATCAAAGCGGCCATGGCCGAAGCGGGGCTCATCCGTGACGCGTCGCTTCGTTTGCCGCTCGTCACGGTGACCTCAGGAACCCTGGAAAAAGTCAAGGCGGCCATGAAAAAATACGGCGTGGGGCGGATTGAGTTGAACGTTCCTGGAAAAGGAGGCTCTCGTGGATAAAAATAGAACTCGGATTGTGGTGACGGGCGCGGCTGGACGGATGGGGACGCGTATTTTGTCGCTGGCGAGCGCCGATTCGCGTTTCCACATCATGGCCGGTGTTGAGATGCCGTCGCATGAGGCGGTGGGACGCTTTACGGATGATGGGAAGGCCCCTATTGTGGGAGATATTCGGGAAGTATTGACCAAGACGGAAGTGGTTATTGATTTTACGGCGCCGGAGGCGGTACTCAAAACCGCGTCGATTGTGGCCAAAGGCCGCCGCGGCCTTGTTGTGGGAACCACCGGCCTTAAGACCCAGGGCGTGGCGCAACTCAAAGCGCTCTCTCGGAAAATCCCGATTGTGTTCTCTCCCAATATGAGCGTCGGGATGAATGTTTTATTCCGATTGGTTGAACAGGCAGTGAAAGCGATGGCAGGGTCCGATATTGAGATTATCGAAGCACATCACAATTTGAAGAAAGACGCTCCCTCTGGATCGGCGATGCGGTTGGCAGACATCGCCGCGGCTTCGTCGCGTCGAAGCCCCAAGGATTTTGTGTACGGACGTGAAGGGCTTGTGGGAGCCAGAACAAAAAAAGAAATCGGCATTCTGGCGGTTCGAGCGGGGGACATCGTCGGAGATCATACGGTGTTGATATCTCATGCGGGTGAGCGTCTTGAGCTCACGCACCGCGCTCATTCCCGGGACGCGCTTGCCGCGGGAGCTTTGGAAGCGGCCCGTTGGGTGGCCGGAAAACGCCCCGGTTTCTACAGCATGTTCGATGTGCTAAATATCTAATGACTAAGCACTAAATCCTAACCAAGGTATTTTGGGAAATTGGAGTTTCATTAGGATTTAGAACTTAGAGTTTAGGGTTTAAAAATATGAAAGTCAGATCCTCGCTCAGTCAGCGGCTTCAAAAGTTGCCTCCCTATTTGTTCGCCGAGGTAGATCGGCGGAAGAAGGCGGCGATTCAAAAGGGCGTTGACCTCATATCTCTGGGCGTCGGAGACCCCGATCAGCCCACGCCGCCTCACATCGTTGAAGCCGCCCGGAAAGCCCTCGGCAACCCCGCCTATCACAAATATCCGTTCGGCGCCGGACTCAAAGAATTTCGCGGAGCGGTGGCGCAGTTTATGAAGCGGCGGTTCAACGTCTCCGTCGATCCGTCTGATGAAATCTACGCCCTCATTGGTTCCAAAGAAGGGATCGCCCATTTGCCGCTGGCGGTGGTCAATCCAAATGAAGTTGTGCTTGTGCCGGATCCGGGCTATCCCGTTTATCAAGGGTCCACGCTGTTGGCGGATGGGGAGGTGTATCACATGCCTCTCATCGAAGAATATGGGTTCCTGCCCGATTTGGATGCCATCCCGGAACCCGTTCTTGAACGCGCCAGCCTTCTTTTCCTTGGCTACCCCAATAACCCAACCTCAGCTCTCGCCACGCGAAAATTCTTTGAAAAGGTCGTTCGTTTCGCCAAGAAACATCAAATTGTCGTGGCGCACGACAACGCCTATTCCGAAATGTATTACGACGAACCGCCCATGAGTTTCCTGGAAGTGCCGGGGGCCAAAGACGTGGGGGTGGAATTCCATTCGCTTTCTAAAACCTACAACATGACCGGGTGGCGAATCGGCTGGATTTGCGGAAACAAAGACGTGGTGAGGCAGCTGGCCACCGTGAAAGATAATTTCGACTCCGGAACGTTTGAAGTGGTTCAATCCGCCGGGATCGCAGCGCTCACGGGCCCTCAGGCTTGCGTTCAGGAAATGCGGAGCCTGTATAAGAAGCGCCGGGATCTTTTCGTTCCCGGCCTCAAAGATTTGGGCTGGAACGTGAAAATGCCTGACGCGACATTTTACGTGTGGGCTCACACGCCGCAGGGCTTAAGCTCCATGGAAACCGTGACGCACATGTTGGATCAAACGGGTGTTCTTTGCACGCCGGGCCACGGTTTTGGCCCTTCCGGCGAAGGATACGTCCGTTTCGCGCTCACGGTGGACGTCTCTCGTTTGGAAGAAGCGCTTCAGAGGCTATCGAAGCTGAAGTGGTAGGTTCCCTATCGAGGCTTACGGCCAAAGGTGGCTTCGATGGAGCTGTTCAAGCCGCCCCTCGATGAAAAATCCCCTCGAACAACGACCCATTTGGGTTGGCAGGCCTTCACGATGTCCTTCAGAATTCGGTTCACCGCGTTCTCGTAAAAAATCCCCAGATTCCGGTAAGCGAGCAGGTACATCTTGAGCGATTTCAGTTCAACGCAGCGCTTGTTGGGGATGTAGTGAATCGTGATGGTTCCGAAATCCGGCAGTTTGGTTTTGGGACAAATGGACGTGTACTCTGGGATGGCGATGGTGATTTCGTAGTCGGGGTATTGATTGGGCCAGCATTCGATTCCCGGCAAGGGAACGTTGATCCCGGCTTTGGCATGGCTGTCTGTGTATCCTAACTTTGTTTTCATCTGTTTACTCCGTTTAAGGATTTGGTAATTTTACCTGAATATGTCGAAGAAGAAAAAAACAACATTTAACAATCTTGTCGCCCTCATGGCGCGCCTCCGGGCGCCCGGCGGCTGCCCGTGGGACCGGGCTCAAACGCATGAGTCGCTTCTTAAGTATTTAAAAGAAGAGTCTCAGGAAGTCGTTGAGGCCGTCAAAAAAAATGATTTCGAGAATCTCGAAGAAGAATTAGGCGATATCCTTCTCCAGGTTCTATTTCATGCCACTCTCGCCAAAGAAGCCGGCCGTTTCACGATTGATGATGTCCTTCATACCTTGAGAACCAAACTTATCAATCGACACCCGCATGTGTTCAAGAAGTCGAAAAAAGAAACCCTGACGCCGGATGATGTCAAACTTAGGTGGACTCAGATTAAAGAGCAGGACCGGGCCAAGCGGAAAAAACAGCGGAAATAGCTGTTTTCACATCTTCAACGGATTGTTGTTCCTCCAGAAGAATATTCCCCTGATAGAGAATCGCGTTTCTCGTGATTCGAAGCGCGCCGCCGATGATCTTCTTCTCGCCAATCATAATATCGTTGCACACAGGTTCTAAATAGCAGAGAGAGAACCGTTCCGGTTTGGTTTCCGTTCGGCAGCTTCCAGTCGGTCTCGTATACAAAGATGTTCCCGACTTGCTTAGAATCGGTTCGATGGCCTTCTTAATGAAAGCGTGAATGGCGGCATAAGCGTCCCGCGGTTTTTCTGAGAGAAGATTTTTATGTCGGGGCCAAAGAAGAGAGAGGCTCAAATCGGATATTTGGTGAAGCACCACGCCCCCGCCGGTCGGACGTTGAACCACAGTATTCGTTCCATTCTCATGGGCCCACGTTTTGACTCGATCCACATCCATCAAATAGCCATAGCTCACCGTTTTCTTATCCCACTGAAAGAAGCGGAGTGTTGGACGAGCGTGTTCTCTTCCGTTCATGGATTCAAGGGCGGCTAAGTCGGCGGACATGTTGAGCAGCCCGGAAAGACGGCCACTGTCGATAATAGACCAGGTGGGAGATAAGTTGGGGCTGAGGGAGGGTCTGGTGGAGCGACTCAACAGGGATGGAGCGGAACCAGATCCTCCCTCAGCCCTCTCCTGAACTGTTAGAGGGGATGGGATATCCGAGCTCCGTTCCACGCTCGCCCGCCGCGGCGGGCTCTCTGAGTCACTGTGCCCGGACATCCCATCCCCTCTGAGCGTTCATTCAAGATTTAGTGTTCCCATTTTAAAATCGGTTCGCGGGCGGCTTTGACTTCATCGAGCCGCCGAACCGGCGTTGTGTGCGGGGCGTTTTTCACGAGATCGGGATTCGTTTCAATTTCTTTGACGATCGTTTCCATCGTCTCGCAGAACGAGTCCAGTGTTTCCGGGGTTTCCGTTTCGGTCGGTTCGATCATCATGGCTTCGTGAACGATGTGGGGAAAGTAAATCGTGGGCGCGTAATATCCGTAGTCGAGGAGCCGCTTCGCGATATCCAGGGTTTTGGCGCCGTTTTTAAGCGCCGGGCCGCCGCCAAACACCGCTTCATGCATGCACGGCTCATTCGAAACGCTTTCAAATATTTTCCCCAGACGGACTCGGATGTAATTCGCGTTCAAAATCGCGCGCCGGCTCATCTCCCGGACGCCGTTTTCACCAAGAGAGAGCATGTAAACATAGGCGCGAATCAGAATTCCCGTGTTCCCGAAAAAGCTTTTCATCTGTCCGATTGATTGTGGGCATTCTTTCTTCGAATCCAACAGACGAAACCCTTCTTTTTCTTTAACGACGCGCGGGATGGGGAGAAAAGGAATAAGTTCTTTTTTGACGCCCACAGGTCCCGCTCCGGGTCCGCCTCCGCCGTGAGGCGTGGAAAAGGTTTTGTGGAGATTGATGTGGCAGATGTCAAACCCTAAGTCGCCTGGACGAAGAAGTCCGGCCAGGGCGTTGAAATTGGCGCCGTCCATATAAACCAGCGCGCCTTTGGCGTGAGCTTGCTTGATGACTTCTTCGATATTTCCTTCGAAGATTCCCACTGTATTGGGGAGAGTGATCATCACAAGGGCCACTTCGTCCGTCAGTTTGGATTTGTAATCAGCCATATCGAGCTGGCCGTTGGCTTCTGATTTAACCTCGACCACATCAAACGAAGCCAAAGCGGCGCTGGCCGGGTTTGTGCCGTGGGCGGAGTCGGGCACGAGAACGATATGCCGATGCCCG